>CAIKLM010000165.1 GCA_903828235.1 uncultured beta proteobacterium | reverse complement strand
GGCGCGCCCGGCAGCCGGGGCGCGGGCAGCGCCGGGGGCGGCGCGGGCGCGGCGGCCGGCGGGTTGTTCAGCACCCACAGGAGGGCGGCGCTCTCGGCGTCCATCTCGGCGCGGTGGTCGGCGGGGCGGTATCGCATCTGGAAGTTCATCATCACGCGGCGGCTCTGCTCGTCCCACTGGCCGGTGGCCTCGATCACGTAACCCCACTGGCGCAGCTGCTGCTGGAACCACGCGGCGTCGGGCAGCGCGGCCTCGTAGACGGCGCGCTGCGCGGCCACGCGGGCCGCGTCGGGCAGCGGCGGCACCAGCCCCTCGGCTGCCAGGCGGTGCCAGGGGAAGGTGGGGCCGGGGTCTTCCTTGTAGGCGGGCGTCACCTCGCCGTGGCCGAGCACGCGCTCGGGGCGGATGCGGTGGCGCGTGACGATGTCGCGCACCAGCGGCACCAGGGCGTCGATCTGCGCGTCGCTGAAGGGCAGGTACTGGCGCGCGCCGTCGGGGCCCTTGCGGAAGCCCGGGTGCACGATCTCGATGCCGATGCTGCTGGCGTTGAGCAGCCGGTGTCCCTTCCAGCCGCTGACGCCGGAGTGCCAGGCGCGGCGGTTCTCGTCGACGAGGCGGAAGATGCGCGGCGGCGTCTCGTCGGTGAGCAGGTAGTGCGCCGAGACCTCGCGCTCGGTCAGGATGTGCAGGCTCTGCGGCAGGTCGGCCACGGTGTAGTGGATGACGAGGAACAGCGCGCGGCTGTCCTGCCCCTTGGCGGTGTGCGTGGTGACGACGGGGATGCCGCCCTCGGTGGTGCCCATGCCGGGCGGCGGCGCGGCGCAGGCGGCCAGCAGCAGCGTGGCCAGCAGCGCGGCGGCGGCGCGGAGCCCTCGGTTCATCGCAGTTCGTTCTCCGTGGCAGGGTGCGCCGAGGCCGCGAGCCGGGCCGCGGCGGCATGGGCCGCCCCGGGGCTGTGCGACACGGCCACGCCGGGCAGCGCAGCGCGCAGCGCGGCCTCGACGGCGGGGTGCAGCGTCCACACGCGGCCGGCCAGCGCGACGGGCAGCACGCGCCCCAGGCGGCCGTGCAGCGCCTGCACCAGCCGCGCGAGCTCGCCGCCGGCCTGCTGCAGCACGCCCAGCGCGGCGGCGTCGCCCGCCTGCGCCGCGTCGGCCACGGCCAGCGCCAGCGTGCCCAGTTCGCCGCGGCTGGCACCGTAGACGAAGGCACGTGTGGCCGCCCAGTCCTCGCCCCCCACGGCCTGCGCGAGCGCCCGGCCCAGCGGCGTGGCCACGCCGCGGTCGGGGGCCTCGTCCTCGAGCCGCCAGACCAGCCGGAGCGCCTCGCGCGCGATCCAGTGGCCCCCGCCGGCGTCGTCGATGACGGCGCCGCGGCCGCCGGCGCGGTGCAGCGTACCGTCGACCCCCAGCACCGCGGCGATGGTGCCGGTGCCGGCCACCAGCAGCACGCCCTCGCCGGGCGCGAAGGCGGCGCGGAAGGCCAGTTCGATGTCGGTGCCCACGTGCACGGCCGCGGGCGGCAGGGCCAGCGTGCCGCCCAGGGCCCGCGCCATCACCGGCGCCAGCGCGGCATCCAGGCCCGTGAGGCCGGCCCAGGCGCTGCGCAGCACCGTGCCCGCGGGCAGCGCCGCGGCCAGGCCCCGCAGCGCCGCCTGCAGCGTGGCGCGGCCGGCGGGGTCGAGCAGCATCAGGCCCGACAGCGGCGGCGCCGAGCCCTCGGCCACGACGCGGCCACCGCCGTCGGCCAGGGCCCAGCGCGTCTGCGTGCCGCCGGCGTCCAGGCCGAGGTGCAGGGCGGGGGTGGAGGCAGGGGCGGGCGCGTTCACGCCGGGCATTGTCGCGGCGGCCGCGGACAATGCCGGGCATGACCTTCCCGCCCCAGTGCCCTGGCGCACGCCCGCCTCGGCAGCCGAACCGGCTCCCGATGGCGGGCTCGATGGCGCGCTCGATGGCGCGCCCGTGGCTGCTGGCCGCCGTGCTGGCCGCCGCGCTGCCCGCGCTGTCCCTGGGCGCGCGCGCCGAGGCCGGCCCGCCCGAGCCCGTGCTGCGCGCGCTGGCGCAGGCCCGGCTGCCGGTGGACGCGCTGGCCTACGCCGCGCTGCCGCTGACGCGGCGCGGCGGCGCGGTCGGCTTCCGGGCCGCCCAGTCGGTGCAGCCGGGCTCGACCATGAAGCTCGTCACCAGCATCGTGGCGCTGGATGCGCTGGGGCCCAACCACCGCGGCTTCACCGAGCTGCTGAGCGCGGCGCCGCGCGAGGGCGACGTGCTCGCCGGCGACCTGGTGCTGCGCGGTGGCGGCGAGCCCGAGCTCGGCGTGCCGCAGCTGTGGGCGCTGCTGCTGGAGCTGCGCGAGGCCGGCGTGCGCGAGATCCGCGGCGACGTGCTGATCGACCGCACGCGCTACGCGCCGGCGCGCACGGACATCGGCCTGCCACCCTTCGACGACGCGCCCGAGTTCCCCTACAACGTGATCCCCGATGCGCTCAACCTGGGCGGCAGCCTGCTGCCGCTGCAGCTGCAGGCCACGGCCGAGGGCGTGACGGCCCGCAGTGTGCCGGCGCTCGACGGCCTGGTGGTCGATGCGCGCGCCATGGCGCTCACCGACGCGCGCTGCGCCGACTGGGACGACCACTGGCAGCCTGCCACCGTGACCCGCGACGGCGCGACCACCACCATCGCGCTGCGCGGCGCCTTCCCGCGCGGCTGCACGGTGCGCGCGCAGCTGCAGCTGCTGGACCGCGACGAGCTGGCCGAGCGGCTGCTGCGCACGCTGTGGCGCGGCCTGGGCGGCACCTGGCAGGGCCGGGTGCGCGCCGCCGCCGCGCCGCCCGGGGCTGCCGTGCTGGCACGGCGCCAGGGCCGGCCCTGGGGCGAGCTGCTGCGCCACCTGAACAAGGCCAGCGACAACGCCTGGACGCGCGTGCTGTTCGCCGAACTCGGCGCCACGGCACCCGACGCGCTGGCGCCGGCCAGCCTGCCCACCGCCGAGCGCGCCGACCGCGTACTGCGAGCGTGGCTGCAGCGCCAGGGCATCGACGACCGGGCGCTGGTCAGCGACAACGGCTCGGGCCTGTCGCGGCGCGAGCGCGTGAGCGCGCGGCTGCTGGCCGAGGTGCTGCGCGCGGCCTGGCGCAGCCCGCACCGCCACGACCTGCTGGCCACGCTGCCCACCGTGGGCGTGGACGGCACCATGCGGCTGCGGCTGCGCGACTCACCCGCCGCCGGCTGGGCGCGGCTGAAGACCGGCACGCTGCGCAACGTGGTGGCGCTGGCCGGCGTGCTGCGCGACGCCGAGGGCCACGAATGGGCCGTGGCGATGCTGATCAACGACGAGGGCGCCGCGCGCGGGCGCCCGGTGCTGGACACGCTGGTCGACCACTGGGCGCGGACGGCCCCGGGCGCGGCCCCGCTGCCGCGCGTGGGGCCGCTGGGCGAGGGGCCCTGAGAGTGTGAGAGGCGGGGCCGGGCCTGCGGGCGCGGGCGCCCCCGCACCGGGCCGGTGCCCCGCGCCACAATGAGGCGCCCGAAGGGGTCATGCGTCGCCCATGGGCCGCGCATGACCGCGGACGAACACCCCCGGCAAGCACCGCGAACAACGACCGAGAGGAGACACCCATGCACCCGATCATCCTGCCCCGTCGCCGCCTGCTGCAGGCCGGTGCCGCCGCCGCCGCCACGCTGGCGCTGCCCTCGCTGCGCGCGCAGGGCTGGCCCACCAAGGCCGTCCGCTTCGTCGTGCCGTTCGCGCCGGGCGGCAGCTCCGAGATCATCGCCCGCGCCGCCGCCGTCGAGATGAGCAAGGCGCTGGGCCAGTCGGTGTTCGTCGACAACAAGCCCGGGGCCGCCGGCAACCTGGCGATGCAGGAGGTGGCGCGCGCCGAGGACCAGCACACCGTGATCCTGGGGCACATCGGCACGCTGGCCGTCAACCCGTACATCTTCGACAAGCTGCCCTACGACGCCAACCGCGACTTCAGGCCCGTGTCGCTGCTGGCCAAGGTGCCCAGCCTGTACCTCGTGCACCCCGACCTGCCGGCGAAGACCCTGCCGGAGTTCGTGGCGCTGGCCAAGAAGCAGCCCGGGCGCCTGAACTACGGCTCGGCCGGCAACGGCAGCGCCGGCCACCTGGCGATGGAGTACCTGAAGAAGGAAAGCGGCACCTTCATCACCCACGTGCCCTACCGCGGCACCGGGCCGATGCTGACCGACCTGCTGGCCGGCCGGCTGGACGCCGCCTCGGTGGGCGCGGCGGCGGTGCTGCAGTTCGTGCGCACCGGCAAGCTGCGCTGCATCGCCACCGGCACGCCGCAGCGCATCGCGCAGATGCCCGAGGTGCCCACGGTGGCCGAACAGGGCTACGCCGGCTTCGAGATGTCGCAGTGGTACGGGCTGAACGTGCCGGCCTCGATGCCGCCCGCGGCCATCGAGCGGCTGGCGCAGGCCGCGGCGCGGGCGATGAAGGAACCGGGCACGCTGGAGCGGCTGGCGCATGACGCGGCCATCGCCGTGGGCAGCACGCCAGCGGAGTACGCGGCCTTCATCACCGCCGAGCAGAAGCGCTGGCAGCCGGTGATCGCGCGGGCGAAGATCAAGCCGGATTGACGGGGCAGGCGGTCCCTCGAACGCCTGGCGCCTGGGCCCGTCAGGCCAGCAGCCGCTCCGGCGCCAGGTAGGCCTTGCGCCAGCTCTCGAAGTCGCCGGTGTCGGCGCGCTCGATGGCGATGCGCCGCTCCACCGACGCGCGGGCCTCGGCGGCGAAGTGCTCGCGCTCCTCGGCCGGCAGCGGCTGCGCGCGGAAGTGCGCGCGCGTGGCCAGCGACTGCGCCTGCACGAAGCGCGCGTGGCTGCCGCCGAAGCCGGCCTGCATGGCCGCCAGCGCGCGCGCCGACGGCAGCGTGTCGGGGCGCTCCAGCGCCGCCTGCGCCGCCGCCAGCTGCTGCGCGTGGGCCTGCCCGCCGTGCAGCGCGTCGAGCGCGCGCGCGATCGGCGCGCACTGCTCCAGGATCTCGGCCGCCCACTCCACCAGCACGACCTCGCGGCCGCCGCGCTCGAGCCGCAGGCCCGGCTCGCGGCCGAAGCCGGCGGTGCGCTCCTGGTTGCGGCCCAGCGCCGCGATCTCGTCGGGCGTGTCGGGCGGGCTGTCGGCGAGCAGGCAGTGCAGCAGGAAGACGTCGAGGAAGCGCATGGTGCCGACGCTGATGCCGACCGGCTCGAAGGGGTCCAGGTCCATGCAGCGCACCTCGACGTACTCGACGCCGCGCTCGCGCAGCGCGTGCAGCGGGCGCTCGCCGGGACGGATCACGCGCTTGGGACGGATGGTGCCGTAGAACTCGTTCTCGATCTGCAGCAGCGTCGTGGCGAGCTGGTTGTACTCGCCGCCCAGGTTCTTGATGCCGATGGCCTCGTAGGGCGGGTAGGGCTGCGTCAGCGCGCCGTGCAGCGAGTGCGCGTAGCCCTCCAGGCCGTTGTAGCTGACGGCCAGGCTGGCCTGCGCCTCGCTCTGGTAGCCCAGCCGGCCCATGCGCAGGCTGGTGGCGTGCGGACGGTGGAAGGTGCCCGGCTCCAGCGCCTGCAGCCCGTGCGGGCGGCCGGCCACGAAGCACTCGCACACCGCCGGGCTGGCGCCGAACAGCCACAGCAGCAGGAAGCTCTGGCGGCGGAAGTTGCGGATCAGCGCGAAGTGCTCGTCGTTGCCCAGCCCCGGCAGCGACCAGTTGTAGTGGATGCCGCTGATCGTCTGCATGCGGCGGCCGTAGCGGTGGCCCAGGCCCATGCGGTAGACGCTCTTGGCGCGCGCGATGTGGCTGCTGCCGTAGCTGCCGATGGGGATGTTCTCGTCGGGCGGCAGGCCGCAGGGCATGCTGCCGACCCACAGGATCTCGTTGCCGTCGCGGCCCGGCTCGGTCTCGAGCACCTCGTAGACGTGGCGGTGGATGCGCTCGAGCTCGGCGACCGCGCCCTCGGGCGTGGCGTGCACGCCGGTGATCAGCTCGAGCTGGCTCTCGCTGTAATCGGTGGTGACGTGCGGGTGCGTGAGCGGTGCGCCCAGGCCGCTGGGGTGGGGCGTGCGCGCCAGGCCGCCGGTGTCGCGCGCGCGCAGGCTTTCTTTCTCGACGCCCCGTCGCAGGCCGCGCAAGCGGTCGGCGCCCAGGGCGTTCAGGCGGTCGATGAGGGTCATGGCGCGCGGGGGATGAACCCGGAATGCATGGAACCGAAGGTTACTCGCGGCCCGCGATTCGCGCTGTCACGGGCCTTAAGCTCGCGGCCCTGTGAAGCGCCGTCATCTCGTCCTCGCCCCGCTGGCCGTGGCCGGCGCCCTGGCCATCGGCTGGGCGGCGCTGCCGGTGCGCCAGCGCCTGGTGGGCGCCGAGCCGCTGCCGCCCGAGCCCGGCCGCCACGCCTTCAACGGCTGGGTGCGCATCGGCGACGACGGCCTCGTGCACCTGGTGTGCCCCAAGACGGAGATGGGCCAGGGCGTGCACACCGGCCTGGCCATGCTGCTGGCCGAGGAGCTGGGCGTTGCGCTGGAGCGCGTCGCCATCGCGCCGGCGCCGGTGGACGCCATCTACGGCAACGCCACCACGGTAGTGGACGCGCTGCCCTTCCTGCCCGACGACGACTCGCTGCTGCGCCGCATCACCGAGCACCTGGTGGGCAAGATCATGCGCGAGGCCGCGCCCATGCTCACCGGCGGCTCGAGCTCGCTGAAGGACTTGTGGCTGCCCGTGCGCCTGGCCGGGGCGGCGGCGCGGCAGATGCTGCGGGCCGAGGCCGCCGCGCGCTGGGGCGTGGCTGAGGCCGCGTTGTCGGTGGCCGACGGGCAGGTGCGCCACGCGGCCAGCGGCCGCGCCCTGGGCTTCGGCGCGCTGGCCGCGGCCGCCGCCGCGCGCCCGCTGCCCGATGACGTCAAGCCCCGCCCCGCCACCGAGTGGCGCCTGATCGGCCGCGCACAACCGCGGCTCAACGCCGCGGCGCTGGGCAGCGGCCGCGCCGGCTACGGCATCGACGTGCGCCTGCCCGGCATGGCCTACGCCGCGGTGGCGCTGCCGCCCACGCTGGCCGGCCGCGTGCGCAGCGTCGACGACACCGCCGCGCGCGCCCTGCCCGGGGTGCGCGCCGTCGTGCGCTTCGAGCCCCCCGCCTCGGGCGGGCCGGGCGGCGTGGCCGTCATCGCCGGCAGCACCTGGGCGGCGATGCAGGCGGTGCAGGCGCTGAAGCTGCAGTGGGAGGGTGATGACACTGGCGACGCCGCCGACACCGCGCCGCTGCGCGCGCGCTGCGACGCCGCCCTGGCCCCCGGCGCCGAGGACGCCGCCTTCGCCTACCTGGAGCGCGGCGACGTCGAGGCCGCGCTCGCGGGCGCCGCGCGGCGCATCGAGGCCACCTACCGCGCGCCCTTCCTGGCGCACCAGGTGCTGGAGCCGGCCAACGCCACGGTGCGCGTGGACGAGGGCCGCGCCACCGTGTGGGCGCCGACGCAGGCGCCCGATCTCGCACAGGGCGCCGTGGCGCGCGCGCTGGGGCTGCCGCGCGAGGCGGTGACGGTCCACGTCACGCTGGCCGGCGGCGGCTTCGGGCGCCGGCTCGACGTCGACTTCGTCGAGCAGGCCGCGCTGGTGGCGCGGGCGCTGCCGGGCGTGCCGGTGCAGGTGCTGTGGAGCCGCGCGCAGGACACGCAGCACGACTTCTACCGCCCGGCCTGCACGGCACGGCTGCGTGCCGGCTTCGACGCCCAGGGCCGGCTCGTGGCCTGGGACCACCACGCCGCCGGGCCGCTGCTGGCGCCGGGCGTGATGGCGCGCTACCGCGCCGGCGCCACCGTGATGCCGGCACTGGCGCAGGGCCAGGGCGAGCTCGCGCGGGTGCTGCGGCCGCTGGGCGCGCTCAACGCGCTGGGCGTGGTGCGCGACAAGCTCAGCGCCGAGGGCGGCTTCGACCCGGTCTACGCCTGGCCAGCGGCGCGCATGCGCCACACGCCGGTGGAGTCGGCCGTGCCGGTGGGCTTCTGGCGCTCGGTGGGGCACTCGCACATGGGCTTCTTCACCGAGGGCTTCGTCGACGAGTGCGCGGCGGCCGCCGGCGCCGACCCGGTGGCCTTCCGCCGCGGCCTGCTGGCGGCGCAACCGCGCCATCGCGCCGTGCTCGACCGCGCCGCCGCCGCAGCCGGCTGGGGCACGCCCTCGCCGCCCGCCCCCGACGGCGCGCCCACCGCGCGCGGCGTGGCGCTGCACGCCAGCTTCGGCAGCGTGGTGGCGATGGTGGCCACCGTGTCGGTGGCGCCAGCCGCGGCCGACGCCGCGCGCCGCATCCGCGTGCACCGCGTGGTGGCGGCCATCGACTGCGGGCTGGCCGTCAACCCCAACCTCGTGCGCCAGCAGCTCGAGGGCTCGGTGGTGTTCGCGCTCACCGCGGCGCTGCACGGCGGCATCGCGGTGGAGCGCGGCCGCGTGCAGCAGGCGCACTTCCTCGACCTTCCGCTGCTGCGCATCGGCGAGGCACCCGAGGTGCAGGTGGAGATCGTCGAGTCGGCCATCGACCACCCCGAGGGCGTGGGCGAGCCCGGCGTGCCGCCGCTGGCCCCGGCCGTGGCCGCTGCCGTGGCCGCGCTCACCGGCACGCGGCTGCGCGAGCTGCCGCTGCGGCTGCCGGCGGCGGGGGCGGCATGAGGCTGAGCGTGGTCATGCCGGCGCTGAACGAGGCCGCCGGCATCGCCGATGCGCTGGCCGCGCTGGCGCCGCTGCGCGCGGCCGGCCACGAGGTGATCGTGGCCGACGGCGGCAGCACCGACGGCACGCCGGCCCTGGCCGCCG
>CAIKLM010000164.1 GCA_903828235.1 uncultured beta proteobacterium | reverse complement strand
CGGCGGCCATGGCGCGCGCCTCGGCCGCCTGGCGCTCGGCGCGCGCGTGGTCCTTCAGGCGGCTGGCCGCCAGGGCGCCGGCCAGCCGCGCCGCCACGCGCTCCACCGCCAGCGGCGACGAGCTCTCGCCCGACAGCCGCACCAGGCTCTGCACGGCGGGGTCCATCAGCACGCGGGCGCGGGCCTGCATCAGCGCGTGGCGCAGCGTCGGCTCGGGCGCCGGCATCGGGGCGGCGAGCAGCCGCGTGCGTGCCTCGGAGATGCGGTCGCTGGTGAGCGGGTGGGTGCGCAGGTAAGGGAAGTTGTTGGTGTCGTTGATGCGGCTGGCGAAGTCGAGCTTCTCGAACATCTGCGCCATGCCGCCGGTGTTGTAACCGGCGTCGGCCAGCAGGCCGAAGCCGACGCGGTCGGCCTCGCGCTCCATGGCGCGCGTGAAGTTCAGCTGCGTCTGGATGGCCGCCGCCTGGCCACCCATGACGGCGGCCTGGACGCCGTCGGCGCTGCCCCCGGCGGTGCTGGCGCGGCTGGCCGCCAGCACGCCCAGCAGCAGCCCGGCCACCGCCAGCAGCGAGGCCTGCTGCTGCGGCGCGATGCTGCGCGCGATGTGGCGCTGCGTGACGTGCGTGAGCTCGTGCGCCAGCACCGAGGCCAGGGCGTCGGGCGTGGTGGTCAGCGCGATCAGGCCCAGGTGCACGCCCACGTAGCCGCCGGGCAGCGCGAAGGCGTTCACGGCACGGTCGTTGACGAGGAAGATTTCCCACGCGAAGGCGGCGTCGACGTCGGGCTCGATGTCGCCGCGGGCACGCGCGGCGCGCAGCAGCGGCGCGTACAGCTGCTGCACGTAGTCGAGCAGGATGGGGTCGTCGAGGTAGGCAGGGTCGCGCCGGCCTTCGCGCAGGATGGCGTCGCCGATGCGGCGCTCCTGGTTGACGGAGAGGTCGGCCGAGGCGGACTCGCCCAGCGCCGGCAGGCGCACGGGGTTGGCCGGCGCCGGGCCCTGGGCCCGGGCCGGCGCCAGCGGCGAGACCGCCATCAGCGCCGCCAGCGCCGCCGCGCCCAGGCGCGATCGCGTCGGCACGGGCCGCGGGGCGGGGGTGTGGGTTGGGTTCAACGGTGTCCTTCGCCGGGGCTGCCGGCAGCCCCGCTGGCTATCATGACACCGCCCCGTTGCTGAACGTGAAGACCATGCCCCAGCCTGCCGCCACCCCGAAGCCGAAGGCCGAACCGGCGGCCAGCGCCCCGCCGGCCGGCACGCCGCTGACGCACTTCGACGCCCAGGGCCATGCGCACATGGTCGACGTCGGCGCCAAGGCCGAGACGCACCGCGTGGCGCGCGCCACCGGCCGCATCCGCATGCAGCCGGCCACCTACGCGCTGCTGGCCGCCGGCCGCGCGAAGAAGGGCGACGTGATCGGCGTGGCGCGCATCGCCGCCATCCAGGGCGCCAAACGCACGGCCGAGCTGGTGCCGCTGTGCCACCCGCTGCCCATCACGCGCGTGGCGGTGGACTTCGAGCTCGACGCCGACGCCCACGCCGTGCACTGCACGGCTCAGGTGGAGACCTTCGGCCGCACCGGCGTGGAGATGGAGGCCCTGACCGCCGTGCAGGTGGGCCTGCTGACGGTGTACGACATGCTCAAGGCCGCCGACCGCGGCATGGTGATGGACGGCATCCGCGTGCTGGCCAAGAGCGGGGGCCAGAGCGGGGACTGGGCGGCCTGAGCGGCATCGACTAGGGTTCAGGCGGCGCGAGCTCGCGCCAGGACAGCGACAGCTGCGGCGGCGGCTGGCACTGGAAGGCCGCGGCCGCCGAGGCCGGCGTGGCGCAGGGCGCGAAGAAGCCCGCCGCGTCGGGCCGGCGGAACTCGCGCAGCCGCGCCACCAGGTGGCGCGCCGCGGCCTCGTCGCCCGAGGCGTGCAGCGCGCGCGCCCAGGCGATCATGAAGCGCGTGTCGAGCAGGTAGTGGCTGGCCCGCGCCAGCGCGGCGTCGCGGTCGGCGATGGGCAGGTTCGAGGTGACCGCGGCGTAGTCGGCGTGATGGCCGAACAGCAGGCTGTGCTGCCCGGCCTCGATGCGCTGCGCCAGCGGTGGTGCGCCCGGCGCGGCGCGGAAGATGTCGGCGACCAGGCGGTAGTCCCAGGTGGACAGCGCCGTGCCCACCATGACGGCCCAGGCCCCGGCGGCCAGCACCCAGGCCGCGGGCCGGCGCTGGGCCGCGGTGGCCGGCGGCGCGGCGGCGGTGTCGCCGGGCCGGCGCAGCGCCACGCCCAGCGCCCAGGCCGCCGGCAGCAGGAAGTAGCTGTACCACAGCGGGTACTCGAGCAGGCTGTGCAGGCCGATCATCAGCACCACCATCAGCGCGCCGCGGCGCGCGATGGCGTCGTCCTCGGGGCCTTCGCCCGGCCGCCAGGCGCGCCAGGCGGCGTGGCCGAAGGCGCCCAGCAGCAGCGCCACCACCGCGGTGGCCATGGGCAGGCCGATCTCGGCGGCCAGGTGCAGCGGCAGGTTGTGGGCGTGGTCGAAGAAGGCCGTGGGCCGCGAGGGCGACGGCGTCAGCGACCACGCCAGGTTGAACTGGCCCCAGCCCACGCCCAGCCAGGGCTGCTCGCGGATGAGCGCCAGCGTGTCGGCCCAGATGGCGAAGCGGGAGCTGGAGATGTCGGTCTCGGCCAGGCGGGCGGCGCCGCCGAAGGCCTGCTGCGTGCTGGCGGCCCACTGCGTCATCAGCCACCAGCCGAGCGCGTAGACCAGCGGCGCGGCCAGCAGCATCAGGCGCGCCGGGCGGGCCATGCGGCGGTCGGCCATGCCCCACAGGGCCAGCAGCATCACGCTGACAAGCCCGGTGCGCGAGGCGGTGAGCACGACCGCGAAGACCATGGCCGCCAGCAGCCCGGCGCCCGCGCGCCAGGGCAAGAGCCTGAGCTGCACCAGCACCACGGTGCCGATGCAGCCCCACAGCAGCACGCTGCTCAGGTGGTTGGGCTGGCGCAGGTTGCCCACGGCGCGGCCCACCAGCCCCGAGGCGGCGACCCAGCGCCCGTCGGCCCAGGCGGGCGCGAACACCTGCACCAGCGCGATGACGACGTTGACCACGCCGGCCAGCACCAGGGCCCAGCAGAAGAGCGCGAACGCATCGCCGCGGCCGGGCGGGCCCGAGGCCGAGCGCCCGGCCTGCAGCATCAGCAGCGCCGCCGCCAGCGAGGCCAGGGCCGACAGCGCCAGCGTCGACGGCAGGGTGCCCGGGCCCCATGACAGCGCCACGGCCAGCGCCAGCAGCAGCAGCGCGGCTTCGGGGGCGCCGAAGCGCAGCCGCGAGGCGATGGGCGCGGTGACCATCGCAAAGGCCGCCCACAGGCCGAAGGCCAGCGCCTGGTTGAGGAAGGTGGGGGACGGGGCGAGGTTGAAGGCGAGGAGGGTGGGGGCGGTGGCGGCGGTGAGGGCGACGAACCACACGGGCAGGCCCCTCGCCGCGAAGGCTCCGGGACGCGCGCGGGACGCAACATCATTCATCTGCTTCGTGATCCAGGGCCGCGGCAAGAGGCAGGATTCTGAAGGAAGCGCCCGCGGACCCGACCCTGGGCTGTCTGGCGCGGGGAGGCGCTGGCTAAACTGCACTGCCCACCGAAGCCCCGCATCGAATGCCTGTCCCCCGCCCCCAGCGTGTGGCCATCGTCCACGAGTGGCTGATCGACCGCGCCGGCGCCGAGCGCGTGCTGGAGCAGATCCTGGCGCTGTTTCCCGACGCCACGCTGTACACGCTGATCGACCGCATGCCAGCGGCCGACCGTGCGCGGCTGCCGAGCCGGCGCACAGTGACCTCGTTTCTGAACCGGTGGCCGGGCATCACGCGCTACTTCACGCGCACCCTGCCGCTGATGCCGTTGGCGATGCAGCAGTTCGACCTCAGCGGCCACGACCTCGTGATCTCAAGCAGCCACGCCGTGGCCAAGGGCGTGATCGTGCCGCCGAACGCGCTGCACCTGTGCTACTGCCACTCACCGATGCGCTATGTCTGGGACATGCAGGGCGTCTACCTGGCGCAGGAACGGCTCGATCATGGGCTCAAGGGCTGGCTGGCGAGGGCACTGCTGCACCGCCTGCGGCTGTGGGACATGGCCAGCCACCATGGCGCCGAGCAGATAGCGGCCAACTCGCACTTCGTGCGCCGGCGCATCTGGAAGGCCTGGCGGCGCGAGGCCGAGGTGATCCATCCGCCGGTCGACCTGGCCGCGGCTGGCTTGGTGCCTGCCGCACGCGAGCGGCGGCACCTTGTCACCGTCGGGCGGCTGATGCCCTACAAGAATGTGGCTCTGATCATCGAAGCGATGCGGTTGCTGCCGGACTGGCGGCTGACAGTGATCGGCGACGGCCCGCAGAGGCGACAACTGCAGGCGCAGGCTCCGGCCAATGTGCAGTTTGCAGGTGCGGTGGCCGAACCCGACAAGCAGGCCTGGCTCGCGCGGGCGACGGCCTTCGTTTTCGCGGCGGTCGAGGACTTCGGCATCGCGCCGGCCGAGGCACTGGCCGCCGGCACGCCAGTGGTTGCCCTGGCCCAGGGTGGCGCGCTCGATTACCTCGTGCACCAGCACAACGCCTTGCTGTTCGACGAAGCCACCCCGCAGTCGCTGGCCGAAGCCGTGCGCGCCACCGAGCCGCTGTGGCAAGGCGACCCGGGCCTGGCCCAGCGCTGCCGCGACAGCGTGGCGCACCTGGGCGAGGCGCGTTTCCGGGAAGCCTTTTCCGCCTGGGTAGACCGCCACTGGCAGGCCTGGTGCCATAGTCTGGCGGCGCCGCGCTGATGCAGGCGATGGCCTCGGAACCCAGCCCCTCGCCGCCGTTGCGGATATTGATCATCAGCGAGATGTCGCCGCCCCATGCCGTGGGTGGCGGCGAGACACGCTACGCCTTGCTGGCGCGCGAACTGGTGCGCATGGGCCACCGGGTGCGGTGGCTGTCGATGCGGCAGCGGGCCTGCGCCGACCGTGAGTTGATCGACGGCGTCGAGCACTGGCATACCGGGCCGCGCATCAGCGACCCGCCCCTGCGGCCCCTGGTTGCCAAGCTGCGCTTCATGCTCTTGGTGCTGCTGCACCTGCTTCGGCACCGCTACGACATCGTCGACTGCCAGACCTACGCACCACTGCCCGCGGCCTGGCTGGCCTGCCGGCTGCGCCGCCAGCCGCTGGTGGCCACCATCCACGACACGGCGGCGGCGCAGCCAAGCGCCGACCAGTGGCTTTCGAGCCTGGATGCAAGGCTGGCCGGCCTCGTCGAGACGCGCCTCTACCGGCTCAGCTACGACCGCGTGCTCACGGTCAGCCAGGCGGTACGCGAAGCGTTGGTCACGCGGTACGGCCTACCCGCGCCACGGGTGAGCGTCGTCGCCAACGGCATCGACACCGAGGCCATCGCGGGGACGCCGGCGGCGGCCGACCAGGCCGACCTGATCTTTGTCGGCCGCCTGGTGCCGCACAAGCACCCCGAGCACGTGCTCGAACTGCTGGCCTTGCTGAACGAGCGCCGTCGCGCGAGCGGGCGGGCGGCGCTGCGGCTGAAGATCGTCGGCGCCGGCCCGCTGGCGCCGACCTTGCGGGCCCAGGCCATGGCGCTGGGGCTGGCAGCCCAGTTGAGCTTCGTGGGCGAGTTGCCCAGCCAGGCCGATGTCTGGGCGCAGCTGCGTGCCGCCCGCGTGCTGGTGCTGCCGTCAACGCGGGAGGGCTTCGGGCTAGTGCTGGCCGAGGCGCTGGCGGCGGGCGCGGCCGTGGCCACCTACGACATCCCGGCGTTGCACGAGACGCTGGGGCCCGATCTGCTCGACTGCCTGGCGCCGTGCGGCGACGTGGCCGCGTTGGCCGACAGGGTGCAATGGCTGCTCGACGACCGGCCGCAGTTCGAACGGGTGGTGCGGGTTGGGCAGCAGCGCGTGCGGGCGTTGTATGGCAGCGCGATGTTTGCGCAGGGCGCGCTGGCGGTGTATGGCGCTGCGATGGCGCGCCATCGCCAGCCATCGGTTGAGGGCCGGCAGGCGCCCTGAGGCATGTTCGGGTCTGGTCAGGCCCGGGCCCGCCCGATGGCCTCCAGCAAGGCCAGCCCGCAGCGCGCGCGCCGTTGCCGGCCCCGCTGCAGCAGCGTCGCGGCCGCTGCGGGCGGGGCCGGGCCCAGCCGGCAGCGCTCCTGCATCGCCGCAGCCAACGCGTCCGCCTGGCCGACGGGGAAGAAGCTTACCTCGGGCTCATCGAGTTCGCGATTGACGGCGATGTCGCTCACCAGCGCCGGCACGCCCAGCGCCACCGCGTCGTAGACGGCGCCTCCTCCAGGCCCGCCTTCGCATCGCGTGGGCTGCAGCACCGCCAGCGCGCCCCGCATCAGGCCGATCTGTTCGCGCTTGGGCACCAGGCCCAGCACGTGCACACGATCGGCCACTCCCCGTGCGCGAACAAGATCCATCAATTCGGACATCAGGTTCGGTTGCCTCGGATCGGTCGTGGCACCGGTGCACACCAGCTGCATGTCGGGCTGCGAGGCCGCCAGCTCGGCAAAGGCGAGAAAGGCGGTGCGGTGGTCCTTGTGCGCCCAGAACTGGTTGCACACGATGAAGTAAGGCTGGTGCAGACGATGCAGCGCCTGCGTGGCCGCGATGTCCAGATCCAGCCAGGCCGGCGCTGGCGCAGCGCCAAAGGGCAGGGGCACGATCTGCGCCGAGGCTTGCGGTCGGAAACGACGTGCGTCGTCTTCGACGGCGCGGGCGTTGGCGATCACGACGCGGGCGGTGTCGAGCAGCCGAGCGAACTGCCGGTCGCGCCGCTCGCAATCGGTGGGGCTGAACAGCTGCGGCAGGTGGTGGTGCTGGAAGTCGTACAGGTAGCCCACCCAGGCCAGGCCGGTGTCGGACGGCAGCGGCTCGAAGGTCGGCAGCACAACGTCCAGCGAGAGCCGTCGCCACGCCTGCAACAAGGCCCGCGGGCCTTCGTCAATGAAGTGCACGCGCACCTCGCCGCCGGTGTCGGTGACCGATTCGAGGATGTGCGCCCGCGACGGTGCATGCGCCAGCGCCGCCGGTCGCCCCAGAGCGCGGGCCAGCAGCGCCCGCACCTGCCGCGCCCCATGGCGGGCCGCGGCCCGCGGGCCGCTGAGGGGCAACAGCAGGTGCAGCTCCACAGGGGTGCCGGCAGCGTGCAGGCTCGCCGCCACCAAGCGCAGGAAATCCAGCCCGCCAGCCCAGTCGATGAATCCCTGCCCGATGAGGCCAATGCGAACCATGGCCGCCACCTCAACGCACCACGATCTGTCGCAGGAAGCCAGCGCGCAGATCCACCCCGTCCCAGACGCGGTCGAAGGACAGGGCCTCGCCCAGCGGCACGATGCGGTCGATGCCTCGCGGCAGATGCCGCTGCAGGAATTCGTGCCAGGCCGCAGCTGGGAAACCATGGTGCACCAGGGTCTGCACGCGGCGCGACAGCAGGGGCAGCAGACCGGCCAGGTCGGACATCTGGCACTCATGGAACAGTCCGGCTCCGCAGTGCAGGTCGTCGTGCCATCCTGGCGTGGGCAGCCAGACACGGGTGATGCGCGGGTCCTCATCGACGATGCGCACCCCCGGCTCGGCCAATGCCAGGCGGTCGGCAGCCAACCGCTTGTCCAGCGCGGCCGAGGCCTCGATGCCGGCTTGGCGCTGGTCCAGTTCACGGGCCAGTGCCGCCCACAGGCGCGCTGCGGCGGCTGCACGGGTGTCGGCGCTGTCGCCCACCCAGACCACCAGGCGCGGTGAGGCACAGGCCATCTGGTCGAACCAGTAGGCGTCGTTGTGCAGTGCGGTAGCCAATCGCCGCATCAAGGCGTCGTCGGCCTCCGCCACGCTGGAGGCCTGCAGGACCGCCATCGACACTTTGTTGGGGAAGCACAACTCGGTGGCGTGCGGCGGCAGCGGCAGGCGGCGAAGGGTCTGCACGGTCTGATCGCCCCCCCATATGACGCGCAGGTCGCACGCGGCCGACAGGCGCTCGGAGATCGCCTGCTCGTGGCCGTAGCGCAGCAGCAGGGTGCGGTTGGCGATGTCCTGCCACTCGGGCGCCGCAAACAGGCGAGCCACCAGGGCCAGCAGAGCCCGGCTCTGCGGCCCTTGCTGCGAAGACAGGCGCACCACGTTGCGGTTGCCGCAGAGCATGGACAGCATCCATGAGTAGGCAAACAGGCTGTCGACGTTGGCGGGCGCGACATGGAACACCAACCCACGGGGCAAGGCCAGTGTTCCCGGCTGGGCCGGCCCGGAAACCAGGCCCAGTCGCTGCTGGTGCGCTGGACGCAGCCAGTAGCCCAGGGCCACCAGCTCGGGGTGTGCCCGGGTGGCCGCATCACTGACCAAAGCACGAGAAAGGGCCGACGCAAAGCCCTGCTGCACCGCGCCGAACGGCGGCAGGTTGCTGCTGCCGCACAAGGCGCCCAGCGCGGCCTCAAAGCGCTCATCCGGCCGCAGCAGCAGGGTCGGTGGGGTCATGCCGGCAGATCCGCTGCTCGGCCCGGCTGGGTGTCGCTGCAGCCCCGAAGCTCTGCCTTCGGCAAGCGCCCATGAACCTGGAAGTAGCGCCCCAGGCGGCCGCAGGGGCAGTTGTCCTCGCCGAGCCAGGTGCCCAGGTCCTCGGTCAGCAGACTGTGCCCCGGATAACTGTGAGGTAGGCAGGACAAGACCTGCAGCAGGCCGCTCGCGCCCGCGGGCAGCGGCACGAGGGTGACGGGGTCGCGCACCAGCACGTCGGCAAAGCTCGGCGCATGCAGGTGGCCGCGCTCGCACTCGACGAACACCGAGCCCACCTGCTCGGCCATGCCGTAGAAGTTGAGCACCCGAGTGATGCCCGTGGCGTCGGCCACCGCCTGCCGGAACTCCGCGTTGCCCACGGCCTCGGCCTGCAGCTTTTTCCATCCGCCGCTGTGCAGCAGCACGCCGGCGGGCAGCGCCAGCCGCAACCCGCGCGCGCGCAGCGCCAGAACGAAGTGCTGCCAGACCATGTAGGTAAAGCCGAACAGCAGCACGGGCGCGCCGCTGTGCGCTTCAGCGAACTCGCGCACGCTGGCCTCGTCGAGGCTCATGTCTTCGCGCAAGGCGTACACCGGCGAGCGACCGAAGTTCATCAGGCCCAACAAGCCCGCGCCACGCGCCGAAAAGGCCTCGCGCTGGCGTAAGACGCCGGGGTGGTCGATCAGCAGCATGGGCTGCCGGGCCTTGCCGATGAAGTCTTGCAGGATGCGCACCAGGGCCTGGGTTTGGCGCTGCGCGGTGGTCTTGTCCAGGACGATGATCGACGGTGCCTGCCCGCTGGTACCCGACGAACTGAGCGTGCGGAACACCTGCTCGGGCGCGATGCTGGACAGCCGCTCGTGCTTGAACAAGCGCACCGGCAGCATCGGCAAGTCTTCCAGCGCCCCGGCGGTCTGCTGCTCACCGCGTGCCTCAAGCACCCGGTCATACGCGACGCAGGCCTGGCGGTGGTGCTGGGTCAGCTGCCACAGCAGCGGCTCCAGCAGGCGGCGCTTGGCCTCACGTGCCAGGCCGAACACCGGCACAGCTGGGTCGGGGGCCGTGTCCAGCGGGTTCAAGACGCCAGCTCCTTTGTAGGCGACTCCCAGAGTCGTTGCAGCTCGACCTGGTTGGTCTTGCCCGCGGGCGTGCGCGGCAAGGCTGCCACCGTACGCACGGCCACCAGCGAGGCATGCACGCGCAGCAGCGAGGCCACCTCGCGGCGCAGCGCGTCGGCAGGGCGCGTGGGCTCCTCGACAACGATGCGCAACTGCTCGTCCTCGCCCAGCGCCGCTGCTTCCAGGCCCTGCTGGCGCAGCAGCTGCTCAACGTCGTCCAGACTGGTGCGGCGGCCCTGCAGCTTGAGAAAGCGGCCCAGTCGCCCGCTGATCCAGTAGTCGCCGTCGGCATCGCGCCATGCCAGGTCGCCGGTGCGCAGCTCGCTCAGCCCGGGGCCGCCAGCGAGATGCGCAGCCTCGGTCGCGTAGCCCATCATGAGGTGCGGTCCGCGGCACACCAGTTCCGCCTCCACGCCATGTTGCTGCACCAGGCCGCCTTGCGGGTCGCGCAGCAGCAGCTCGGTGCCCGGCACCGCGACACCGATACAGCCGGGCTTTGCCGCAGCCCGGTCGGGCGGCAGCACGGCAATACGCGCCGTGGCCTCCGTCTGCCCGTACATTGAGTGGTGGCGCCAGCCGCGGGCCTGGGCGAGGCCCAGCAAGTGGCGCACTTCATCGACATCGAGCCGGCCACCGGCCTGGCTGGTATGGCGCAGGTCGGGCAGCTCGATGTCTTGCAGGCCCAGTCGCAGCAGGGTGCGCCAGGTCGTGGGCACGCCGGCCAGCCCGGTGACCTGGTGCCGCCGCATCGTGGCCCAGAAGTCCTGGCGCGTGGGCGGCAGCGCCGACAGGACAACCGCCGCGCCCGCCACGAAGTGGCTGTTGAGCACCGAGAGCCCGTAGGCGTAGTGCAGCGGAAGCGAGGTGATCGCCCGGTCCTGCGGCCCCAGCGCCAAGGCCCGCACGATCGCCTCGGCGTTGGCCTGCAGTGCGCCGTGCGACAGACGCACCAGCTTGGGCATCCCGGTGCTGCCGGAGGTGCCCATCAGCAGGGCCAGGTCCGGATGCAATGCGGGCGCGTGGCCCGTGTTGGGTCGGGAGGTCCAGCGCCCCTGCTCGAACAACCAGCGCACGCCAAACGGTGCCAGCAGGCGATCTCGCAGCGCGGGAGCCATACCCTCGTCGAACAGGACCGGTACATGGCCGTGGCGCAACGCGCCCAGGTACACCGCCACGGCCTCCAGGGTGGGCGTGAACACCAGCGCCACCAGTGAGCGCGCCGGCAGCGCAGCTACCGCCTCGTCGGCCCGCCGGGCCAGTTCGGCATGCGCGACCCAGCCCGCGGCGTCGTCGTGCACGGCCGGCGCATGGCCCAGGGCTTCAAGGTGGCGCAGGCTGAACATCGCTTGCACGGCCTCAGATCAGCATGCCGCCGTCGACGCCAATCACTTGGCCCGTGACGTATCGCGACAGGTCGCTGGCCAGGAAGAGCGCCACGTCGGCGACGTCCTGCGGCGTGCCGACGCGGCCCATAGCGATCGACGCCTGACGCTGCGCCTGCACCGCCGCCGGCAGACCCTGAGTCATGGCAGTGTCGATGAAGCCGGGAGCGATCGCATTGACCCGGATGCGGGCCCCTGCCAGCTCCTTGGCCAGCGAACGCGTGATGCCTTCGACCGCTGCTTTGCTGCCGGCATACACGGCTTGTCCGCTGTTGCCGCGAGTCCCAACGATGGAGGCCATGTGGATGATGCTGCCGCCGCCGCTGCGGGCCATCAGACGGCTGGCGTACTGGGCGCAGTACAGCAGACCGAAGGTGTTGACGCCGTAGACCTTCTCAATCTGGGCACGGCTGACCATGCCGATCAAGGCATCGTCGAGTACCCCTGCGTTGGACAACAGTACATCCAGGCGACGATGGCGCGCGAACACCCCCTGGAAGAGTCGCTTGACCGCCGCGTCATCGGCCACGTCGCAGACCTCCGTTTCCACCTGTGGCGCAGCGGCATCGGGCCCCGGCGCCAGGCCAGCGCGTGCCTGCCGTGCCGCTTCCTGCAGCGCATCGGCATCACGGCCGGCCAGCACCAGAGTGGCGCCCTGCGCGGCGAAGCGCATCGCTGACGCCAGGCCAATTCCGCGGGCTGCTCCCGTGACCACGCAGACCCGGTCCTGGAGGCTCAATGGATCGTTGAATATCATGCGAGAGAAGCCCGCTTCAAAAGCTCACGCCATGGTGCGCCAGGATCTCGCGCGCCCGTACGGGAGAGCTCAGAGCCAGGATTTCGTCGGTGTCCAGCATCACGTCGAAAACGGCCTCCAGCTCGGTCACCAGCGCCATGTGCGCCACGGAGTCCCACTGCGGAATGCTGTCGTAGCTGAGTGTGTCCGCCACGAGGCCCGCATCGATACCCAGCGCCTCGGCGAAGCACTGAACCAGTTTGTCGGCATTGCTCATGTCTCAGGACTCCAGGCGATTACGAAGTGTTCGGTAATCTGCGCGCAGGCTCACGATGGTGCGATCCGGCACATCGGACTTGGCACACGAGTGGCTGTCGACCGTGCACTTTGCGCCCAGCACCACCCGCGGGAACACCGTGGCCCGCGTGCCGAGAAAACCCTGGTCACCCAGCGATGCGCCCCCGTTGAGCGCCGCGTAAGGCGACAGCACGCAGTAGTCGCCCACGCGGGTGTCGTGACCGACGCTGCAGAACACGTTGAGCCAGCAGCCCACACCAACCGTTGCACGCGCGTTCACCACCGCCATCGGCGCCACGATACAGCCCTCGCCGATCAAGGCGCCGCGGGCCACATGGGCCCGCGGATGCACGAGGGTGTGCTGGCACAGGCCGCGCGCGCGCAGCAGCTCGATGCTCTCGCGGCGAAAGCGCGGCTTGCCCGAGGCGACGATGAAGTGCAGGCCGCGCTGGCCCGCCACGGCGTCGAGACCGCCGAGCATCGGAGCGCCGCAAACGTGAGTCACCGTCGGGTCAGGGGCGTGGTCGTCGACCACCCCAAGCAGGCTGAGCGGCTGGCCTGCCTCGGCGCAGTCGCGCAGGTACTGCACCACCTCGGCCGCGGCACCTCCGCTGCCCACCACCACCACCGTGCGCGTGCCACTCACGGCCACGCTCAGGCTGCAAGGTGGGCGCGGATCGCGCCGGTGATGGTCTGCAACTGCGCCTCCGACAGCCCGGGCCAGCTCGGCAGGTTGATGCCGCGCCAAGCGAGGTCTTCAGCCACAGCGTGTTTGCGATAGCTGCGCGCGTACATCGGCATGGTATGAACGGGGTAGAAGACGGGCCGTGTTTCCACGCCCGCGGCTGCCAGACGCTGGCGCAGCAGGTCGCGCTGCTCGGGCCGCTCGACCAGCAGCGAACACATCCAGAAGCTGTGCACGGTGTCGGCCGCCTCGCCGTGCAGGCTCACGGGCAAGCCCCGCAGCAGCTCGGCATAACGCCCGGCCAGAGCGCGCTTGCGCGCAATGAAGTCGTCGGCGCGCTCCAGCTGGGCCAGGCCGATGGCCGCGGCGATATTGGTCATGCGGTAGTTGTAGCCGATGACGTCGTGCCAGTACTCGCGGTGACTGGCCAGGCCCTGACCGCGAAAGTGGCGCGCTCGCTCGATCAGGGTCTTGTCGTTGCTGACGACCATGCCTCCTTCGCCAGCCGTGATCGTCTTGTTGCCGTAGAAGCTGAACATCGCGATGTCGCCGAAGGTGCCGACATGCCGGCCCTTGTAGAGCGTGCCCATGGCCTCGGCGCAGTCCTCGACCACGAACAGGCGGTGCTCGCGGGCGATCGCCATCAACTCGTCCATGGGGCAGGCGTGACCGTACAAGTGCACCGGCAGCAGCGCGCGCGTGCGAGGCGTGATGCTGCGGCGCACATCCTCGGGGTCCATCTGCCAAGTGTCGCGCAGCGAGTCGACGAACACTGGGGTCGCGCCCGTGTAGCTGATGGCATTGACCGAGGCCACATAGGTGAGCGTCGGTACGATGACTTCGTCGCCGGGGCCAATGCCCAGCGCCAGCAGCGCCAGGTGCAGCGCCAGCGTGCCATTGCACACCGAGCTGGCGTGCAGGGCCCCGATTCGCTTCGCGAAGGCGGCCTCGAACTCTCCGACGAATCGGCCCTTGGACGAGATCCACGACGTGTCCAGGCACTCGTTGACGTAGCGCTTCTCGTTGCCGCCCAAATCGGGCTGGTAGATCGGAATGGTGTAAGTCACGGCATGGGCCTCGAAGGAGTGGCCAGCAGACGCCGGATCAGGATCACCTGGCCCGGCACGGAAACGAGCACATACGCCAGCAGCATGGGCAGCACGGCACCAGCGGGACCCAGCAGCGGGGTGACCCACCACTTGCCCGCTACCGCCAGTATCGCCATCGTGGCCGCCAGGGCGAGCTGGATTCGGATGAGGTTGGCACCATTCAACAGCGCAGCGCAGACGGCGCCCAGTGTCTCGACCACCGTCCATGCGCCCAGCAGCCCCAGCAGCAGCGGCGCCGGCGCGGCCTGCGCGCCCAGCGGGTCCACGGCCCAGCCGGGCAGCAGCAGCTGCAGCAGCAGCACCGCGACCAGCGTCGACAACCCCGCCGCCAGCAGGGCCCGCCTCAAGGTGCGGCGCACCCAGGCGACATCCCGGCGCAACCAGGCATCTCCGAAGGCAGGCCAGAGCCCGGCCAATGCGGTGACGACACCGGCGCCCACGAGCAGGTAGATGCGCTGGACCACCGCGTAGTCGCCATAGACCTCGGCGCCCAGGTGCTGCGTGACGATCACCGCATCAGACTGGAATGCGGCGGCGGCCGCCAGCTGGAGGCCGAAGAAGGCCGCGCCTTCGACCATCAGGGCTTTCAACAGCAGCGGCGTGCGCCATGCGCGCAAAGGCCGCGGCCACGGCAGGCCACGCCGCCGCAGCCACCACAGGGCGCTCGCGGCCTGCACCATCAGCGACACGCCCTGGGTTGCCAGCACCAGCTCCGGCAGGCCACCCCCGCGCTGCAGTACCAGCGGCACGGCGGCAAGACTCAGCACCGAGGCGACGAATTGCGTCCAGCCCGCCCATTGGCCGTCCTGCGCACCCAACTGCAGCTTCTGACCCAGCGCCGTCGGCAGGCTGAGCGCGAAGATCACCGCGAACAGCGCCAGCGCAACGTCGACCTTGGTGCGGTTGCCCGGCGCGATGAGCCCGGCAACGGCCGAAGGCACGGGCGCCAGCCAAGCCCAGGCGGCTGCCAGCGCCAGCAACAGCAGCCCGAGAACGATCGTGCAGGCCACCGCCGCGTCGATGGTGGCGCCCAGGCGCTGGCGGCGCCGGTCAGCGTCGCCGTCGTCTGCCAGCGCGGCCGTGACGCGGTTCAGTGCCGCATTACCGACGCCCAGATCAGCAAAGGCAAACAGCGTGGTCCAGGCGGTCAGCATCATCCAGACGCCGAAGCGCTCCGGACCCAGCACCTCGCGCGCCATCGGCGCATACACCAGCACCACGAGGGCACCGCCGAGGCGGCCCAGCACGCCGAAGACACCCGCCGCCGCGGCATGGCGGGTGCGGGCGTCCATGCGCCGCCAGGCGCGGCCCACGGCCGTGGCGGCGCCTAGGCTCATGCCGCGCCCGACCCCCGCCGCCAGCGATCCAGCCGCGGACGCACGACCCCACGCATGAATGTCTTGGCCTGGTGCAGTAGCTCGACACCGACGCGACCAAGCCCCTGATCCAGCTGGCAGTCACGCACCTCGCGGAAGCCACGCAACGGTTCGCGGTCGCTCAGGCCGCCGCCGCGGAACACCACCAGCTCGTCGTCGATGTGATGCAGGCGGACGCCCGCACGCAAGGCGCGCAGCATGAAGTCGTAATCCATCGCCACGCGCCAGCGCAGGTCGAAGCCGCCGATGCGCTGGTACAAAGAGCGTGCGACGAACGTCGCAGGGTGCACGACCGGCGTGCCGATGCGCACGGTCCAGCTCGGCCAGGGCCAGGGCCGCCGTACCGACTGGCGCGTGCCGTCGATACGCCGGGCGTTGCCATGCACGATCTCGACGCCACGGTGGGCGGCAAAGCCCGCCACGACCTTGTGCAGGGCCCCCGGCAGCAAGTGATCATCGGCATTCAGGATGCCGACGATGTCGCCCTCGGCTCGCGCCAGGGCCTTGTTCCAGGCATCCGAAATGCCTCGGTCGGGCTCGCGGATCAGCAGATCCACGTGCGGCAGGAAGGGCTCGACATGCGCAAAGCACTCCGGCCGAGAGCCGCCATCGACAACGATGAGCTGCAGGTTCGGGTAGGCCTGCGACAGGATGCTAGACAGGGTGTCGCGCACCTCGGGGCCAGGGTTCAGAGACGCGGTGATCATCGTCAGCCGGGGCATCGGTCGAGGCACTGGCAAGTCCATCGCTCAGTCCCGGTCCCAAGGTGGCTGGTAGCGGCCAGGCAACTTCCGGCAGGACACCTCGAACTGCCCGGCCAGCACCTGGTCGACCGTGCCCAGGCGCGTCGCGTTGAGCGAGCGGAAGTAGCGAAAGTGCAGCAGCTGCGTCTCTTCATCGATGTGGATGCGGCTGTCCGTGGCCACGTAGTGCCGCGTCACTTGGCCGTCGGCGCGGGTATCGGTGCCGCCGCCGGGTGGAAAGAATCGTGGGCACTGGCGCTCCACACGTTCGAATACCGGCGCCAGCCGGCGCATCTCGGCCTCGTCTTCCTGGGCCCGCGCGATCGGCGCGGCGGCCTTTACCGCCGGGCAGACAATGAAACCCAATCGGGCCGCGCCGCCATCGGGCTCGCCCGGCGGGCCCACGACCAGGCGCGAGCGCAGGAGCGCACAGCGCTGCGCCCCCAACTCCAGGCCCTGCACCGCCAGCGAGCGCGAGAGCAGGTCAAGCAGGGCCGGGCTCGGTTGCGATGGCGCTGCCTCCGAACTCGCGTTCGTCGGCGCGATCACGTACTTGGGCAGGGGTGCCCCAAGCAGCTTCTGCAATCGCGCATGTTCGGGCAGTCCGGGCTCGATGCGCCGCTGCCCGGCGATGTTGGCCCAGCGGGACTGCGGATGGAACAGCGGCACCAGGATGGAGTAAGAGATGGCGCTGACGGTGAGGAAGACCGCGGGCTGCTCGCGCAGGGGCGAAGGCTCCAGGTCCAGACCCGGGCCCTCCCGCAGTTGCACCAGACCCCAGGGGTTGGGCAGGTGGTTCAGCTGAACCGTGTAGAGCTGAGCCCCCACCACCGCAGCCAGCGCCAGCCCCTTGAACGACCGCGTGCCCGGCAACCAGCGCCAGGTCAGCAGCAGCACCGGCCCGATCAGCAGGAGGCCCGCGGCGAAGTAGCGTCCGTTGCCTATGGCGAAGGTCCAGACGTAGAGCATCACCAGCAACGACAGCAGGCCCTTCAACTGCACGACCGACAAGCCAAGCCGCCCTCGCGCGGCCACCACGCCGACCGTTCCGAAGAGCAGCGCTGCAGCAAACCGCCAATCCGGTGCCGCCCCCTCCACGTAGAGGCCGGCAGCTGGGTCGACCATCAGCAGCGGCCTTGCCAGGCCTTCCAGCCAGTCGTCGGGCTTGAAGCGCAGCACGGCTCAGCCACTCTCGGCGAACCAGGCACCGAAGTAGGGGTAGAAGGGATTGCCGGTGTTCTGCATCAGTTGCCAGCCCCAGGGACCATAGGCCAGCGCCAGCCCCAGGCTAAAAGCCGCCGCCATGACGACAGCTCGGCGCGCGTGCTCGGCCAAGGTGCCCGGCCGCCACCACCACAGCAGCAGCAGTGGCAGGTACAGACCGTTGGAGAGTTTGAAGGCGACGCTGACACCCAGCAAGGCCGCGCCGCCGGCCGCCGAAGGCAGGCCTTGCCCGGGCTGCATCCACACGGCGATCGCCCACAACAGCGGCACAGCCGCTATCAGGTCGTTGGCCGTCGTCTGCAGGGCCGCCAAGATGACCAGGCTCAGCATGCCCAGCAGGCACCCCGTTGCCCGCTCGAGCCAGGGCGGCATCACGGCGCCGGTGTCGGGCAGCAGGCGCAGGGCGATCAGCCACAGCGGCGGAAGCAGCGCCAGGGCCTGCACAGCAGCCCAGACGGTCGCGGCAGCGGGTGCGCCAAGGCCCAAGGTGGCCAGCTTGTAAACGGGCCAGTAGAGGTAAGGGTACTGATAGCTCTGGTAGCTGGCCGGCATGACGTCCAGATGCCAGCGCGGCTGCTCGGCCACCAGGCCGAGGTAGACGTGGTGGTTCAGCGCGTCCCAGCTCCATCCCTGCTGGCCCCCCACCCACTGGAGTGCGGCTGCGAGCAGCGCGGCCAGCGCCGTCAGCCCGGCCAGCTCCACCCAGTGGGCGCGCGTCAAGGCCCCGCTTCCCGAAATGACGGCTGTCCGCTCTCGCTGCCGGGCGTGCGACGGCTGGAGTCGAAGGCGGCACGCTGGGCGGCGAAGAACACCGCCGCCAGCAGTGTCTGCGAGCCGATGATCAAGAGTGCAACGCCAGGAATGATCTGCCGCATGGCGACCTCGGGATCCAGCGGCCCGTAGCCGGCCCGGCTCCACTGCCAAGTGAAAGACACGCAGACCGCCAGGCCCGCCAACGCCGTGGCAGCTCCGATGAGCGGCATCCAAGGTCCCTGAGCCCAGCGGGCCAGCGCCCGCTCGCCAGCGTGCGGCGTGTCCAGCCTCGCCTCGTGGCGGGCCAGCACAGCGGCGGCGGCGAA
Organism: uncultured beta proteobacterium; assembly: GCA_903828235.1. Lineage (GTDB taxonomy): Bacteria > Pseudomonadota > Gammaproteobacteria > Burkholderiales > Burkholderiaceae_C > Rubrivivax. Next base: position 75,450 of record CAIKLM010000164.1, on the reverse strand, counting down.
CAGCAGAGTCTGATAACCCAGCACCATCACCGCCGAAGCGATCAACTGCGTGTGGATGCCCACCGGCCAGCCGCTGCCCGCAGCCCCGGGCCAATGGCTGTAACCCAGCTGCAGCAGCCCAAGCAGGGCCAACCCGATGCCGGGGTATATGAACAGCCAGCGCGGCGAATACAGCAGCAGGTATCGCAGGTGGCGCCAGCCGTCGCGCCACGTGTTCAGGTGCGGCGGCCGCCCACGCCCATCCTTGACGAGCGTGGTGGGCACTTCGGCCACGCGCAGGCGAGCCTGCAGGGCCTTGACGATCATCTCGCTGGCGAACTCCATCCCCGGGGTCACCAGATGCAGCTTGCGGATCGCGTCGCGGCGGAAGCCACGCAGACCGCAGTGGAAGTCGCGCAGCGGACCGCCAAAGAAGCGCCGTCCAATGTAGCTGAGCACCGGGTTGCCCAAGTAGCGATGCAGCCAGGGCATCGCGTCGGGCGCGATGCCGCCGCGGAAGCGATTGCCGACCACAAGCTCCTGCCCCTGCCGCAAAGCCGCCAGGAAGGCGCCAAGCTGGCTGAAGTCGTAGCTGTCGTCGGCGTCACCCATGATGACGAAGGCGCCCCGCGCAGCCTCGATGCCAGCACGCAGTGCCGCGCCGTAGCCACGCACAGGCACGTCGATGACGCGTGCCCCGAGGCGCCGCGCCAAGGCTTGAGAGCCGTCGGTCGAGCCGTTGTCGGCGACAAGGATCTCGCCTTCCACCTGCGCGCTGTCGAGGAAGCTGCGCGCCTTGTCGATGCAAGCCGCCAGGGTGCGCGCCTCATTCAGGCACGGCATCAGGATGGTCAACTCGGGCGGCCGCAAGGCCGGCAGGGATTCGAACCGCCCTGCACCAGTCCGGGTTTGAGCGGCGGAGTGGGTCATGGGCAATTCCAGAAAGCAGTGGGGCAGCCCGAAAGCTGCCCTTGCACGACCACCTAGACGGCGGAGATTACTTACAGGAACCCGGGCGGAATTTGGCGGGGATCGAGCCGCCGCAAGTCCAGCTGGAGATGGGCTGCCCAATCGTCAGGGTGCTGGGAGTCAGGGTGATCGTCTTGTCGTCGATCTCAGGATCGCCAAACCCGGTAGCGGTGACGATGATCACACCGCTGCCATCAGTCGCAACCGACTTCACGTACTTTGAGGTCGAGGAAGAACTCTCGCAACCCCAGCCGCCGGCGCCCGGGAGGGTTGAGCTCTGGGTGGTCTGCACGGCCTCGGTGATGGCCGTACGGCAAGTCGACGCGGCCAGGATCACTTCGGAAATCTTGGCCTTCTTCGTGTAGTCCTGGTACGCCGGCAGCGCCACCGCCGCCAGGATGCCGATGATCGCCACGACGATCATCAGTTCGATCAGGGTGAAACCTTGTTGGACTCGCTTCATGGAGAAACTCCCGGTGTGGGGTGGCTGTTGAGAAAGGACGTATCCCGCGAATGCAGGGGCCGTGCCAGCCTTGTGGGGCACCTGCGCTGCGCAATTCCGCACAGCAGCTGACGCACTTGGTCACATCGGGCTGCCGCGCTTGGTCGCACCGGCAGCGCGTGTGACGCAACGCGTCACACGGTGGCGTCGGCCAGGGTCAGCACGTCGCCCGTGGCGAGGGCGCGCACGCGGTGCGGGCTGCCTTGCGCCGCGATGGCCGCCATCACCGCCTCCACCTCGCCGGGCTTGATGTGGGTGATGCAGACCTCGGTGGGGTGCGCCAGCTGCCGCAGCTCCTGCGCCAGCAGCGTCGGGCACAGGTGCTGGCTGACGCCCGCGAGCTCGCGCTCGTCGTCGCGGAAGGCGGTCTCGATGACCAGCTGCGCCACGCGCAGCGACGCCAGGCGCTGCCACAGCGCCGGGTTCGGGCCGGTGTCGCCGGTGAACACCCAGGCCCCCTCGGCCCCATGCACCGCGTAGCCCACGGCCGGCACGGTGTGCCGGGCGGGCAGCACCTCCAGCCGGTGCCGGCCCAGCCGGAGCTCGTCGCCCACGGCCAGCGTGTAAAAGCGCAGCACCGGGTTGGCGGCGTCGGGCAGGCGGCTGAAGTCGGGCCAGATCACGCCGTTGAAGACGTGTGCCCGCAGGGCCGCGATCGTCTCGGGCAGCGCGTGCACGCCAATGGCCGGCCGGCCGGCAGCGCGGCGGCGGCGCGTCACGCTGTCGGCCAGCAGGCCGATGGCGAGCACGTGGTCGAGGTGGGAGTGCGTGACGACGATGTGGTCGATGGCGACCATCTCGTCGAGCGTGAGGTCGCCCACGCCGGTGCCGGCGTCGATGAGCACCGAGCCGTCGAGCAGGAACGCGGTCGTGCGGCTGCCGGCAGCGATGGAACCCGAACAACCGAGAACGCGGATCTGCATGGAGCCACAGCTGCGGTACCGCCACGCACCCGTCGCGCGTGGCCATGTCGGCATGCTGGGCCGGCCGCTGCCCCAGTGCAAGGGCAGCCTGCACGGGTTGGCCCTGATTCGGGAAAACTCACAGGGCCTCTGTGAGCCTCTTCACGCCCGGCCCGCTTGCCGCGGGCCCCAAAGACCGGCTGGCTAGCGCGAGATGAACTGCATCTGCGTGCCGGCGAGCTCGATGACGTCGCCGTTGCGCAGGGGCACGGAGTCGCCCACGATGGGCACGCCGTTGATGCTGGGCTTGCTGGCGCCCTCGACGTGCGCGAAGGCGTAGCCGTTCGGGCGCTTGGTGATGGACGCCACCTGCACGCCCGGCTTGCCCACGGTGGTGACGACCTTGGTCAGCACCACCTCGCGGCCGGCGGCCGCGCCGTTGAGCACCTTGATCGACGCCGGCTGCGCCGCCGCAGGCGTCGCCGGCGGCAGGCCGCCGAAGCCCGAGGCGATGCCGCCGCCCGGCGCCGGCACCGCCGGGGCGGGCGGGCGCATGATCATGGTCTTCTCGTAGTCGCCCGTCTCGTCGACCAGGTACTTGATCTTGTACTTGCCGATCTCGACCGTGTCGTTGTGCGTGAGCAGCTGCTTCTTGATGGCCTTGCCGTTGATGTAGGTGCCGTTGGTGCTGTTGAGGTCTTCGATGAAGACGTCGGCACCCACCATCTGAAGCACGGCGTGCTCGCCGCTGACGGCGAGGTTGTCGATGACGATGTCGTTGTACGGACGACGGCCGAGCGTGGTCTTGTCCTTGGTGATCTGGACTTCCTTGATCACCACCCCGTCCAACGATACGACCAGTTTGCCCATGCCTGCCCTCAGTTCTCGTGCTCGGGGGCGCTACGACGCCCGGCTTCGCTCAGCGTTTGAACGGCCACCATGACCGGCCCGCCTGCAACGCGACGCTGCCGGTCGCGCGACCCAGGATCACGGAGATATTATCCTTTCCGCCGGCGTCATTCGCGGCCTCGATGAGCGCGTGCGTGCATTGCTCCAGCGATTCGTGCTGCTGCAACACCTGGCTGATGCCGTCGTCGTCGAGCATGTCCGACAGTCCGTCGGAGCACATCAGGAACAGGTCGCCCGGCAGCACGTCGTGCTGGTGCGTCTCGAGCAGGACGCTGTCTTCCACGCCCACGGCCCGGGTGACGAGGTTCTTGTTGGCCGAGAACGCCGCCTGCTCCGGGGTGATGAGGCCGGCGTCGATCTGCTCCTGCAGCAGGGAATGGTCGCGCGTGATCTGCTGCAGCCGGCCGTCGCGCAGCCGGTAGCAGCGGCTGTCGCCGACGTGGCCGAGCAGCACGCGGTTGTCGCGGAACACCGCCACCACCAGTGTGGTGCCCATGCCGGCGTACTGCGGGTTGCTGTTGGCGGCGTTGAAGATGGCGCGGTTGGCGTTGTCGACGCAGATGTCCATCGCACGGCGGACCTCGGCGTCGGACGCGTGGCTCGAGGCCTCGCGCAGCCAGCGGCCAAGCTCGCTGAGGATGAAGCTCGTGGCCATGTTGCTGGCCACCTCGCCGGCGTTGTAGCCGCCCATGCCGTCGGCCAGCACCGCCAGCGCCACCTCGGCGTCGGTGGCGACCGAGTCTTCGTTGTTGCTGCGCGCACGGCCGGGGTCCACGGCGGCATGGAGCTCGATCGTCATCGGCACGGGCAGCGTCATCGGGCAAAGGGGCGAGGGGGCGGATTGTGCAACGGAAAGCCTCTCGTCATGGGTCATGCGAACCCGTCCGGCGTGACGGAGGCCCGCCCTACGGCAGCGCCGCGAGCTCGTCGGCCACCGCCGCCGCGTCCGCCGGCCTGCCGGCGCGCGAGCGCGACAGCAGGCGCGCCACCAGCGCCGCCAGCGCCGGGGTGATGCCCGGGCGCAGCTGCAGCAGGTCCGGCGCCGGCTCCTGCGCGACGCGCCGCAGCAGCTCGCCCATCGTGCCGGCCTCGTGCGGGCGGCGGCCGGCCAGCAGCTCGAAGGCCATCGCGCCCAGGGCGTAGAGGTCGGCGCGCGCATCGGGCTCGGCGCCAGCCAGCTGCTCGGGCGCCATGTAGGCCGGCGTGCCGGGCACGACGCCGGTGACGGTGTGGCCAGGGCCCAGGCCGCGGGCGAGCCCGAAGTCGACGATGCGCACCGCATCGTCGGCCCAGTTGACGATGACGTTGGCGGGCTTGAGGTCGCGGTGCAGCACGCCCTGCGCGTGCGCGTGGGCCAGCCCGGCGGCCACGCGCTGCAGCACGCGCAGCACCACGGGCTCGGGCAGCAGGCGGGGCTCGCGGGTGTAGCGCTGCAGGTCGCTGCCCGGCACGGGCTCCATCGCCAGCCAGGCCAGCGTGCCGTCGTCGCCGGCGACGCCGGCATCCCAGACCGCCACGATGGCCGGGTGGTGCAGCCCGCGCGCCAGGCTCGCGGCGCGCAGGAAGGCCTCGGCCGCCGCCGCCTGGCCCGGGCCGGCGGGCAGGGGCTGCAACTTCAGCGCCGCGAACGCGTCGTCCTGTCGGGCCAGCCAGACCTGGCTCTGGGCGCCGGCGCCCAGGGGCCGCAACAGCCGCCAGCCCGCCACCGCGGCGCCTGCAGCCAGCGGCGCGGGCACGGGCGCACGCCTCTCAGGCGGCGGCTTGCGTCCGGTGCCGCCGCTTCACGGCCTGGCCAATGGCCAGCACCAGCAGGGCACCCGCCAGCCCGGCGCCGTAGCGCAGCAGGTCCGAGACGACCGGCAAGGCACCCGGCTTCTCGGCCGGCGTGGTGGGCAGGAACGGCAGGATGCCGGGGTCCGTGACGGCCATGGTGCCGGCGATCCAGCCCAGCAGCATGCCGCCCACGACGATGATCGCCGGGAAGCGGTCCATCAGCTTGATCACGAGCTGGCTGCCCCAGACGATGATCGGGATCGAGACCAGCAGGCCGAAGATCACCAGGCCCATCTGGTGCTGCCCGGCGCTCTCGGCGGCACCGGCGATGGCGATGACGTTGTCGACGCTCATCACCAGGTCGGCCACGATCACCGTCTTCACCGCGGCCCAGAGCTTGTCAGAGGCCTGGATGTCGCCGTGGCCGTCCTCCTCGGGCGCCAGCAGCTTGACGCCGATCCACACCAGCAGGATGGCGCCGACGAGCTTGAGGTAGGGGATCGCCAGCAGCGTGAGCGCGAAGAAGATCAGGATCACGCGCAGCACGATGGCGCCGGCCGTGCCCCAGATGATGCCCTTGGTGCGTTGCGCGGGCGGCAACTGGCGGCAGGCCAGGGCGATCACGACCGCGTTGTCGCCGCCCAGCAGGATGTCGATCATGATGATCTGACCGACGGCGATCCAGAATTCAGGGCTCGACAGGGCTTCCATGGCGCGGGTCTCGGCAGGGTTCGCCGGCCAGTGTACTTGCGCGGCCTGGGGTTATTTCTGCGGGAACTACAGATGCCGCCTGCGCCGACGAGCCCGCGGCCGCGCTTGCCGGCGGGGAATCGCCGGCAGGCCTTTGCCGCGCGCTCGGGCCCTTTCGGACCCTCGCGCCCCCGCTCAGAGCAGCGACTTCAGCAGCCGGCCCATCTCGGACGGGTTGCGCGTGACCTTGAAGCCGCACTCCTCCATGATGGCCAGCTTGGCGTCGGCGGTGTCGGCGCCACCCGAGATGAGCGCGCCGGCGTGGCCCATTCGCTTGCCCGGCGGCGCAGTGACGCCGGCGATGAAGCCGACGATGGGCTTCTTCATGTTGGCCTTGCACCAGCGGGCGGCCTCGGCCTCGTCGGGGCCGCCGATCTCGCCGATCATGATCACGGCGTCGGTGTCGGGGTCGTCGTTGAAGGCCTGCATCACGTCGATGTGCTTCAGGCCGTTGATCGGGTCGCCGCCGATGCCGACCGCGCTGCTCTGGCCCAGGCCGATCTCGGTGAGTTGCGCCACGGCCTCGTAGGTGAGCGTGCCCGAGCGGCTGACCACGCCGATGCGGCCCTTGCGGTGGATGTGGCCCGGCATGATGCCGATCTTGATCTCCTCGGGCGTGATCAGGCCCGGGCAGTTGGGGCCCAGCAGCAGCGTCTTCTTGCCGCCGGCGGCCTCCTTCTGCTTCATCCGGTTGCGCACCATCAGCATGTCCTTCACCGGGATGCCCTCGGTGATGCAGATGACGAGGTCGAGGTCGGCCTGCACGGCCTCCCAGATGGCGTCGGCCGCGCCCGCGGGCGGCACGTAGATCACGCTGACGGTGGCGCCGGTGGCGGCCTTGGCGTCGGCCACGCTGGCGTGGATGGGGATGCCCTCGAAGCTCTCGCCGGCCTTCTTGGGGTTGACGCCGGCCACGAAGCAGGCCTTGCCATTGGCGTAGGCCTGGCAGCCCTTGGTGTGGAACTGGCCCGTCTTGCCGGTGATGCCCTGCGTGATGACGCGCGTGTCCTTGTTGATGTAGATCGACATGTCTGGTGCTCCGGGCTTACTTGACGGCGGCGACGATCTTGGTGGCCGCCTCGGCCATCGTGTCGGCGCTGATGATGGGCAGGCCGGACTCGGCCAGCATCTTCTTGCCCATCTCCTCGTTCGTGCCCTTCATGCGCACGACCAGCGGCACGCCCAGGTTGACGGCCTTGCACGCGGCGATCACGCCCTCGGCGATGGTGTCGCACTTCATGATGCCGCCGAAGATGTTGACGAGGATGCCCTTGACGTTCTTGTTCTTGAGCATGATCTTGAAGGCCTCGGTCACCTTCTCGGCCGTGGCGCCGCCGCCGACGTCGAGGAAGTTCGCCGGCTCGCCGCCGAACAGCTTGATGGTGTCCATCGTGGCCATCGCCAGGCCGGCGCCGTTGACCAGGCAGCCGATGTTGCCGTCGAGGCTGATGTAGCTGAGGTCGAACTTGCTGGCCTCGACCTCGGCCGGATCTTCCTCGTCGAGGTCGCGGTAGGCCACGACCTCGGGGTGCCGGAACAGCGCGTTGGCGTCGAAGTTGAACTTGGCGTCGAGCGCGATCAGGTTGCCCCTGCTGTCGCGGTTCAGCGGGTTGATCTCCACCAGCGACGCGTCGGTGGCCATGTAGCACTCGTAGAGCTTGCGGAACAGGTCGACCGCCTGCGCGGTGCTGTTCTCAGGCAGGCCGATGGAGGCGGCGATCTTCCGCGCCTGCGCCTCGGTCAGGCCGGCCAGCGGATCGATGAACTCGGTGACGATCTTCTCGGGGGTGCGGTGCGCGACCTCCTCGATGTCCATGCCGCCCTCGCTGCTGGCGATGAAGGCCACCTTCTGCGTGGCGCGGTCGGTCACCAGCGACACGTAGTACTCCTTCTGGATGTCGGCGCCTTCCTCGATGTACAGGCGCCGCACCTTCTGGCCCTCGGGCCCGGTCTGGTGCGTCTTCAGCTGCATGCCCAGGATCTGGCCGGCCAGCGTCTCGACGTCGGCCAGCGAACGCGCCAGCTTCACGCCGCCGCCCTTGCCGCGGCCGCCGGCGTGGATCTGCGCCTTCACCACCCAGACGTTGCCGCCGAGCTTCTGCGCCGCCTCCTGCGCCTCGCGCACGGTGAAGGCGGGGTAGCCGCGCGGCACCGGCACGCCGTGCTGGCGCAGCAGTTCCTTGGCCTGGTATTCGTGGATCTTCATGTCGCCTCCTCGCGAGGGTCTGGGATGGTCGTCGGGGTCAGGAATCGGGGGCCGCGGCGGGCGCCGGGCGGTACCAGCGCGGGTAGAACTCGCGCACGGCCGGGCCGTCGGTGCGCAGCGCGTGGCAGCGGTCGAGCTGGAAGGGCTGCGCCGCGCCGTCGGCGGTGCCGCGGGTGTCGATCACCTCGCCGGCGAAGCCCTGCACCACGGCCGTGGGCAGCACCTGGGCCAGTTCGGTGAGGTGGGTGCAGGCCTGCACGCCGCCCAGGCGCGCGCGCACCTCGCGGTGGAAGTTCTTCAGCAGGTTCAGGCCCACCAGGCGGCGGTAGGCGTCGCCGTGCTCGCTGCAGATGCCGGGGTAGGGCATCGCGCGCGTCTCGGAGCCGGCCTCGACGATGTCGAGCTCGCGCGTCACCACCAGCCGCAGCAGCATGTCGTGGATGGGGGCGCCGGGCGGGCGCGGGCCGTCGGACATCTGCGCGACGCGGGTCTTGGCGTCGAAGACCGTGGCATCGACCTCCCAGAGCCCGTCGTCGCGCGCGAACACCTGCACGTCGATCTGGCGGCGGTGCTTGAGCTGGCGCGTCGGCGCCGCGGGTGGAAGGCTCATCGGCAAGGGCTGACTACGAAGCCGATGCGGCGGCGCAGCAACGGGCGGGCGCGAATGTAGCACGCACATTCCGGCACGAAGCTGACGGCGCGGCACGGCGCGACGGGCGCCCGGCGGCGGCGCGGCGCGCTCAGGCGGGTTCGTCGGCCAGCGGCGGCTCGTCGTCGTCGGGCGCGCCGCGCACGACACGGCGGATGACGTCGCCGCCGAAGCCGCGGCCGGCCAGGAAGCGCATCTGCCGCGCGCGCTCGGCCGGCGTGGCGCCCGGGCTGCCGAAGCGGCGCTGCCACAGCGCCTGCGCGCGCTCGAGCTCGGTGCCGCGGGCCTGCTGCACGGTGGCGTCCACGAGGGCGGGCTGCAGGCCGCGCTGCTGCATCAGCTGGCGCAGCCGGCGCTCGCCAAGCCGCGGCGCCTTGGCGGCCAGCAGCGATTCGGCCATGCGCGGCTCGTTCATCAGCCCGGCCGCGGCCAGGCCGTCAACGACGGCGGCGATGCGCTGGCGCAGCAGACTGTCGGGGAAGGCGGCTTCAGGATCGGACGCGTCGAACGCGTCCAGCACGCCGGGCGGGCCGGCGGGCCCGGGCTGCGCCGCGGCCGCCGCCTCGGCCAGCCGCGCCAGCGCCCGGGCGTGCGTGAGCAGCTTGCGCTCGAGCTCGGCCCGGCTGTGGTCGCGCTGCGCCAGCCAGCGCAGCGCGCGCGACTTCAGCGCGGCCGGCGTGGGCCCGTCGGCCGGCCGCGGCGGCGAGCCGCCCTCGGCCCGGCCCGCGGGCCTACTCCGCAGCGGCGGCGCCACCGAGCAGCGCGATGCCCAGGCCTTCGCGGATCTTGTTCTCGATCTCGCGCGCGAGCTCGGGGTTCTCGCGCAGGAACTCACGGGCGTTGTCCTTGCCCTGGCCGATCTTCTCGCCGTTGTAGGCGTACCAGGCGCCGGACTTGTCGAGGATGCGCGCCTCCACGCCCATGTCGACGATCTCGCCCTCGCGGCTGATGCCCTCGCCGTAGAGGATGTCGAACTCGGCGGTCTTGAACGGCGGGCTCACCTTGTTCTTGACGACCTTGACCTTGGTCTCCGAGCCGATGACCTCTTCGCCCTTCTTGATGCTGCCAGTGCGGCGGATGTCCAGCCGCACCGAGGCGTAGAACTTCAGCGCGTTGCCGCCGGTGGTGGTTTCGGGGCTGCCGAACATCACGCCGATCTTCATGCGGATCTGGTTGATGAAGATGACCATGGTGTTGGTCTTCTTGATCGTGGCGGTCAGCTTGCGCAGCGCCTGGCTCATCAGGCGCGCCTGCAGGCCCGGCAGCGCGTCGCCCATCTCGCCTTCGAGCTCGGCCTTGGGGGTGAGCGCAGCCACCGAGTCGACGACGATGAGGTCGACCGAGCCGCTGCGCACCAGGGCGTCGACGATCTCCAGCGCCTGCTCGCCGGTGTCGGGCTGGCTGATGAGCAGTTCTTGCAGGTTGACGCCGAGCTTCTGCGCGTACTGGATGTCGAGCGCGTGCTCGGCGTCGATGAAGGCGCAGGTGCCGCCTTCCTTCTGCATCTCGGCGATGACCTGCAGCGTGAGCGTGGTCTTGCCCGAGGACTCCGGGCCGTAGATCTCGACCACGCGGCCGCGCGGCAGGCCGCCCACGCCCAGCGCGATGTCCAGGCCCAGGCTGCCGGTTGAGACGACCTGGATGTCCTCGATGACCTCGCCCTCGCCCAGGCGCATGATGGAACCCTTGCCGAACTGCTTCTCGATCTGGGCCAGCGCGGCCTGCAGGGCCTTGGCCTTTTCGGTGTTCAGCGCTTTGACGGGTGCGTCCACGGGGCTCTCCTGGGTGGGTGGATTCTGGACGCGATGATAGCCAAAAGGCTGGATGGGCGTACAGCTCTTTCGGTGGCCCCCGGCCGCGGGCGCCCGGCGGCGGGACGCCGCGGCGCGGGTCCGCCGCCTTGACGGCGGCCCCGGCTCGCGTCACCCTGCTGCCTAGAATCGACCAACCGCGCCCTCTCGAGCCCGGAGCTCCAGCAAGCCGTAGGAGACACTCCATGAGAATCCTCATCGCCGAAGACGACCAGGTGCTGGCTGACGGGTTGCTGCGCAGCCTGCGCTCCTCGGGCTACGCCGTCGACCAGGTCGGCAGCGGCACCGAGGCCGACGGCGCCCTGGCGGCGCACGAGTTCGACCTCGTCATCCTCGACCTGGGCCTGCCCAAGATGCACGGCTTCGAGGTGCTGCGCAAGCTGCGCGCGCGCGGCAGCGCGGTGCCGGTGCTGATCCTCACCGCGGCCGACAGCGTGGAGCAGCGCGTCAAGGGCCTCGACCTCGGCGCCGACGACTACATGGCCAAGCCGTTCTCGCTGCAGGAGCTCGAGGCGCGCGTGCGCGCCCTCACGCGGCGCGGGCTGGGCACCGCCAGCAGCCTGCTCAAGCACGGCCCGCTGACCTTCGACGCGACCGGGCGCGTGGCCTACCTGAACGACCAGATGGTCGAGCTGTCGGCACGCGAGCTCAGCCTGCTCGAGGTGCTGCTCCAGCGCGCCGGCCGCCTGGTCAGCAAGGACCAGCTCGTCGAGCGCCTGTGCGAGTGGGGCGAAGAGGTCAGCAACAACGCCATCGAGGTCTACATCCACCGGCTGCGCAAGAAGATCGAGCAGGGGCCGGTGCGCATCGCCACCGTGCGCGGCCTCGGGTACTGCCTCGAGAAGATTGCAACCTGACGGCACCCGCCCGCGCCCGCCGGCCGCAGCCCGCCGTGCCTGACCCGCGGCGCCGCGTCGAGCAGCGTTCGCTGTTCGGCGAGATCCTCGACTGGATGCTCGCGCCGCTGCTGCTGCTGTGGCCGATGAGCCTGGGGCTGACGTGGCTGGTGGCCCAGGGCATCGCCAACCGGCCCTACGACCGCGAGCTCGCCGAGGCGGCGCTGGCGCTGGCGCGGCAGGCCTCGGTCCAGGTGATCGCCGCCGACGGGGCGGCCTCGCCCGACCTGCGCGCTGCCCTGGAGCGCACGGCGCTGACGCTGCTGGGCAGCGAGGAGGACGGCGACTTCGCGTTCTTCCAGGTGCTGGGCACGCGCGGCCAGCTGGTGGCCGGCGACGCGCGCCTGGCCCTGCCCACGGACAGCGACGCCTTTTCCGCCCAGGGCGCGCGGCCCGACGCCAACGGCGTGCAGTTCCGCGACGAGTTGCTGGGCGACGAGCCGGTGCGCGTGGCCTGGCTGGCCCTGCCGGGGGACGGCGAAGGCGACGCCCTGGTGCAGGTGGCCGAGACGCTGGGCAAGCGCTCGCGCCTGGCCACCGAGATCATCAAGGGCGTGCTGCTGCCCCAGTTCGTGATCCTGCCGGTGGCGGTGCTGCTGGTGTGGCTGGCGCTGGCGCGCGGCATCCGCCCCCTGGCCGACGTGCAGCAGCGCATCCGCCGCCGCGACAGCACCGACCTCAGCCCCATCGAGACCGGCGGCGTGCCCGACGAAGTGGCCCCGCTGGTGGACTCCATCAACGACCTGCTGCAGCGGCTGGACCACACCATCGCGGCGCAGCGCCACTTCCTGGCCGACGCGGCGCACCAGCTGAAGACGCCGCTGGCCGGCCTGCGCATGCAGGCCGAGCTGGCCGCGCGCGACATCGCGGCCGGGCGCGGGGACGCCGAGACGATGACGCACTCGCTGAAGCAGATCGCGGTGTCGACGCAGCGCGCCGCGCACATGGTCAACCAGCTGCTGGTGATGGCGCGCGCCGACGCCGCCGCCGGCCAGGTGCTGCAGCACCGCCCGGTGAACCTGGCGGCGCTGGTGCGGTCGGTGGTGCGCGACTTCGTCGCCAAGGCGATGGACCGCCGCATCGACCTCGGCTACGAAGGCCCCGACGACGACGCGCCGCCCGCCGGATTGATGCTGCTCGGCGAGCCGGTGCTGCTGGGCGAGCTGGTGCGCAACCTCGTGGACAACGCGCTGCAGTACACGCCGGCCGGCGGCACGGTGACGGCGCGCGTGGTGCCCGACCCCTTCGGCCAGGTCGTGGTGCTGCAGGTCGAGGACACCGGCCCCGGCATCCCGCTGGCCGAACGCGATGCCGTGTTCCGGCCCTTCTACCGCGCCCTGGGCACGCAGGTCGATGGCAGCGGCCTGGGCCTGGCCATCGTGCTGGAGATCGTGCAGCGCCACGGCGGCACGGTCACGCTGGCCGACGCCCGGCCGCGCCACGCCGGCCCCGGCGCCGCGACGCCCGGGGCCCTGTTCACGGTGCGCTTCCCGCTGGCGCCGCCGCCGGCCGCGGTCAGCTCTGCATGAGCCGCTTGCTGCGGGCCACGGACATCAGGATGCCCAGGCCCAGGCCCATGGTCACCATGGCCGTGCCGCCGTAGCTCACGAAGGGCAGCGGCACGCCCACCACCGGCAGGATGCCGCTGACCATGCCCATGTTGACGAAGGCGTAGGTGAAGATGCTCATCGTCACCGCGCCGGCCAGCAGCCGCGAGAAGACCGTGGGCGCCTCGGCGGCGATCATCAGGCCGCGGAAGATCAGGAACACGAACGCCGCCAGCAGCACCAGCACGCCGGCCAGGCCGAACTCCTCGCTCAGCGCGGCGAAGATGAAGTCGGTGGTGCGCTCGGGGATGAACTCCAGGTGCGTCTGCGTGCCCTGCATGAAGCCCTTGCCCGCCAGGCCGCCGGAGCCGATGGCGATCATGCCCTGCAGGATGTGGAAGCCCTTGCCGAGCGGGTCCTTCGTCGGGTCGAGCAGCGTGCAGACGCGGGTCTTCTGGTACTCGCGCAGGCCGATCCACTCCACGCCGGGCTGGCACCAGGCGTCGCCCATCGCGACGATGGTGACGATGCCCACCACGATGAGCACCAGCACCGGCACCACCAGCCGCCAGCTGAGCCCGGCGAAGAAGATCACGAACACGCCCGCCGCCATCACCAGCAGCGCGGTACCGAGGTCGGGCTGCTTGGCGATCAGCAGCACCGGCACCGCCAGCAGCAGCGCGGCCACCAGGAAGTCGGCCACGCGCAGCTGGCCCTCTCGCTTCTGGAACCACCAGGCCAGCATCAGCGGCAGCGCGATCTTCAGGATCTCGCTGGGCTGGATCACCGTCACGCCCACGTCCAGCCAGCGCGTGGCGCCCTTGCGCGTGACGCCGAAGAACTCCACCGCCAGCAGCAGCACCACGCCCAGCACGTACAGCGGCACGGCCAGGCGCTCCAGCTTTTGCGGCGGCACCTGGGCCACGAGGAAGATCACGCCCAGCGCGATCAGCATGTTGCGGCCGTGGTCGGCGAAGCGCGTGCCGCTGTCGAAGCCGGCGGAGTACATCACCACCAGCCCGATCACGGCCAGCAGCCCGATGGCCAGGAACAGCGGCCCGTCGAAGCCCGCGAACACGCGCGCGGCGCGGCGCGGCCACGCGGCCTGCTCGAAGACGGCGTTCATCGGGCGTCCACCGCGGCGCTGGGCAGGGCCACGCCGGGCAGGGGCACGTCGAGCGCCCGCCGCGGCGCGCCCACGGGCGCGGCGGCGCGGCCCTCGCGCACGAGGGCAATGTCCTCCTCGCTGGGCCACTGGCCCAGCAGCAGGTAGTCGAAGACGCGCCGCGCAATGGGCGCCGCGGCCTCGGCGCCGAAGCCGGCGTTCTCGACCACCACGGCCAGGGCCACCGTCGGCGCCTCCGCCGGCGCCATGGCCATGTACAGGGAGTGGTCGCGCTGGTGCTCGGCCAGCTTGGCGGCGTCGTACTTCTGGCCCTGGCGCACGCTCACGGCCTGCGCCGTGCCCGTCTTGCCGCCGCTGCTGTAGGGCGCCCCCGCGAACACCCGCGTCGAGGTGCCCTCCTGCGTGACGGCCTGCAGCGCGCGGCGGATGACCTCCACGTGCTCGGGCTTCAGCGGCAGCGGCTCCCGGGCCTCGCGCGGCACCGGCCGGCGCTGGGCGCTGATGGCGTCCTCGATCTCGCGCACCAGCCGGGGCTCGAAGCGCTGGCCGCCCGAGACCAGCGTCGCGGTGGCGCTGGCCAGCTGCAGCATGGTGAAGCTGTTGTAGCCCTGGCCGATGCCCAGCGAGATGGTCTCGCCGGCGTACCAGCGCTGCTGCTCGGGCTTCTTGAAGTAGCGGCGCTTCCACTCCGTGCTGGGCAGGATGCCGGCGACCTCGTGCTCGAGGTCGATGCCGGTCCTGACGCCGAAGCCGAAGGGCTCGAGCTGCGCGTGCATCAGGTCCACGCCCATCTCGTTGGCCAGGGTGTAGTAGTAGACGTTGCTGCTCTTGACGATGCTGCGGTGCATGTCCACCGGGCCCAGGCCCTTGTCGCCGTGGCTGCGGAAGACGTGGTTGCCGAACTGGAAGCTGCCCCCGTCGTGGATGACGGTGCTGGCGCTGCGCTTGCCACTGTTGAGCGCCGCCATGGCCATGAAGGGCTTGAAGGTGCTGCCCGGCGGGTAGGTGCCGCGCAGCGCCCGGTTCAGCAGCGGCTTGTCGATGCTCTCGTTGAGCTCGCGCCAGCTCTCGCTGTCGATGCCGTCGACGAAGAGGTTGGGGTCGAAGGTGGGCTTGCTCACGAAGGCCAGCACCTCGCCGTTGCGCGGGTCGATGGCCACCAGCGCGCCGCGGCGGTCGCCGAACAGCTGCTCCACCAGCGCCTGCAGCCGGATGTCGACCGACAGCACGAGCTTGTCGCCGGGCGTCGGCGGGTGGCTGCTCAGGCGGCGCACGGCGCGGCCGCCGGCGCTCGTCTCGACCTCCTCGAAGCCGGTGCTGCCGTGCAGCGGCTGCTCGTAGGCCAGCTCCAGGCCCAGCTTGCCGACGTACTCGGTGCCCTTGTAGTTGCTCTGGCGCTCCTCGGGCCACTCCTCCATCGCCGCCTTCTCGGCGGCGTTGATGCGCCCGATGTAGCCCAGCAGGTGGCTGCCGGTCTCGCCCAGCGGGTAGTGGCGGAACAGCCGCGCCTTGATCTCCACGTTCGGGAAGCGGAAGCTCTGCGCGGTGAAGCGGGCCACTTCCTCGTCGGAGAGCTTGCTGCGGATGGGCAGCGACTCCGCCCCCTTCATGTCGCCCAGCAGCTGGCGGAAGCGGCGGCGGTCGCGCGCGGTGATCTCCACCACCTGCGCGAGCTCGTCGATCAGGGCCTCGAGCCCGGCGCCGCGCACGCCGCGCGTGGCGATCTCCAGCGTGTAGGCCGAGTAGTTGCTGGCCAGCACGATGCCGTTGCGGTCGACGATGAGGCCGCGGTTGGGCACGATGGGCACCACGGCGATGCGGTTGGCCTCGGCCTGCGTGGCCAGCTCCTCGTGGCGGAACACCTGCAGGTGCACGAGGCGCGCCGCCACCAGCGCGAACAGCACCAGCACGAACACGGCGGCCGCGAGCAGCCGGCCGCGGAAGCGGTCGATCTCCTGTTCGACGTCGCGAAGGACGGCAGCCATGTCCTTAGCCTACAGCGGCCGGTTCTGGTCGGGGTCGGGCGCGCGGCGCTGCGGCGCCAGCAGCAACCAGGTGGCCAGCGGCCACAGCGCCGCCTCCAGCAGCGGCGCAGCCAGCAGCCACCAGCCCGGGAACATGTCGCCCGCAATGAGCCGCACCACCAGCGACACGGCGTGCGCGGCGGCGAACAGCAACACCAGCTGCAGCGCCTGCTCGATCACGCCGAACCACAGCAGCCGGCGGTGGATGACCACCGCCACGTACGACAGCAGCGTGTAGGCCAGCGCATGCTGGCCGAGGATGGCGCCCTGGTGCACGTCGAGCGCCAGGCCGGCCACGAAGGCCAGGCCCACGCTCACGCGGCGCGGCTGGTGCACGTTCCAGAACACCAGGGCCACCGCCAGCAGGTCGGGAATCGCGGCGTGGCGGCCCAGCGGCAGCAGGTGGAAGCCGAAGGCCAGCAGCAGCGAGCCGTAGATGAACAGCGGCTTGGCCGGCAGCAGCAGCTGGTCCGAGCCCCTGGGCATGATCATGCAGAGCCTCCTTCCCGGCGCACGATCACGGACGGCGGTGCCTCGCGACGGGGCTTCATGGCGCGGGCTGGCCAGGCCGCGGCCTGGGCTTCTTCTCGGGCTTGACCTTGTCCAGCGGCACCGCCGGCTCGGGCCGCGGCGGCAGCTGCACGCCCACCGGCTCGAGCACCAGCACCTGGCGCACGCCGTCGGCGGGCGCTGCCGGCTCCAGCACGATGCGCGCGAAGCCCGACTCGACGCGCCGCTCGACGGACGCCACGGTGGCCACCGGCAGCCCCGGCGGGTAGATGCCGTCCAGGCCGCTGGTGTGCAGCACGTCGCCCACCTTGACGTCGGCGTTGCCGCTCATGAAGCGCAGCTCCAGGCCGCCCCCCCGGCCGGCGCCGAAGGCGGCGCTGCGCTGCTGCGTGCGCGTGTTGAGCACCGGGATCGCCGCGTCCTTGTCGGAAAGCAGCGTGACCTCGGCGGTGAGCGGGTAGACCTGCGTCACCTGGCCGAGCACGCCGGCCTCGCCGATGACGGGCGCGCCCAGCTTCACGCCCTGCGTCAGGCCGCGGTCGATGAACACCTTGCGCGAGTACGGGTCGGCGGCCTCGTACAGCACCTCGGCCGGCAGCGAGCGCACGGTGAGCGCGGGGCGCAGCTCCAGCAGCGCGCGCAGGCGGGCGTTCTCCGCCGCCAGCTGCTCGGCGCGCGTGGCGCGCTCGGCCAGCGCGGTGGCTCGCCGCTCGGCCTGCTCCTGCGCACTGCGCGCCGCTGCCAGGCCCTGCAGGTAGCCGGCGCCGCCGGTCATCGTCTCCACCGGCACCGCCACGGCGCGCTGCAGCGGCAGCAGCGCCACGGCCAGCGCCTGTCGCACCGGCTGCGCGATCTGCAGCCGCTTGTCGGCCACCATCAGGAAGACCGCCAGGGCAGAGAAGAACACCAGCTTGCTCAGGGCCGAGGGGCCCTGGCGGAAGAACGGCGGCGGGGTGCGGTCGAGCGTGCCCAGCGGCATGGCGATCCCCAGGCCGTTCAGGCCCCCTCGGGGGACCGGCGCGCAGCGACGGGGGCGGACATTACTCGGAGGTGAAGATGGAGCCCAGGCGCTCCATGCGCTCCAGCGCCATGCCGCAGCCGCGCACCACGCAGGTCAGCGGGTCCTCGGCCACCAGCACGGGCAGGCCGGTCTCCTCGGCCAGCAGGCGGTCCAGGTCGCGCAGCAGCGCGCCGCCGCCGGTGAGCATCATGCCGCGCTCGGCGATGTCGGCGCCCAGTTCGGGCGGCGTCTGCTCCAGCGCGTTCTTCACCGCGCTGACCATCTGGTTCAGCGGGTCGGTCAGGGCCTCGAGGATCTCGTTGGAGCTGATGGTGAAGCTGCGCGGCACGCCCTCGCTGAGGTTGCGGCCCTTGACCTCCATCTCCTTGACCTCGCTGCCCGGGAAGGCGCTGCCGATGGTCTTCTTGATGGCCTCGGCGGTGGGCTCGCCGATCAGCATGCCGTAGTTGCGGCGGATGTAGTTGATGATGGCTTCGTCGAACTTGTCGCCGCCGACGCGGATACTGCCCTTGTAGACCATGCCGCCCAGCGAGATGACGCCCACCTCGGTGGTGCCGCCGCCGATGTCGACGACCATCGAGCCCGAGGCCTCGGACACCGGCAACCCGGCGCCGATGGCGGCGGCCATGGGTTCCTCGATCAGGTAGACGTCGCTGGCGCCGGCGCCCAGCGCCGACTCGCGGATGGCGCGCCGCTCGACCTGCGTGCTGCCGCAGGGCACGCAGATGATGATCCGCGGGCTCGGGCGCAGCACCGAGCGCGGGTGGACCATCTTGATGAACTGCTTGAGCATCTGCTCGGTCACCGTGAAGTCGGCGATCACGCCGTCCTTCATGGGCCGGATGGCCTCGATGTTGCCGGGCACCTTGCCCAGCATGGCCTTGGCGTCCTTGCCGACGGCCTGGATGGTCTTCTTGCCGTTGGGGCCGCCCTCGTGGCGGATGGCCACGACGGAGGGCTCGTCGAGCACGATGCCCTTGCCCCGCACGTAGATCAGCGTGTTGGCGGTGCCGAGGTCGATGGCGAGATCGGTCGAGAAGTAGCGGCGCAGGGAGGCGGCGAACATGGGCAGGGGCAAGGTTCGGGGCGGCCGAGGGCGGGAGCGTCGGTGGCCGGCATCGGGGCGGCCAAGGGGCCACCGCTGGCGGCAAGGCGCGCGCTGTCGAGGGCTGCTGAAGAGGCTGCGGAGGGCCCTGGCGCGGTGAGTCCGGGGCAGTGGGTCGGGAGCGGCGTTTCCCTGCGGTCGGGGGCGTGCAGGTTGGCCGGAGATAATAACCGACCCCATGCACGCCGACGCCCTGGCGGAGCCGCTTTTTCCAGCAGGCCGACGCGGCGCACGGCCCCCTTCCGATGTCCCTGACCCCCTCCGACGTGAGCCGCATCGCGCACCTGGCGCGGCTCGAGATCTCCGCCGCCGAGGCCGAGCAGATGCTGGGCCAGCTCAACGGCTTCTTCGGCATCGTCGAGCAGATGGGCGCCGTCGACACCCACGCCGTCGAGCCGCTGTACACGCCGCTGTCGGCGGTGCAGGAGGTGGCGCTGCGGCTGCGCGACGACGCTGTCACCGAGCCGGCCTCCGAGGCCCGGCGCGGCGCCAACCAGGCCAGCGCGCCGGCCGTCGAGGCGGGGCTGTACCTCGTGCCCAGGGTGATCGAGTGAGCGGCGCCCTGCACACGCTGAGCGTCGCCGAGCAGCTGCACGGCCTGGCCGGGCGGCGCTTCTCGGCGCTGGAGCTCACCGAGGCGATGCTGGCGCGCGCCCGGGCCCACGCCGACCTGGGCGCCTTCCTGGCCCTGGACGAGCAGCGCGCCCGCGAGCAGGCCCGGGCCGCCGACGCCGCGCGCGCCGCCGGCACGGCCGGGCCGCTGGCCGGCGTGCCCATCGCCCACAAGGACATCTTCGTCACCGACTACGCCCGCACCGGGCTGCCGTCGACCGCCGGCTCGAAGATGCTCGCCGACTACCGCAGCCCCTTCGACGCCACCGTGGTGGCGCGGCTGGCGGCGGCCGGCACGGTGACGCTGGGCAAGCTCAACTGCGACGAGTTCGCGATGGGCTCGGCCAACGAGAACTCGGCCTTCGGGCCCGTGCTCAACCCCTGGGACCGCACGCGCGTGCCGGGGGGCTCCTCGGGCGGCAGCGCCGCGGCCGTGGCGGCGCGGCTGGTGGCCGCGGCCACCGGCACCGACACCGGCGGCTCCATCCGCCAGCCGGCGGCCTTCTGCGGCATCACCGGCATCAAGCCCACCTACGGCGTGTGCAGCCGCTACGGCATGATCGCCTTCGCCTCCAGCCTCGACCAGGCCGGCCCGATGGCGCGCACGGCCGAGGACTGCGCGCTGCTGCTGGCGGCCATGGCCGGCTTCGACGAGCGCGACGCCACCAGCGCCGAGCGCGCGCCCGACGACTACGTGGCCGCGCTGGCCCGCCCGCGCGAGGGCGCCCCGGCGGGCCGGCCGCTGCAGGGCCTGCGCATCGGGCTGCCGAAGGAGTTCTTCCCCGCGGCGCTGGCCGAAGACGTCGGCCGGGCCGTTCGCACCGCACTGGCCGAGCTCGAGCGGCTCGGCGCCACGCTGGTGGACGTCAGCCTGCCGCGCACCGAGCTGTCGATCCCCGTCTACTACATCATCGCCCCGGCCGAGGCCAGTTCCAACCTCAGCCGCTTCGACGGCGTCCGGTTCGGCCACCGCGCGGCGCAGCACGGCGACCTGCTCGACCTGTACAAGAAGAGCCGCGCCGAGGGCTTCGGCCCCGAGGTCAAGCGCCGCATCATGATCGGCACCTACGTGCTCAGCCACGGCTACTACGACGCCTACTACCTGCAGGCGCAGAAGCTGCGCCGCATGATCGCCGACGACTTCGCGGCCTGCTTCCGCGACTGCGACCTCATCGCCGGCCCGGTGGCGCCGACGGTGGCCTGGCGCCTGGGCGAGCAGGCGGGCGACCCGCTGCGGGCCTACCTGGCCGACATCTTCACGCTGCCGGCCAGCCTGGCGGGGCTGCCGGGCATGAGCGTGCCCGCCGGCCTTGGCGCGGGCGGCCTGCCGGTGGGCCTGCAGCTCATCGGCCGCCACTTCGACGAAGGCACGCTGCTGCACGCCGCGCACGCGCTGCAGCGGGCGACCGACTTCCACCGGCTGGAGCCGCCAGGCTCGCCGGCCGGGCAGGAGCCCAAGCCGTGAGCGCCCCCGCCCTGATCCGCGGCTACGAGGTCGTCATCGGCCTGGAGACGCACGCGCAGCTGGCCACCGCCAGCAAGATCTTCAGCGGCGCCGCCACCGCCTTCGGCGCCGCGCCCAACACGCAGGCCTGCCCGGTGGATCTGGCCCTGCCGGGCACGCTGCCGGTGCTCAACCGCGGCGCGGTGGAGCGCGCCATCCGCTTCGGGCTGGCGGTGGGCGCGCATGTCGCTTCCCTGAGCATCTTCGCGCGCAAGAACTACTTCTATCCCGACCTGCCCAAGGGCTACCAGATCAGCCAGTACGAGATCCCCGTGGTGCAGGGCGGCGAGGTCGCCTTCGTGCTCGACGGCCGGCCGCGCGCCGTGCGCCTGACGCGCGCGCACCTGGAGGAGGACGCCGGCAAGAGCCTGCACGAGGAGTTCCACCTGCCCGACGGCCGCCCGGCCACCGGCGTGGACCTCAACCGCGCCGGCACGCCGCTGCTGGAGATCGTCTCCGAGCCCGACATGCGCAGCAGCGCCGAGGCCGTGGAGTACGCCAAGGCGCTGCACGCGCTGGTGGTGTGGCTGGGCATCTGCGACGGCAACATGCAGGAGGGCAGCTTCCGCTGCGACGCCAACGTCAGCGTGCGCCGGCCCGGCCAGCCCTTCGGCACGCGGCGCGAGATCAAGAACCTCAACAGCTTCCGCTTCCTGCAGCAGGCCATCGACTTCGAGGTGCAGTGGCAGATCGACCGCGTCGAGGACGGCCTGCCCATCGAGCAGGCCACCGTGCTGTTCAACCCCGACACGGGCGAGACGCGCGCCATGCGCACCAAGGAAGACGCGCACGACTACCGCTACTTCCCCGACCCCGACCTGCCGCCGCTGGTGATCGCGCCCGAGTGGGTCGAGCGCGTGCGGGCGGCGATGCCCGAGCTGCCGCGCGCGATGGCGGCGCGCTTCGAGCGCGACGACGGCCTGCCCGCCTACGACGCGGCCATGATGACGCAGAGCCTGGCCTTCGCCCGCTACTACGAGGCCGTGCGCGACGCCGGCCGGGCGCTGGACGGCGGCCGCGGCGGGGCCGCCTGGGCCAAGCTCGCGGCCAACTGGCTGATGGGCGAGGTGAGCAAGCGCCTGAACGCCGAGGGCCGCGGCATCGATGGCGTGGCGCTGGCGCCGGCCACGCTGGCGGCGCTGATCGGCCGCGTCGTCGACGGCACGGTCTCGAACAGCGGCGCGCGGCAGGTGTTCGACGCGCTGTGGGCCGGCGAGGCCGGCGATGTCGATGCGGTGATCGACGCCCGGGGCCTGAAGCAGATGAACGACGCCGGCGCGCTGGAGGCCATCGTCGACGAGGTGCTGGCCCGCAACGAGAAGTCGGTGGCCGAGTACCGCGCCGGCAAGGACAAGGCCTTCAACGCGCTGGTGGGCCAGGTGATGAAGGCCAGCCAGGGCAAGGCCAACCCGGCACAGGCCGGCGAACTGCTGAAGAAGAAGCTGGGCTGAGGCGCGGGCGAGGCGCCGCGAGCCTGCGGCGTCAGGGCCTGGCGATGGGAGCCGAGCGATCGGCCGCCGACATGGGCACCGAGCCCGGGGACGCACCGGCCCACAGCCGGCGCAGGCGCTCGAGCTCGGCGTCGTAGAGGCGGTTGATGCGCTCGAGCTCGGCCTCCTGCGTGGCGCCGGCGGCTCGCTGCGCCTCGACCGAGGCGTCGTTGGCATCGAGCGCGCTGCGCAGCTTGGGCGGCAGGGTCTTGCCGACGTAGAACTCGGCCTCGTCGAGCAGCGGCTTGCGCGACGCCTGCAGCTCGCGCAGGCGCTGCTCGGTGGCGCGCATGGCCACGCGCACGGGGTCGAGCGCGGCCTCGCGCGCGCGGTTGTGTGAGGCTTCGTCGGGGAAGCGCGCCAGCAGGTTGCGGTCGCGGCGCGCGGCGTCGGCGCTGGCGACCTTGGACTCGGCGGCGGCGCGCTCGCGGGCTTCCTTGGCGGCGCGCTCCTCGGCCGTGAGCGTGGGCGGCAGGACGGCGCGCAGCGAGCCGTCGCGGTTGAGGATCTGCTGCTCCTTGTGGCGGCACTCGACGATGGGCCGGTCGGCCGTGAGACGGCGGCCGCGGTCGTCGACGCAGGTGTAGATGCCGGAGGTCGTGGGCGGCTGTTGCGACGCGGCCGCGGCCGGCCACAGGCCCGCCAGGCCCAGCAGGATCCCGAGGATGCCCGGCCGCAGCATGGCGGTCAGTCCGCCGCCACGCCGTAGCGTGCGCGGTAGGCCTCGACGGCGGCGGCGTGCTCGGCCAGCGAGGCATCGGCCCCGGCGCGCAGCCACTGCAGCAGGTCGGCCAGCGTGGCCACGGCCACCACGGGCAGGTCGAGCTCGCGCTCGACGAACTGCACCGCGCTCCAGGGCGCGTCGGCGCCGTCCTGCGTGGCGCGCTCCTGCCGGTCCAGCGCGATGGCCACGCCCGCCGGCACGGCGCCGGCGGCGCGGATCATGGCGATGGACTCGCGCACCGAGGTGCCGGCCGAGATGACGTCGTCGACGATGAGCACGCGCCCGCGCACGGGGGCGCCGACCAGCGTGCCGCCCTCGCCGTGGTCCTTGGCTTCCTTGCGGTTGTAGGCGTAGGGCAGGTTGTGGCCGGCGCGCGCCATCTCCACCGCCACGGCCGAGGCCAGGGTGATGCCCTTGTAGGCCGGGCCGAACAACATGTCGAAGGCCAGGCGGCCCTCGCTGCGGGCCTGCAGCAGGCGCCGTGCATAGAATGCCGCAAGCGCCCCGAGCTTGGCACCGTCGTCGAAGCCCCCGGCATTGAAGAAGTACGGCGACAGCCTGCCGGCCTTGGTGCGGAACTCCCCGAAGCGCAGCACGCCCGCGCGCAAGGCGAAGGGCACGAACTCCTGTGCGATCGGATCCGGGGCGGGGAGGCTCATCGCGGGTCTAACGGCGGGCGCTGGAGGAATCTCTTGGCTTTCAGAGTGGTCACGCTCAACCTGAACGGCATCCGCTCGGCCGCCAGAAAGGGGTTCGCAGCCTGGGCCGAAGCCGCGGCGGCGGATTGTATGGGCGTGCAGGAGGTCAAGGCGCAGGCCGGCGACGTGGCCGGGACCCTCGACCGCGTCGGGGGGTTGCAAGGCCACTTCCATTTTGCTCGCAAGAAGGGCTACTCGGGTGTCGGCCTGTACGTGAAGAAATCACCCAGCGACGTGATCACGGGCTTCGGCTCGCCCGAGTTCGACGACGAAGGCCGCTGGGTCGAGGCGCGCTACGACACCCCCCGGCGCCGGTTCAGCGTCATCAGCTGCTACTTTCCCAGCGGCAGCAGCGGCGAGGACCGACAGGCCGCCAAGTTCCGCTTCCTGGCGGCGATGTACCCCCACCTGATGCGGCTGAAGGCCGAGCGCGAGTTCATCCTGCTGGGCGACGTCAACATCGCCCACAAGGAGATCGACCTCCGCAACTGGAAGAGCAACCAGAAGAACAGCGGCTTCCTGCCCGAGGAGCGCGCCTGGCTGGACGGGCTCCTCGGCGAAGGCGGCCTCGTGGACGTGTTCCGCACGCTCGACACCCGCCCCGAGCAGTACACGTGGTGGAGCAACCGCGGCCAGGCCTGGGACAAGAACGTGGGCTGGCGGCTGGACTACCACTTCGCCACGCCCGCGGTGGCGGCCACGGCGAAGAAGGCCGCGATCTACCTCGACGAGCGCTTCTCCGACCACGCGCCGCTGACCATCGACTACGGCTGGGTGCCGTAGCCGGCCGGGCCGGCGCTCAGCCGCCCTGCGCGGCCAGCATCGCCGCCTGCACCTCGCCGAGCAGCGCCAGGCCCAGCTGCCGCGCCTCCACCGGATCGGGCCGCAGGCCCTGCAGCTCGGCCTCGACCTCCTCGCGGCGGCGCCTCGGCAGGGCGTCCAGGATGCGGTCGCGCACTGGCTCGCCGGCCAGCGTGGCCAGCAGCTTGGCCAGGTCCAGGCCGTCGCGGCGCGACAGCGCCGCGAACAGCGTCTTGGCGTCGGCGAACTCGAGGTCGGCGACCTCGGTGAACTCCTGCGGCTGCTTGATGCGCCGCTCGGCGAAGTAGCGCCGGCCCTGGGTGTCGAGCAGGCGCAGGATCTCCTCGCGGCGGAAGGTGAAGACGTCGTCGGCGAAGTCGCCGGCCGCCAGCTTGCGCAGCAGCACGGTGCGCTCGACGTCCACCATCGAGGCGAACTCGTCCAGGCTCAGCGTCTCGTGCCGCAGCCGGTCGGCGTCGGCGTCGCTCTCGACGAGCCGGCGCACGTCGGAGACGATGTCGCGCACGGCGAAGTGCACGCGCTTGCCCAGGCCGCGGTCGTCCTCGATGCGGATGAGGCAGGCCGCGCGCAGCCGGGCCAGGCAGGCGAGCGCGTGGCGCTCGGAGTGGCCCAGCAGCAGCCGGGCGTTGTGCAGCACGTCCTGCAGCAGCGGCTGCGCCTGGGGGCTGCGGTTGTCGGCGCCGGGGCGCAGCGCCACCGCGGCACGGCCGACCTCGGCCAGGCCCAGCAGGTGCAGGATCTGCGCGTACACCTGCAGTTCGGGCTGGAAGTTCACGCGCTGCGCGATCAGGCGGTGGGCCGCCAGCGTCCGCTCCGACAGCGTGCGCAGCAGGCCGCGCGCCAGCTCGGAGCCCTCGGCCACGGCCTCGGCCACGGCGTGCAGCGGCACGAGCGACATCTCGCTGTAGCTGCGGGCGGCGGCGCTGTGCAGCCGCTCGGGCCGCTCCAGGTGCGGCTCGATGCCGAAGCACTGCCCCGTGCGCAGGGTCTCGACCACGGTGCGCCTGCCGTCGCGCACCAGGAACAGGTCGACCTCGCCCTCGGTGATGATGTACAGGTGGGTGGCCGGCATGCCCTCCTTGTAGATCACGTCGCCGGCGAAGGCCCGGAGCCGGCTCGCCTCGGCCTCGCGGGCAAACTGCAAGAAGTCGTCTTGAGGAATCACGGCTCGGGAGGGCTCGCCACCGTCGCGATGTCGCGCGCCCTAAGTGATAAGAGAAGAAATGAATGTATCGAATTTAGCGTCGGAGATGATGTTGAAAATGTCAAATATTCCAAGAACCGAGCCGGTGGGGCCATCGTGAGCAACCCCGTCCTCAACACCCCCGACGGGCTCGCCCTGGCGCTGTCGGAGTGGCCGGTTCCGGCGCCGCGCGGCCTGGTGGTCGTGGTGCACGGGCTTGGCGAGCACGCAGCGCGCTACGACCACGTGGCGCGGGCGCTGAACGCCGCGGGCTGGTCGGTGCTCGCGCACGACCAGCGCGGCCACGGCCGCAGCGGCGGGCCGCGCGGCACGCTGCCCCGGGGCGACTGCCTGCTGGAAGACCTCGCGCAGGTGCTGGACCGGGCACCGGCCACCGGCGGCCCGCGGGTGCTGCTGGGCCACAGCATGGGCGGCGCGTTGGCGGCGCGCTTCGTGGCCGAGGCGCTGAACCCGCGCCCGGCGGGCTGGAGCCGCCCGGTGCAGGGGCTGGCACTGTCGTCGCCCGCACTGGCCGCGCGGCTGTCGGCCTGGCAGCGCTGGCAGCTGGCCATCGGCGAGCGGCTGCTGCCCGACCTGGCACAGCGCAACGGCATCGACCCCCGCGGCCTGTCGCACGACGAGGCCGTCGTGGCCGCCTTCCTCGCCGACCCGCTGGTGCACGACCGCATCAGCGCGCGGCTGGCGCGCTTCATCCTCGACGCCGGCGAGCACGTGCGCGCCGCCGCGCCGCGCTGGGCGCTGCCGACGCTGCTGATGTGGGGCGGCGCTGATCGCGTCGTCGACCCCGCCGGCAGCCGCGCCTTCGCCGCCGCCGCGCCGCCGCGCGTGCTCACCGCCTGGGAGTTCGAGGCCATGCGCCACGAGATCTTCAACGAGCCCGAGCGCGAGGGCGTGCTGATGCGGCTCGTGCAGTGGCTGGACCGGCTCTAGACTGCACACACCTTCAGGAGACCGCCGCCATGAACGCCCCCACCCGCAGCGCCGAGGCCGGCGCCCTGGCCGCCTCGCTCGCGGCGCACGCCGACGAGGCCTGGGACCAGCGCATCGTGCCCGCCCTCACCGACTACATCGCGGTGCCGGCCAAGAGCCCGATGTTCGACGCCAAGTGGGCCGAGCACGGCCTGCTCGACCGCGTGGTGGTGGATGCCGCGCGCTGGATCGAGGGCCGCCGCATCGCCGGGCTGACGCTGGAGGTGATCCGCCTGCCGGGGCGGACGCCGGTGCTGTTCTTCGACATCCCGGCCACGCGCGCCGCCGCCGACGGCAGCGGCAACACGGTGCTGCTCTACGGCCACCTCGACAAGCAGCCCGAGTTCAACGGCTGGCGCAGCGACCTCGGGCCCTGGACCCCCAAGTTCGAGAACGGCCTGCTCTACGGCCGTGGCGGCGCCGACGACGGCTACGCCGCCTACGCCGCCATCACCGCGATCGAGTCGCTCGACCGCCAAGGCATCGCACGCCCGCGCTGCGTGGGCCTGATCGAGAGCGGCGAGGAAAGCGGCAGCCCCGACCTGCCCGCTTTCATCGAAGCGCTGAGGCCGCGGCTGGGCGACATCGGCCTCGTCGTGTGCCTGGACAGCGGCGCCGGCAACTACGAGCAGCTCTGGCTGACGACCAGCCTGCGCGGCATGGTCAGCGGCGTGCTGAAGGTGGAGATCCTGACCGAGGGCGTGCACTCGGGCGACAGCTCGGGCCTGGTGCCCAGCAGCTTCCGCATCCTGCGCCACGTGCTCGACCGGCTCGAGGACAGCGCCACCGGGCGGCTGCTGCCCGAGAGCTTCCACTGTGAGATTCCGGCCTCGCGCGTGGCGCAGGCGCGCGCCACGGCGGCCATCCTCGGCGACGAGGTCTGGAAACGCTTTCCCTGGGCCTGCGGCGCCGACGGCGGCGTGGCCCTGCCCACCACCACCGACCCCGTCGAGGGCCTGCTCAACCGCACCTGGCGGCCCACGCTCAGCGTCACCGGCGCGGAGGGCTTCCCCGAGCTGGCCAACGCCGGCAACGTGCTGCGGCCGCACACGGCCTTCAAGCTGAGCCTGCGCCTGCCGCCGCTGGTGGACGGCCACGAGGCCAGCATGCGCCTGAAGGCGCTGCTGGAGGACAACGCGCCCTACAACGCCCGCGTCATCTTCCACCCCGACGGCCGCGCCGGGCAGCTGGGCGCGACGGGCTGGAACGCGCCGGAACTCGCGCCCTGGCTGGAACGGGCCATGGACGGCGCCTCGATGGCGCACTGGGGCGCGCCGCTGGGCTACATCGGGCAAGGCGGCACGATTCCGCTGATGAGCATGCTGCAGGCCGGCTTCCCGAGGGCGCAGATGATGGTCTGTGGCGTGCTGGGCCCGAAGAGCAACGCCCACGGGCCCAACGAGTTCCTGCACGTGCCCTACGCGAAGAAGCTCACCGCATCGGTGGCCCAGGTGATCGCGGCGATGCCCTGAGATCGCGCCCGCAGCCTGGGGGCCCGCCCAGCCTGGATCCGGGTTTCCCGGTCCGGGCTGAGCCCCCTCGGGGGGTGGCGAGGACGCGCAGCGCCCGCAGCCTGGGGGCCCACCCAGCCCGGATCCGGGTCCCCCGGTCCGGGCTGAGCCCCCCGGGGGGGTGGCGAGGACGCGCAGCGCCCGCAGCCTGGGGGCCTACTCCCCCCCAGGAAGCCTCCGCTCTGGTGCGACCAGAGCTTGGCGTAGTGGCCGCCCAGCGCCAGCAGTTCGGCGTGCGTGCCCTGCTCGACGATGCGGCCCTGCTCGAGCACGATCAGCCGGTCCATGCGCGCGATGGTGCTCAGGCGGTGGGCGATGGCGATCACCGTCTTGCCCTCCATCAGGCCCAGCAGCTGCTCCTGGATGGCGAGCTCGACCTCGCTGTCCAGCGCGCTGGTGGCCTCGTCGAGCAGCAGGATGGGCGCGTCCTTCAGCACCACGCGCGCGATGGCGACGCGCTGGCGCTGGCCGCCGCTGAGCTTGACGCCGCGCTCGCCCACGTGGGCGTCGTAGCCGGTGCGGCCCTTCCAGTCCTGCAGCCCGAGGATGAACTCGTGCGCCTGCGCCTTGCGGGCCGCGGCCACGATCTCGTCCATCGACGCGCCGGGCCGGCCGTAGCCGATGTTGGCGGCGATCGAGCGGTGCAGCAGCGAGGTGTCCTGCGTCACCAGCCCGATGGCGGCGCGCAGGCTCTCCTGGCTGAGGCCGCGGATGTCGTGGCCGTCGACGCGCACGCTGCCTTGCTCCATGTCGTGGAAGCGCAGCAGCAGGTTCACCAGCGTGCTCTTGCCGGCGCCCGAGCGGCCCACCAGGCCCACGCGCTCGCCGGGCCTGACCACCAGGCTCAGGTCGTCGAGCACCTTCTTGCCGTCGTTGCGGCCGTAGGTGAAGGTCACGTGCTCGAAGCGGATCTCGCCGCGCTCGACCTGCAGCTCGCGCGCGCCGGGCTTGTCGGCCATCGCGTGCGGCACGGCGATGGTCTCCATGCCTTCCTGCACCACGCCCACGTTCTCGAAGATGCCGGTGACTTCCCAGCTCACGAAGCCGGCCACGTTGGCGATGGCCCAGGCCAGCGGCAAGGCGGTGGCCACCGTGCCGGCGTCGATGGTGCCATTGCCCCACAGCCACACGCCGATGGCCGCCGTGCCCACGAGCAGCATCGCGTTGAGCGCCGACAGCGTGGTCATGAAGATGGTGATCAGCCGCATGTGCGCGGCGATGGCGCCGCTGTGCTCGTCGATCACCTCGCGCACGTAGGCGTCCTCGTCGCGCGCGCGGGCGAACAGCTTCACCGTGAGGATGTTGGTGTAGCTGTCGACCACGCGGCCCATGACCTGGCTGCGCAGCTCCGAGCTCGTCTTGGCCAGGTCGCGCATCTGCGGCACGAAGTGGCGCAGGAACACCACGTAGCCCACGAACCAGGCCACCGTGGGCAGCGCCAGCCGCCAGTCGGCCATGGCCATGAGCACCAGAGCCGACAGGCCCTAGACGATGATGTACCAGACGGCGCGGATGCAGCTGACCACGCTCTCGCGCACCGCGTTGCTGGTCTGCATGACGCGGTTGGCGATGCGGCCCGCGAAGTCGTTCTGGAAGAACGGCCAGCTCTGCCGCACCACGTGCCAGTGGCTCTGCCAGCGGATGAGGCTGGTGACCCCCGGCACCACCGCGTTGTTGCGCACCAGGCTGTCCAGCAGCAGCGCCAGCGGCCGGCCGATCAGCACCGCCGCGCCCATCGCCAGCAGCGTCGGCATCGCGGCGTCCAGCGCCGCGGCGCGGTCGGTGGCTTCCATCAGCCGCACCAGGCGTCCGATGAACAGCGGGATCAGGGTGTCGATCAGCGCCACCACCAGCCCGGTGACGAACATCGCGCCGAACAGGTGCTTGGCCTGGCGGATGAAGTGCCAATAGAAGGCCAGCAGGCCCTGGGGAGGCGCGCTGCCGGGCATCGCGGTCGGACGGATGCGGCTCTCGAAGTAGGCGAACAGGGCCATGGCACGGGCCACGCCGCGGCCGCAGCAGCCCGGGCCGCGTGGTGATCTCGGTGGGAAGCCTTGCATTGTCGGGCCGTAGGCTCGTCGCCGGCGGGCCGGGGCATACGCCGGATGGCGTAGGCCCGTCGGCAGGCGCCCTGGGGACGGGTCGGTGAAAACCCTGTAGTCACCATATGATCTCCACAGTCTCTGTAGTGACTGAGCAGTTCACTAGGAAAACTGTTGAGTTCATACTCCGGGTCGTCATGCCATTCCGCATGGCCATCCACCCCCCACCGGGCCCGCAGCGGGCACGGCCCAGAACGCAGGAGCAAAACAATGTTGAAGTGGATTCGGCTCTCCCTCGCCGCCCTCGCCACGGGCTTGGTCGCCGCATGCGGCGGCAGCGGTGACGACCACCCGTTCACGATCGCCGACGTCACGGCCACCGACGCGCGCTTCGGCACGCTGAACCAGGCGCTGGTGAACACCGGCCTGCGATCGACGCTGCTCGGCTCGGGCACCTTCACGGTATTCGCGCCCACCGACGACGCCTTCAACGCGCTGGCGACCGAGCTCGGCATCACGCGCGCCCAGCTGCTGGCCGACACGCCGCTGCTGACCAGCGTGCTGCAGTACCACGTGCTGAACACCCGCGTGCCCCGCGCCAGCGTGCCGCTGGGCAAGGCCATCTCGCCGCTGGCCGGTGGCATCTTCAAGGTCGACTCGGTGTCCGGGGCGCTCGTCATCACCGACGGCCGCAACCGCACCAGCCGAATCACGCAGACCGACATCGGCGCCACCAACGGCGTCATCCACGTCGTCGACCGCGTGCTGCTGCCGGCCAACCGCAACATCGTGCAGACGGCGCAGGCGCTGCCGCAGTTCAGCATCCTCGTGGAGGCCGTCGTGGCCGCCAACCTGCAGGGCGCGCTGTCGGGCCCCGGGCCGCTGACGGTGTTCGCACCCACCAACGACGCCTTTGCGGCGCTGCTGGCGGAATTGGGCGTGACCAAGGCGCAGCTGCTGGCCAACACCCCGCTGCTGACCCAGGTGCTCACCTACCACGTGCTGCCGGCCCGCGTGCTGAAGGCCGACATCGTGCCGGGCACGCCCGTCACCACGCTGCAGGGCGAGACCTTCACCGTGAGCCCCGCCCTGGCCATCACCGACCAGCGCGGCCGCAGTGCCGCCATCACGAGCACCGACGTGCTCGCGAGCAACGGCGTCGTGCACGTCATCGACCGCGTGATCCTGCCGCGGCCCTGACCTTTCCGAATCCCTTCCCCCAAACGTCCCCGAAAGGACACTCTCCATGAAAAAGCTCTTCATCGCCACCGCCCTGGCCGCAGCCTCGCTGGCCGCCCAGGCCAAGGACATCGTCGACACCGCGGTGGCCGCCGGCTCGTTCAAGACGCTGGCCACGGCGCTGCAGGCCGCCGGCCTGATCGACACCCTCAAGGGCCCCGGCCCGTTCACGGTGTTCGCGCCCACCGACGCGGCCTTCGCCAAGATCCCGAAGGCCGACCTCGACGCGCTGCTCAAGGACAAGGCCAAGCTCACCGCCGTGCTGACCTACCACGTCGTGCCGGGCCGGGTGATGGCCAAGGACGTGAAGGCCGGCAGCGTGAAGACGGTGCAGGGCGGCATGCTGAGCCTGGGCACCACCGGCGGCGTGACCGTGAACAACGCCAAGGTCGTGCAGGCCGACGTCGTGGCCAGCAACGGCGTCATCCACGTCATCGACACCGTGGTGCTGCCCAAGTAAGCCACGACACCGCCCCGGATCCGGGTGATCCCGGGTCCGGGGCTCTGCCTGGGGCCGTCAGAAGGTGTAGCCGGCCGCCACCGTCCGCTCGCTCATGGGCTCCAGCAGCCTCAGCAGCGGGGCCAGCGGGCGGTAGCGCAGCGCCACCCGGGTGGCGTAGCCGAAGAAGCGCGGCAGGTCGGCGGCGTAGCCGGCCTTGCCGTCGCGGTGCTTCAGGCGGCAGAAGATGCCCAGCACCTTGAGATGCCGCTGCAGGCCCATCCACTCCAGCGCCCGCCAGCACTCGCCGAAGTCGTCGGCCACGGGCACGCCGGCGCGGCGCGCCGCCTGCCACCAGCGCACGGCCCAGTCGATCTCCTGCTCCTCGGGCCACGAAATGAACGCGTCGCGCAGCAGCGACGCGATGTCGTAGGTGACGGCGCCGGCCACGGCGTCCTGGAAGTCGAGCACGCCCGGGTTGGCGGGCTCGCCGGGGCCGCCGCAGACCATCAGGTTGCGGGGCATCCAGTCGGCGTGCACGGCCACCACGGGCTGCGCCAGCGCGCTGGCCACGATCACGTCGCAGGTGCGCTGCCAGGCCTGCTGCTCGGCGTCACCCCAGGCAATGCCGTGCTCGCGCGCCACGCACCAGGTGGGAAAGAGGTCGAGCTCGCGGCGCAGCAGCGCCTCGTCGAAGGGCGGCAGCGCCGCCGCGGGCACGCCGCGCTGCAGCCCCACCAGCGCCGCAATGGCGTCGCGCATCAGCCGGTCGGCCCGCGCGCCGTCGCCCGCGGCCTGCGCGGTCTGCAGCGCAGCCAGGTAAGGCTGCTGCCCGAGGTCGTCGAGCAGCAGGAAGCCGCGCCCGGCATCGGCCTCGAGCACGCGCGGCGCGTGCAGCCCGGCCTCGGCCAGCAGCGCGGCTACGTGCACGAAGGGGCGCGTGTCCTCCAGCGGCGGCGGCGCGTCCATCACGATGCGGGTCCCGCCCGCGCCGGCCACGCGCAGGTAGCGCCGGAAGCTGGCATCGGCCGAGGCCGGGGCCAGGGTGGCGACATCGAGGCCGTGTCGCGGCGCGACGTCGGCCAGCCAAAGCTCGAAGGCGTCGCGACGCGCCGGATCGGCCCAGGTCACGCGGCCTGCTGCGGGCGGGGCCGGCGGCGGGGTCGGGGCGGATTCGCTCATGGATAATGATTCTAAGAACCGCGCTTCCAACGCCTGCCCCGAGCGCATGACCCATCCGACGCTGGCCCTGGCGCTCGCTGCGCTCGCCACGGCCGCACCGGCAGGCGCCGCGCCGAAAGGCACCGCCCCTGCGGCCGCGGCGCCCGCGGCATCGGCCGCGTCGGCATCGGCCGCGTCGGCACCGACCGCGGCGGCCACGACCCTCGAAGCTTCCACGCGCCTGGCGCCGCCGCCCCGCGGCATTGCGGCGGGGCGGCTGCCCATCGTGCTGCAGGCGCGCACGCTCACCAGCCAGCCCGAGCTGCAGGCCGTGGCCGAGGGCGACGTCGAGTTCCGCCGTGGCGGCGTGGTCATCCGCGCCGACCGGCTGACCTACGACAGCGTGCGCGACACCGCGCGCGCCAGCGGTAGCGTCAGCATCGCGCGGCAGGGCGCGGTCTACCGGGGCCCCGAGCTCGAGATCGCGGTGCAGCGCTTCGAGGGCTTCTTCCTCGAGCCGAGCTTCGACTTCACCGAGATCGGCGCCGGCGGCCGTGCCGACCGCATCGACTTCCTGGGGCCCGGGCGCTCGCGGGCCACCAACGCCACCTACACGAGCTGCCCGCGCGTCGAGCCCGGCGCCACGGGGGACGAGCCCGACTGGGTGCTCAAGACCGACCGCATCACGCTCGACCTCGATGCCAACGAGGGCCTTGCCGAGGGCGCGCAGCTGCGCTTCCTGGGCGTGCCCATCCTGGCGCTGCCGGCGCTGAGCTTCCCGATCAACGACGCGCGCAAGAGCGGCTGGCTGCCGCCGTCGATCAGCATCGACAACCGCAGCGGCCTCGTCGTCTCGGTGCCCTGGTACTGGAACATCGCGCCCAACCGCGACGCCACGCTGGCGCCGCGCATCATCACGCGGCGCGGCCTCGGCCTCGACAGCGAGTTCCGGTACCTCGAGCCGCGCCACGAG
Source organism: uncultured beta proteobacterium (assembly GCA_903828235.1). Lineage (GTDB taxonomy): Bacteria > Pseudomonadota > Gammaproteobacteria > Burkholderiales > Burkholderiaceae_C > Rubrivivax. The sequence goes on along the minus strand of CAIKLM010000164.1, from coordinate 41,383 downwards.
GGCGCGATCCGGATCGACGCGCTGCCCAGGGACCAGGTCGCGCGGCGCTCGCGCGGCTCGCTGCAGTGGCTGCACCAGGGCGAGCCGGCGGCCGGCCTGCGCGTGGAGGCCGAGATCGCCCGCGTCAGCGACGACGCCTGGTGGAAGGACTTCCCCGAAGCCGGCCGCAGCTTCACGCCGCGGCTGCTGGCCGGCGCCGCCAGCCTCGAGCGGCGCTACGCGCTGCCGGCCGCCTCGTGGCTGGGCGAAGGCGAGGCCAGCGCCTACGCCCGCGTGCTGAAGTGGCAGGTGCTGCAGGACCCGGAGTCCTTCGTCACCGCACCCTACGAGCGAAGCCCACAGGTGGGCCTGGCGCTGCGGACACGCCTGGCCGGCGGGGTGGAGGTGGCGCTGGAGACCGAGTTCAACCGCTTCACCCTGCCCGACGACCAGGCCCGGGCGCTCAACCGTCCCACGGGCGACCGCTGGCACGCCCTGGGCTCGGTGGCGCGGCCGGTGCGCGGCGAAGGCTGGTTCGCGGTGCCGCGCCTGTCGCTGAACGCCGCCGCGTACGCCAACACCGAGCGGCTGGCCAGCGGCGTGGTCGACGCGCGCCGCGCCATCCCCACCTTCAGCCTGGACCTCGGCCTGGAGCTCGAGCGCAGCACGGTGTTCTTCGGCCGCGAGCTGCGGCAGACGCTGGAGCCGCGGCTGCTGTTCGTCAACACGCCCTTCAAGGCGCAGCGGCAGCTGCCCAACTACGACTCGGCGGGCAAGGACTTCAACGTCGTCTCGCTGTTCACCGACAACGCGTTCTCCGGCGTGGACCGCGTCTCCGACGCGCGCCAGCTCACGGTCGGCGTCACGTCGCGGCTGGTCGATGCCGCCAGCGGCGCCGAGGCGCTGCGCCTGGGCCTGGTGCAGCGGGTGCTGCTGCGGCCGCAGCGCGTGGCGCCGCAGGCCGACGGCTCGCCCGACGGGCCGACGCTGGAGCAGCGCTTCTCCGACGCGCTGCTGGTGGGCAGCACCAGCGTGCTGCCGGGCTGGCGACTGGACGCCGCGGTGCAGTACAGCCCCGACATCAGTCGCTCGGTGCGCTCGATCCTGGGCGCGCGCTACTCCCCGGGGCCCTACCGCACCGTCGGCGCCACCTACCGACTGGCGCGCGGCCTGTCCGAGCAGCTCGAGGTGGGCTGGCAGTGGCCGGTGTGGGGCGCCACGGCCGGCAGCGGCCAGCCCGCGGCGGGCGGCAGCGGCAGTGGCGCCTGCAAGGGCGCCTGGTACTCGGTGGGCCGCTTCAACTACAGCCTGAAGGACAGCCGGCTGACCGATTCCATCCTCGGCGTGGAGTACGACGCCGGGTGCTGGATCGCCCGCGTGGTGGTGACGCAGTTGTCCACCGGACGCAGCCAGGCCACCACGCGCTTCGGTTTCCAGCTCGAACTCACCGGCCTGTCGCGCCTGAACGTGGGCTCCAACCCGCTGAAGGCCTTGAGGGACAATATCCCCGGCTACCGCCTGCTGCGCGACGATCGCGACAGCGGCCGGGCCGCCGACGGCGGCCCGACACCCTGAGCCCGCTGCCGATGATCACGAATCCCTTCCGCGCCCCGCGTCCCTCGTTCCTCCTGCGCCCGGTGGCCATCGCCCTGCTCGCTGCCGTCGGCGCCGCGGCACACGGTCAGCAGCTGGCCGCGGGCACGACACGCAACGCCGACTGGATCGCCGCGGTCGTCAACCAGGAGTCGGTGACGGCCGGCGAAGTCGAGCGCCGCGTGCAGCGCGCGCGCGCCGAGGCCCAGCGGGCCGGCCAGGCCGTGCCGACCGAGGCCGAGCTGCGGCAGCTCGCGCTCGACGCGCTGATCGACGAGCGCGCGATGATCACGCAGGCCCGCGACAGCGGCATGCGCGTCGACGACGCCGAGATCGACCGCGCGGTGCAGAACATCGCGCTGCAGAACCAGCTCACGCCCGAGGCGCTGCGCCAGCGGCTGGCGGCCGACGGCATCGACTTCGCGCGCTTCCGCGCCAACCTGCGCGACCAGATCATGATGGAGCGGCTGCGCGAGCGCGAGGTCTACCAGCGCATCCGCGTCAGCGAAGACGACGTCGACCAGCTGCTCGAGCAGCAGCGCCGCGCCCTCAATGCCGACGTCGAGACCAACATCGCCCAGATCCTGGTGACCGTGCCCGAGGGCGCGACCCCCGAGCTGCTGGCGCAGCGCCAGGCGCTCGCCCAGGCCGCGCTGGCCCGCGTGCGCGGCGGCGCCGACTTCGAGGTCGTGGCGCGCGAGGTCAGCGAGGACAGCAACAGCGCGCGCGGCGGCGTCATCGGCCTGCGGCCGGCGTCGCGCCTGCCCGACCTGTTCATCGAACACACGCGCAGCCTGAAGAATGGCGAGGTCGCGCCGACGCTGCTGCGCTCGGGTGCCGGGTTCCACGTGCTCAAGCTGATCGAGCGTCGCGAGCGCGCGCTCGGCGAGATCACCCAGACCCGCGCCCGCCACGTGCTGCTGCGCACCTCGGCGCAACTCGACGCACAGACCGCGACGCGCCGGCTGGCCGAGTACAAGCGGCAGATCGAGTCCGGCAGCGTGAGCTTCGAGGAGATCGCGCGGCGCGTCAGCGAGGACGGCAGCGCCGCCAGCGGCGGCGACCTCGGCTGGTCCGACCCCGGGCAGATGGTGCCGGAGTTCGAGGCGGCGATGAACGCGCTGCCGCTGAACGGCCTGTCCGACCCCGTCGTCTCGCGCTTCGGCGTGCACCTGATCCAGGTGCTGGAACGGCGGACCGCGACGCTGGGCCAGCGCCAGCTGCGCGAGCAGGCGCGCAACGTGCTGCGCGAGCAGCGCTTCGACCAGGCCTACGTCGACTGGACCCGGGAACTGCGCTCGCGCGCCTACGTCGAGTTGCGCGAGCCGCCGCTGTGAGCGGCGGCCGCGGCGCGCCCTTCGCCAGGAAGCGCTTCGGCCAGCACTTCCTGGCCGACGAGGCCGTGATCGGCGACATCGTGCGCGCCATCCAGCCGCGCCCGGGCGACGCGCTGGTGGAGATCGGCCCCGGGCTTGGCGCCATGACGCAGCCGCTGCTGGAACGCGCCGGCGCCCTGACGGTGATCGAGCTCGACCGCGACCTGGCGGCGCGGCTCCGCGCCAGCGGCCGGCCCGGGCTGTCAGTGATCGAGGCCGACGTGCTGAACGTGGACTTCGCCGAACTGGCCGCGCTGGCCGGCCGGCCGCTGCGCGTGGTGGGCAACCTGCCCTACAACATCTCCAGCCCCATCCTCTTCCACCTGCTGCCGGTGGCGCACGCCGTGCGCGACCAGCACTTCATGCTGCAGAAGGAGGTGGTGGATCGCATGGCCGCCGCGCCGGGCGGCAAGGACTACGGCCGGCTGTCGGTGATGCTGCAGTGGCGCTACGCCATCGAGGCCGTGCTGGAGGTGCCCCCGCGGGCCTTCGAGCCCCCGCCGCGCGTGGACTCGGCGGTGGTGCGCATGGTGCCGCGCCCGCCCGAGGCGGTGGCCGCCATCGATGCCACCCGGCTGGGCGCCCTGGTGGCGGCGGCCTTCTCGCAGCGGCGCAAGCTGCTGCGCCACTCGCTGGGCCCGTGGATCGAACGTCACGCCCCGGGGGCGGCCTTCGACCTGCAGCGCCGCGCCGAGGAGGTGCCGGTGGCGGAGTACGTGGCGCTGGCGCTGCACCGGGCCTGAGCCAGGCCCGGCCCGTCGCTCAGGCGGCCGACAGCCAGGCGGCCGTGTCGAAGGCGCTGCTCATCATCGGCATGTTCATGCCGAAGTTCGGGTTGGTGCCGTTCTTGGGCACCACCTTGGCGGCAACCGGCTTGGCTGCCGCGGTGCCGGCGGCGGCCGCCGGCGTCGTCTGGGCCGTCTCAGCAGCCCGCTCCCATGACCCGTTTTCCTGGGAGCGGGCTACTGAAAAGAATAGAAACATCGGAACGGGATCCGGCGGTCGCCCCAGTACTCGGCGGCGTCGCGGAACACCTCGAGCAGCTGCTCGCGGGCCTCGCGGTCGAAGCGGGGGTTGTCGGGAATCTGCTCGAGCACGACCACGAAGCCCGGCTGCTGCCCGCTCTTGTGGACGAGGTCGGTCATGCAGTCGTACAGGGCGTCGAGGTTCTTGCCGAAGTGCGGCGGGAACGTGAACGCCGCGGCGATGCCGTCGAGCACGTCCTGCTTGGTCTGCGCGCCGGAAAGGTTGGCGTACAGGAAGTGATGACCGGCGGCCTGCGCCGCGGCCATCAGGTCGTCAACCCGATAGGCGCGGATGGCCTGCACGAGGTTGGGGCGGATGGTCTGCAACTCCATGGTCGCGATCCTCCTGGGTGGCGGGGAAAGGTAAGCGTGATCGGTGGCGGCGTTCATGGCGCGGGGCTCTGGTCGGCGGCTCAGGGTTGGATGCGCTTGAAGCTGGCGTAGTGGTCGGCGGTGTAGTAGCAGACCTCGGGCTGGCTCGGCGGCAGCCCGCCGCAGACGATGCGCCGGGCGCCCCGGTGCGACACGCCGGGCGTGCGCACCGTGTACTCGCGGTACTGGCCGCGCGGCCGGGGCGGCAGCAGCCTCTCGCGGTTGAAGAACACGGTGCCGTCCTTCTCGTAGGGAAACGGCCCGCCCGCCAGGATCAGCCGGTGCGTCTTGCGGGCCTCGGACGGCAAGGCGGCCAGCGCCACGGTCTCGGAAACGCCAGGGCCGTCGGCCGTGCGGGCCATGGCCGGGGCGGCCAGCCCGCCCAAGGTGGCGCCACCCGCCAGGACCAGCGCCGCCAGGGCGCCGCGCAGGCCCGGTGCCCGCGGCGCACGCGACCGACGCCCCGAGGGAGTCACTGCCGCAGCCTGAGATCCGGTCCAGAACACGGGTTAACCCTGAAAAGTCAAACGCGCATCGTAGCGCCGAGCCCTCGAAAACTCAAGTTGCCGCCCCGGATTGGGGCACGCGAGCAGGGGTATCAGTGGGCGCTCACATGGCTGTGAGGCTCGTTCGCTGGGGAAGTTCCGCAGGGCCCCGACAAGGGCCGCACCGGGCCCCGGGATGCGGGATGCGGGACGGGATGCCGTGCCGAGCCCCCCGGGTCAGGCGGACTGGCGCCCCGCCTCGGCATCGGCCACCACCAGCGCCGTCATGTTGACGATGCGCCGCACCGTCGCCGAGGGCGTGAGGATGTGCACCGGCTTGTCGGCCCCGAGCAGCACCGGCCCGATGGCGATGCCACCGCCGGCCGCCGTCTTCAGCAGGTTGTAGGCGATGTTGGCGGCATCGATGTTGGGCAGCACCAGCAGGTTGGCCTCGCCACTGAGCGTGCCGTTGGGCATGAGCTTGCGCCGCGCCTCGGCGTCGAGCGCGATGTCGCCGTGCATCTCGCCGTCGACCTCCAGCCAGGGCGCCTGCTCGCGCAGCAGCGCCAGCGTGCGCCGCATCTTCTGCGCCGACGGGGTGTCGTGGGTGCCGAAGTTGCTGTGCGACAGCAGCGCTGCCTTGGGCGTGATGCCGAAGCGCATCATCTCCTCGGCGGCCATCGCGGTGATCTCGGCCAGCTGCTCCGCGCTCGGGTCGGCGTTGACGTGCGTGTCCACCAGGAACACCTGACGCCCGGGCAGCAGCAGGCAGTTCATGCAGGCGTAGACTGCCACGTCTTGCGCCGTGCGCGGGCTGCCGCCCTTGCGCGTGCCGATCACCTGGTCGATGTACTGCAGGTGGTTGGCCGTGGTGCCCCAGGTGCCGCACAGCAGGCCGTCGACGTGGCCCTTCTTCAGCAGCATGGCGCCGATCAGCGTGAGCCGGCGCCGCATCTCGATCTTGGCCACCTGCACCGTGACGCCCTTGCGCTCGGTGAGGCGGTGGTAGCTCATCCAGAAGTCGCGGTAGCGCTCGTCGTGCTCGACGTTGACGACGTCGTAGTCCAGGCCCTCCTTCAGGCGCAGGCCGAATTTCTCGATGCGGCTGGCAATGACGGCCGGGCGGCCGATCAGCGTGGGCCGCGCCAGGCCTTCGTCGACCACCACCTGCACGGCGCGCAGCACGCGCTCCTCCTCGCCCTCGGCATAGGCCACGCGGCGCGAGCGCGCCTTCTTGGCCTGGTCGTAGATGGGCTTCATCACCGTGCCCGAGGCGTACACGAACTGCCGCAGCCGCTCGCGGTAGGCCTCGTGGTCGGTGATGGGGCGCGTGGCCACGCCGCTGTCGGCCGCCGCCTTGGCCACGGCCGGGGCGATCTTCTCCATCAGCCGGTGGTCGAAGGGCTTGGGGATCAGGTACTCGGGCCCGAAGCTCAGCGTCGCGCCGGCATAGGCCGCGGCCACGACCTCGCTCTGCTCGGCCTGCGCGAGCTCGGCGATGGCGTGCACGGCCGCGATCTCCATGGCGTCGTTCACCGTCGTGGCGCCGCAGTCGAGCGCGCCACGGAAGATGTACGGGAAGCACAGGACGTTGTTGACCTGGTTCGGGTAGTCGGTGCGGCCGGTGGCGATGATGGCGTCGGGCCGCGCCTGCTTGGCGAGCTCGGGCGCGATCTCGGGCGTGGGGTTGGCCAGCGCGAAGATCAGCGGGTTCGGCGCCATGTGCGCCAGCATCTCGGGCTTGAGCACGCCCGCGGCGCTCAGGCCCAGGAAGATGTCGGCGCCGGGCAGCACGTCGGCCAGCTTGCGGTGATTTGTGGGCTGCGCGAACTGCGCCTTGTCCTCGTCCATCAGCTCGGTGCGGCCCTGGTAGACGACGCCGGCGAGGTCGGTCACCCAGATGTTGGCGCGCGGCACGCCCAGCTTCACCAGCAGGCCAAGGCAGGCCAGCGCCGCCGCACCGGCGCCGCTGGTGACGAGCTTGACCTGGTCGATGCGCTTGCCCACCACCTTCAGCGCGTTGAGCACCGCGGCACCCACCACGATGGCGGTGCCATGCTGGTCGTCGTGGAAGACCGGGATCTTCATGCGCTCGCGCAGCTTGCGCTCGACGTAGAAGCAGTCCGGGGCCTTGATGTCCTCGAGGTTGACGCCGCCGAACGTGGGCTCCAGCGCCGCGATCACGTCGACCAGCTTGTCGAGGTTCTTCTCGGCGATCTCGATGTCGAAGACGTCGATGCCAGCGAACTTCTTGAAGAGCACCGCCTTGCCCTCCATCACGGGCTTGGCGGCCAGCGGGCCGATGTCGCCCAGCCCCAGCACGGCGGTGCCGTTGGTGACCACGGCCACGAGGTTGCCGCGCGCGGTGTAGCGGTAGGCGTTGAGCGGGTCGGCGACGATCTCCTCGCAGGCCGCCGCCACGCCCGGGCTGTAGGCCAGCGCCAGGTCGCGCTGGTTCAGCATCTGCTTGGTGGCGGTGATGGCCAGCTTGCCGGGGGTCGGGCGCTCGTGGTAATCGAGCGCGGCTTTTCGGAACTGGGCCGCTCGCTCGGCAGCGCTGGTGTCGTTCGGGCTGGACATTCAAGTCTCCTGTCGATTTCATTGTAGGAGTCGCCCCCTGGCGCGACGCCGCGCGATTCCGTACGAGAAACTGCGTAGCAGCTTTGACTGGCGGCTGCGGATACTCGCCCGACTCGCATGACGCCACCCCTGCCGACGACCCCGGGCCCGACGCCGGCGCCCCGCCTGGCGCAGCGCGGCCGCGCGCGGCGCGTGCTGCTGTGGACAGCCTTGATGGCGCTGCTGGTGGTGGCGCAGTCGCTGCTGGTGGCGCTGTCGCTGAACTTCGAGAGCGGTCGCGCGCAGGACGACACCGAGCGCGTGGCCACGCTGGCCGCGGCCGAGATCAAGCGCGAGCTGATGCGCCAGGCGCGCGAGCTGCAGGCGCTGGGCTTTCCGCTGGCCGACGCCGAGCGCGAGGCCGCCGTGGCCGCGCTGCTGCGCCAGCGCCATGGCCTGGAGCGCGTCGAGCGGCGCGGCGAGGACTTCGCTGTCCGGCGGGTGCAGGACACGCCCTACCCCCCGACGCTGTTCGCGCAGATGCCGCGCGGCGAACTGCTCACCGAGACCCAGCTGGCCTGCGCGGCGGCGCGCATCGTGGGCGCGCCGCGGTTCTCGCGCTCGTACTTCGTGCCGATGCCGGGCGGCCAGGGCACGGAGGTCGTGGACCTGTGCGTGCCGCTGCCGGCGGCGGAGGGCGGCGGCACGCTGGTGGGCAGCTTCTCGTTGGTGCGCGTGCTCGAGCGGCTCGGCGACGAGCGCGCCTTCAGCGGCCACGAGCTGACGCTGGTGGAGCCCGACGGCACGCGCCTGGCGCGCGTCGGCGCCACCCGCGGCGCGGGGGTGTTCGTGGCGCGCCAGGTGATCGACCTGCCGGGCTTCTCCATGCAGGTGCGGGCCGACGGCACGCGAGGCCGGCCCAGCCTCGTGCCCAACCTGACCACCGCGCTGGTGGTGGGCCTGTCGCTGGCGCTGTTCGCGGTGGTCGCCCTGCTGGCGCGCGACGGCCGCCGCCGCGCCGAGGCCGAGCGCGCGCTGGCCGAGGCGCTGGCCCTGCGCCGGGCCATGGAGGATTCGCTGCCCACGGGCCTGCGGGCCCGCGACCTGCGCGGCCGCGTCACCTACGCCAACCCGGCCTTCTGCGCCATGGTGGGCCTGAGCGCGCAGCAGCTGCTCGGGCCGGCCGCGCGCGACGGGACCGAGGGCGACGCCGCGCCGCCCGCCGACGACGCCTCCGAGGTGCAGCCCTACTGGCCGCCCGAGTACGTGCCCGAGTACCGCCGCCGCCTGAGCCGGCGCCTGCAGGGCCAGGGACACGGCCCCAACGAGGCCCGCGAGGGCGTGGAGACCGTGTTCATGCGCAGCAACGGCGAGCGCTTCCCGGTCATGGTCTACGAGGCGCCGCTGGTCGACGGTGCCGGCCGGCAGACCGGCTGGATGAGCGCCGTCGTCGACCTGAGCGCGCAGCGCCGCGTCGAGGAGTTGTCGCGCCAGCAGCAGGAGCGGCTGCAGGCCAGCGCGCGCCTGGCCACGGTGGGCGAGATGGCCTCGCTGCTGAGCCACGAGCTCAACCAGCCGCTGGCCGCCATCGCCAGCTATGCCAGCGGCTCGCTGAACCTCATGGACGACGGCGTGCCCGAGGCCGACCCCGAGCTGCGGCCGATGCTCCGGCAGGCGCTGCAGCGCATCGCCGAGCAGGCCGACCGCGCCGGCCGCGTGATCAAGAGCGTCCACGCCTTCGTGCGCCGGCGCGAGCAGCAGCACGAGAGCATCGGCGCCGAAGACCTGTTCGAGGCCGTGTTGCCGCTGGTGCGGCTGCAGGCGCGCAAGAGCGGCACGCGCATCGAGGTGCGGCTGCCCACGGGCCCGGCGCGGCTGTCCTCGGTGCGCTGCGACCGCACGATGGTCGAGCAGGTGCTGCTCAACCTCAGCCGCAACGGCATCCAGGCCATGGAGGCCGGCACCGATCCGGCGCAGCGGCTGCTCGTGCTGTCGGCCGAGCCTGCCGAGGACGGCCGCCGCATCGTCTTCACCGTGGCCGACCAGGGCCCGGGCATCCCGCCCGACGTGGCGGCGCGCCTGTTCACGCCCTTCTTCACCACGCGCGCCGAGGGCATGGGGCTGGGCCTGAGCCTGTGCCGCACGGTGGCCGAGCAGCACGGCGGCGCGCTCGCCTACGGGCCCGGGCCGCAGGGGCGGGGCGCGGCCTTCCGCTTCTCGCTGCCCGTGGCGCGGGCGGCGGTGGCCGAAGCGGCCCCCGCGGCCCCGGCCCCGGGGGCGTCCCCGAGGCGCGCCGGCACCGAAAGCGGCGACACTGCGGACCCCGAAGTCCTGTCATCCACCCGCCCGTGAGTTCGAGCCCCGCCGCCGGCATCCCGGTGGTGTACCTGGTCGACGACGAAGACGTCGTGCGCGACGCGCTGGCCTGGCTGCTGCGCTCGCGGCGGCTGCTGAGCGAGGGCTTTCCCAGCGCCGACGCCTTCGGTGCGTGGCTGGCCCGGCAGCGCGCCCCGGGCCGGCCGGCCTGGCCCTCGGCGCCGTCCTGCCTGGTGCTGGACATGCGCATGCCGGGCCTGAGCGGGCTGGGCCTGTTCGACCGGCTGGCCGACGAAGGCCTGCTGCCGCTGCTGCCGGTGATCTTCCTCACCGGCCACGGCGACGTGCCCACGGCCGTGGCCACGGTCAAGCGGGGTGCCTTCGACTTCGTCGAGAAGCCGTTCTCCAACAACGCGCTGGTCGACCGCATCGAGCAGGCGCTGGCGGCCAGCCGCGACGCGCTGGCCGCGCGCGACAGCGAGGGCGGCCTGCGCACGCGGCTGGCCGAGCTCACCGAGCGCGAGCGCGAGGTCATGCAGCTGGTGGTGGAGGGCAAGCCCAACAAGCTGATCGCCGACGCGCTGGACATCTCGGTGCGCACGGTGGAGGTGCACCGCGCGCGCGTGTTCGACAAGATGCAGGTCAAGAGCGCGGTGGAGCTGGCCAACGTGCTGGCCACGCTGGCCAAGCCCTGACCCTGGCCCTGGCCCTGGCCGCACACGAGACGCACAAGGCATGGCTGGCGAGTTCGAGCTCATCGCGCGCCACTTCACGCGGGCCGGGCGGCCTGCGGCGCCGGGCGTGGTGCTGGGCGTGGGCGACGACTGCGCGCTGCTGGCGCCGGCGCCCGGCCAGCAGCTGGCCGTGTCCACCGACGTGCTGGTGGAGGGCCGCCACTTCCTGAGCACGGTCGCGCCCGAACGCCTGGGCCACAAGGCCCTGGCCGTCAACCTGAGCGACCTCGCGGCCTGCGGCGCGGCGCCGCTGGCCTTCACGCTGTCGCTGTCGCTGCCGCGCGGCGACGACGCCTTCGCCGAGGGCCTGGCACGCGGCCTGTTCGCGCTGGCCGACGCGCACGGCATCGCGCTGGTCGGCGGCGACACCACGGCCGGGCCGCTCACCATCGGCATCACCGTGCTGGGCCAGGTGCCGCCGGGCCAGGCGCTGCTGCGCAGCGGCGCGCGCGCCGGCGACCGGCTCTGGGTCAGCGGCCGGCTGGGCGATGCGCGCCTGGCGCTCGAGGTCTTCCGCGGCCGCGTGGCGCTGCCGGGCGAGGACTTCGAGGCCGTGCGCCGAGCCATGGAGCTGCCGCAGCCGCGCGTGGCGCTGGGGCTGGCGCTGCGCGGCGTGGCCACGGCCGCCATCGACCTCTCGGACGGCCTGGTGGGCGACCTCGGCCACGTGCTCGCGCGCTCGGGCGTGGGCGCCACCGTGGCGGTGGACCGCATCCCGCGCAGCCCGATCCTGGCCGCGCAAGCGCCGTCGCTGCAGCACACCTGCGTGCTGGCCGGCGGCGACGACTACGAGCTGCTGTTCACCGCCCCGGCGGCGCAGGACGAGGCCGTCCGCGCGGCCGGCGCGCGCGCCGGCGTGGCCGTCGCGCCCATCGGCCACATCGAGGCCGAGCCCGGGCTGCGCCTCGTCGACGACGCCGGCCGGCCCGTGGCCTTCGCCGAGCGTGGCTTCGACCACTTCGCCTAAGCCCGCGAACACATGGCCAGCGTCGGCGGCGCCCGCTTCATGTTGCGCGACCCCGCGCACTGGGTGGCGTTCGGCTTCGGCAGCGGCCTGTCGCCGAAGGCGCCGGGCACGGTGGGCACGCTGTGGGGCTGGGCCAGCTTCCTGGCGCTGGACCCCTGGCTGGGCGATGCGGGCTGGGCCGTGGCCATCGTGCTGGCGCTCGTCGTCGGCCAGTGGGCCTGCACGCGCACCGCGCGCCACCTCGGCGTGGCCGACCCCGGCGCCATCGTGTGGGACGAGATCGTCGCTTTCTGGATCGTGCTGTGGGTGGTGACGCCCGCGCCCTGGTGGGTGCAGCTCCTGGCCTTCGGCCTGTTCCGCTACTTCGATGCCGCCAAGCCCGGGCCCGTGGCCTGGGCCGACCAGCGCTTCAAGCGGCGGCTCGTCGACGGCAGCCCGGAGCCCATCGGCCACCGCCAGGGCTTCGGCATCCTGTTCGATGACCTCGTGGCCGCGCTGTGCACCCTGCTGCTGATGGCGGCGGCGATCACCTTGTTGAGGACGCTGTGGAACTCCTGAGCTTCAACCCCGCGGTGGAGCGGCTGGCCTCGGCGTTGGCCGCCCGCGGCGAGCGCATCGCCACCGCCGAGAGCTGCACCGGCGGGCTCGTGGCCGCGGCCTGCACGGCGCGGGCCGGCTCGAGCGACTGGTTCGAGCGCGGCTTCGTCACCTACAGCAACGAGGCCAAGACCGAGCTGCTGGGCGTGGACGCGGCGCTGATCGCCGCGCACGGCGCCGTCAGCGAGGAGGTCGCCCGGGCCATGGCCGCCGGCGCGCTGGCCCGTTCACGGGCCACACTGGCCGCGGCTGTGACGGGCATCGCCGGCCCCGGCGGCGCCGTGCCGGGCAAGCCGGTGGGCACGGTCTGGCTGGCCTGGGGCCGGCGCGGCGCGCTGCAGGCCGAGCGGCTGCAGCTCGGCGGCGACCGCGACGCCGTGCGCGCCGCCACGGTGGCGCAAGCGCTGCAGCGGCTGGCCGAGGCGGCGGAGCAGCCATGATCGCGTCCGGCCGCTCCCAAGCGCTCATCCCGCAGCGTGCAGCGCGGAGGCTGGTCCAGTGACCGCGCCGCTGCGCGTGCTGCTGAGCGGCCGCTTCGACGCCGGCGAGCGCGAAGCCTGGGCGGCCGAACTCGCGCGGCAGCTGCCCGAGGTGCAGTGGCTGGACGACGCCGAGGCCGACGCCGCGCCAGCCGGCATCGCGGCCGCGGTGGTGGCCAACCCTGCGCCCGGGCGCCTGGCTCGGCTGCCCGACCTGCGGCTGATCCAGAGCCTGTGGGCCGGCGTCGACAAGCTGCTGGCCGACCGCACGCTGCCGACCCACGTGCCCATCGCGCGCATGGTCGACCCGGCCATGAACGCCGCGATGGCCGAGACGGCGCTGTGGGCCGTGCTGTCGCTGCACCGCGGCTTCTTCACCTACCAGGCGCAGCAGCGCCAGGGCTTGTGGCAGCCGCTGCCGCAGCGGCGCGCCGACGAGGTGCCGGTGCTGGTGCTGGGCCGCGGCCAGATGGGCGGCACGGCCGCCGCCCGCCTGCGCGCGCTGGGCTACCCGGTGCAGGCCTGGGGCCGCGGCGCCGGCGCGCTGGCCGACCGCCTGGCCGAGGTGCGCATCGTGGTCAACCTGCTGCCGCTGACGCCCGAGACGCACGGCCTGCTCGACGCCCGCGCCTTCGCCGCGTTGCCGCGCGGCGCGGCGCTGGTGAACCTGGCGCGCGGCGCGCACGTGGTCGATTCCGACCTGCTCGCCGCGCTGGCCGACGGGCAGATCGCCCACGCCGTGCTCGACGTCTTCCACGCCGAGCCGCTGCCGGCCGGCCACCCGTACTGGCAGCACCCGAACGTCACCGTGCTGCCGCACGCCGCCGCCGCCACCGACGAGCGCAGCGCCGCCGCCGTGGTGGCGGCCAACCTGCGCGCGCTGGCTGCCGGCGCGCCCATCGCCCACCTCGTCGACCGCTCGCGCGGCTACTGAACGCCCACCGCCATGGACCTTGCCCGCTTCCCCCGCCGCCGCTACACCGAGGGCGCCACGCCGATCGAACCCCTGCCGCGCTTCAGCGCCGCGCTGGCCGCCACCTGCCCCGGCGGCCGCGGCCCCGAGGTGTGGATCAAGCGCGACGACCTGCTGGGCCTGGCGCCCGGCGGCAACAAGACGCGCAAGCTCGAGTTCCTGGTGGCCGACGCGCTGGCGCAAGGCTGCGACACGCTGGTGACCTGCGGCGCGCCGCAGAGCAACCACTGCCGCATCACGCTGGCCGCGGCGGCGAAGGAGGGCCTGCAGTGCCGCTTCGTCATCGAGGAGCGCGTGCCCGGCAGCTTCGACCCCGAGGGCGGCGGCAACCACTTCCTGTTCCGCTTGCTGGGCGTGGAAGCCCTCACCGTGGTGCCTGCGGGCACCGACATGACCGCGGCCATGCAGCGCGTGGCCGACGAAGTGGCCGCACTCGGCCGCAAGGCCTACGTCATCGCCGGGGGCGGCAGCAACGCGCTGGGCGGCCTGGGCTACGTGGCCTGCGCGCAGGAGCTGCAGCAGCAGCTGTTCGAGCGCGGCCTGGCCATCGACCACCTGGTGGTGGGCAGCGGCAGCTCGGGCACGCACGGCGGTCTGGTGGCGGGCTTCCTGGGCAACCACATGACCATTCCCATCACCGGCATCGGCGTCAGCCGCGACCCCGCGCAGCAGCAGCCCCTGGTGCTGAAGGAGGCGCAGGCGGTGTGCGACCTGCTGGGCCTGCCCATCGCCGTGCGGCCCGAAGACGTGCGCTGCGTGGGCGGCTACTGGCAGCCCAAGTACTCGGTGCCCAACGCGCGCATGGTCGAGGCGGTGCAGATGCTGGCGCGCACCGAGGCCATCCTGCTGGACCCGGTCTACACGGGCAAGGTCATGGCCGGGCTGATCGGGCTGGCGCGCGAGGGCGCGTTCCGGCCCGGCGAGCGCGTGCTGTTCCTGCACACGGGCGGCATGACCTCGCTGTTCCCGTACCAGCGCGTGGTGCTGGGGCAGGACGCGGTGGCGCCCTGAACGACGCGCCGGCGGTGCCGGCCCTCCTCAGGCGCTGAGCGCGAGCCGCACGCGCCGCCCCTGGCGGGGCGCGGGGGCGGCAGCCTCGAGCATGGCCAGTGCCCAGCGGCGCAGCGCGTCCCAGGGGTCGCGCGGCCAGTCGGCATGCGGCAGGCCCTTGCAGATGCCGTCGACGATGGCCGCGGCGTCCAGCAGCCAGGCCACCTGGTGCTCGGCCAGCAGCGGCGCCACGCGCTCCAGCGCGCGCTGGCGGGCACCCCACACGCGGGCCTCCTGCATGGCCAGGCCGATGGGCCGGCCCTCGCGCAGCGCCGCCGTCACCCGGGCCAGGGCGCGCACGTCCTCGGCCAGCAGCCAGTGCACGCGCACGGCCGCCTCGCCTTCGGCGCGCAGGCCGTCGAGCATGCGCAGCACCCGCGCCACCTGGCCACCCCACACCGACTCGGACAGCTGCGCGACGTCGTAGCGCGCCACGTTCAGCACCGCGGCCTCCACCTGCTCGTAGCGCAGCTCGCCGGGGCCGTGCAGCAGCGCCAGCTTCTGCAGCTCCTGGTGGGCGGCCAGCAGGTTGCCCTCGATGCTGTCGGCGAAGAAGGCCAGCGTGCGCTGGCCCTCCTCGCCCTGCGCCACGCGCTGCTGCTGGCGCGCCAGGCGCTGCGCCAGCCAGGCCGGCAGGGCGTGGCGCGGCACGGCCTCCACCCTCACGCTGGCGCCGGCGCCGTCGAGCGCGGCGAACCACGCGCTCTTCAGGGCGGCGCCGTCGAGGCCGGGCAGCGTCACCAGCGTGAGCACGTCGTCCGAGAGGTGCTCGACGTAGCGCTGCAGGGCCTCGGAGCCGTCCTTGCCCGGCTTGCCCGAGGGGATGCGGATCTCGATGAACTGGCGCTCGGCGAACAGGCTCATGGCCTGCGCCGCGCCGACGACGGCGCTCCAGTCGAAGTGCGCGCCGGCCACCGTGAACACCTGGCGCTCGCCGAAGCCGGCGGCACGCGCGGCGGCACGGATGACGTCGGCGGCCTCCTGGGCCAGCAGGGGTTCGTCGCCGTGCACCACGTACAGGCGCTTCAGGCCACGGCCGAGGGCCGTGTCGAGGGCGTCGGCGCGGATCTGCATGGCGCGCGGATTGTGCGGCCTACGGCACGATGCTGGCCAGGCGCCGCAGCACCTGCTGCACCACGTCGGTCTGCAGCTCGCGGTACAGCTCGGCCTCCTCGAAACCCTTGGCCAGGACGGCGCTCTCGGTGGTAGACAGGTCGCGCGCCGCGAGGAGCTCGGCGCGCGGGATGAGCAGCCGGCCCGAGGGCGTGCGCGCGATGAAGTTCAGGCGCAGGCGCAGTTGCACCTCGCGCACCTGCGCGGCGGCGGTGCTGGCGACGATGCTGCGCTCGCGGGCGTCGACCAGCGCCTCGAGCACGACCTCGGCACGCTCGGGCGCCGGCAGCACCTGCACCTGCTCGCGCAGCACGCGCGTGAGCTCGGCCGCCATCGGGCTGCGCGGCGCGAAGCCCACGAGCGCGATCGACGCGAAGGCCAGCCTGGGCGCGCGCCGGCGCGAGAAGCCGCAGCCGGCCAGCAGCAGCGCCGCCGGCAGCGCCAGCAGCCGCCGCCTAGACGACGACATTCACCAGCCGGCCCGGCACGACGACGACCTTCTTCGCCGCCTTGCCTTCGCTGAACTTCGCGAACTCCGCGCTGGCCAGCGCGGCCGCCTCGACGGCGGCGCGGTCGGCACTGGCCGGCACGCGCAGCGCACCGCGCAGCTTGCCGTTGACCTGCAGCACCAGCTCGATCTCGTCCTGCACCAGCGCCGACTCGTCGACGGCGGGCCAGGGCGCCTCGTGCAGCAGCCCCAGCGCGGCCTCGAAGCCCAGCGCCGCCCACAGGCCGTGCGTGGCGTGCGGCGCGGCCGGGTACAGCGCGCGCAGCAGGATGCCGTAGCCCTCGCGCACAACTGCCGGGTTGGCCGCCGGCTCGGCGGCCGCGGCGCCGTCCTCCAGCGCGTTGAGCATCTTCATCGCGCCGCTGATCACGGTGTTGTACTGCAGCCGCTCGTAGTCGCCCGTCACCTGGCGCAGCAGCGCGTGCATCTCGCGGCGCAGCGGCGCGTTGCCGCTGGCGGTGGCCGGCGCGGCCTTCAGCGTGGCGGCGTGCTTCGCGCCGAAGGCCCACAGCCGGCGCAGGAAGCGGTAGCAGCCTTCGGCGCCGCTGTCGCTCCAGGCCGCGCTCTGGTCGGGCGGGCCGGCGAACATCGTGAACACGCGCGCCGTGTCGGCGCCGAACTTCGCGATGATGTCGCGCGGCTCGACCACGTTGTTCTTGCTCTTGGACATCTTCTCGATGCCGCCCAGCTGAACCGGTAGCCCGTCGGCCTTGGCGGTGGCCGCCACCGGGGCGCCGCGCTCGTCGAAGCGCACGTCGACCTCGCTGGGGTAGAACCAGCGCCGCTTTCCCGCCGAGGGGCCGGCCGCGTCCTCGCGGTAGTAGCTCTCGTTGAGCAGCATGCCCTGCGTGAACAGGCGCTTGAAGGGCTCGCTGAACGACACCAGGCCGAGGTCGCGCATGGCCTTGGTCCAGAAGCGCGCGTAAAGCAGGTGCAGCACGGCGTGCTCGATGCCGCCGATGTACTGGTCCATCGGCATCCAGTAGTCGTTGCGCGCGTCGACCATCGCGTCGTCGCTGCCGGGGCTGCAGTAGCGCATGGTGTACCAGGCGCTGTCGACGAAGGTGTCCATGGTGTCCGTCTCGCGCCGCGCCTCGGCGCCGCAGCTCGGACACTTCACCTTCAGGAAGGCCTCGCACTTGTTCAGCGGGTTGCCGCTGCCGTCGGGCACCAGGTCCTCGGGCAGCAGCACCGGCAGGTCGGCCTCGGGCACCGGCACGGCGCCACAGCTCGGGCAGTGGATGATCGGGATCGGCGTGCCCCAGTAGCGCTGGCGGCTGATGCCCCAGTCGCGCAGCCGCCAGGTCGTCTTCTTGCCGCCCAGGCCGCGCTCGGCCAGCGCGGCGGCGATGGCGTCCACCGCCTCCTTGTAGGGCAGGCCGCTGTAGAGGTCGGAGTTGACGGTGATGCCACGCTGCTTGTCGGCGTACCAGTCCTGCCAGCGGTGGTAGTCGTAGTGCTCGCCGTCGACGTGCACCACCTGCTGGATCTTCAGGCCGTACTTCTGCGCGAAGGCGAAGTCGCGCTCGTCGTGCGCGGGCACGCCCATGACGGCGCCGTCGCCGTAGCTCATCAGCACGTAGTTGCCCACCCACAGCGGCACGTCCTGCTCGGTGAGCGGGTGGCGCACCACGAGGCCGGTGTCCATGCCTTCCTTGTCGCGCAGCGCCAGCTCGGGCTCTGTCGTGCCGCCGAGCTTGCACTTCTCGATGAAGGCGGCGAGCGCGGGCTGCGTGGCCGCGGCGTGCGCCGCCAGCGGGTGCTCGGGGGCGACGGCGCAGAAGGTGACGCCCATGATGGTGTCGGCGCGCGTCGTGAACACGTGCATCAGGCCGCCCTGGATGGGCTGGCCGTCATCGCCGCGGATGTCGTGCGTGAACGCGAAGCGCACGCCCTCGCTCCTGCCGATCCAGTGCTCCTGCATCAGCCGTACGCGCTCGGGCCAGCCCTCGAGGTAGTCGCGGTGCGTGGGGTCGGTCACGCCGGCCAGCAGCTCGTCGGCGTACTTCGTGATGGCCAGGTAGTAGCCGGGGATCTCGCGCTTTTCCACCGGCGCGCCACTGCGCCAGCCGCGGCCGTCCACCACCTGCTCGTTGGCCAGCACGGTCTGGTCGACCGGGTCCCAGTTGACGACCTGCGTCTTCTTGTAGGCGATGCCCTTGTCGAGCATCTTCAGGAAGAACCACTGGTTCCACTTGTAGTAGCTCGCGTCGCAGGTGGCGAGCTCGCGCGTCCAGTCGAAGGCCAGGCCCAGCGGCTGCATCTGGCTCTTCATGTCGGCGATGTTGGCGCGCGTCCAGGCCGCCGGCGCCACGCCGTTGTCGATGGCGGCGTTCTCGGCCGGCAGGCCGAAGGCGTCCCAGCCCATCGGCATCAGCACGTTGAAGCCCTTCATGCGCAGCCAGCGCGCCATCATGTCGTTGATGGTGTAGTTGCGCACGTGGCCCATGTGCAGCTTGCCGCTGGGGTAGGGCAGCATGCTGCAGGCGTAGAACTTGGGGCGGCTCGGGTCTTCGGTCACGCGATAGGCATCGGTGGCCTGCCAGTGCGCCTGTGCGGCGGCTTCGACCTCGCTGGGGACGTACTTGTCGTTCATCCCCGGGATTGTAGGGAGCGCTACCTGGGCGCCGCCCCCGGTGCGGCGGCGGCCGGTGCCTCGGTGACCAGGCCGATGCGCGCCAGGCCCGCGCCCTGCACCCAGCCGATGAGCTCGGCCACGCGGCCGTAGGGCACGGCACGGTCGGCGCGCAGCTGCAGTTCGGTGGCGGGGTCGCGCGCCACCGCCTGGCGCGCGGCGGCCTCCAGGCGGCTGCGCAGCTCCGCCTCGGGCAGCGCCTCGTCGCCCAGGAAGACGCGGCCCTGGGCGTCGATGCTCACGGACAGCACGGCCCCCGCGCCGGCCGCTGCGGCCGCGTCGGCGGCCGGCAACTCCAGCTTCAGGCGGCTGGCCAGCAACGGCGCGGTGACGATGAAGATCACCAGCAGCACCAGCATCACGTCGATCAGCGGCGTCATGTTGATCTCGCTCATCGGCCGGCCGGGCTGCTGCCGCGTGAGGCGTCCGAAGGCCATGGCGCTACAGCTCCAGCAGGTCGTGCGCGAAGCCCTCGAGCTCGGCCTCGCGGTCGGCGATCCAGCTGCCGAACAGGTTGTAGGCCAGCACCGCGGGCACGGCCACGGCGATGCCGGCGGCCGTCATGACCAGCGCCTCGCCGACCGGGCCGCTGACCTGGTCGAGCGACACCTGCCCCGCGCCCACCAGCCCCACCAGCGCGTGGTAGATGCCCCAGACGGTGCCGAACAGGCCCACGAAGGGCGCCGTGGCGCCGATGCTGGCCAGCACCACCTGCCCGGAGCGCAGCTGCGCCTGCGCGGCCAGCAGCGCGCCGCGCAGGCGCCGCGTGCGCTGGCTCTCGGGTCGCGCGGCGGCCTCCAGCGTGGCGGCGGCGGGCTCGGCCTCGGCGGCGGCCAGCAGCGGCAGCAGCAGCCGTTCGCGGTCCAGTGCCTGCAGGCGCGCGCGGGCGTCGGCGCGCGAGGGGGCGTCCCAGAAGGCGGGCAGCGCGCGCGCCAGGTCGGCAGCGGCGCGGCGCAGCAGCCAGGTCTTCCAGACGATGAGCGCCCAGGCCGCGATCGACATCGCCAGCAGCAGCACCGCGGTGCCGCGGCCCACGCCGTCGGCCGCGTTCCAGAGCTGGGCCAGGCCTTCCATCGCCGTGGGGGGCTGCCGTGCGCCGGGCCGGGGCTACAGGCCCAGCACGTCGGCCATGCCGTACAGGCCGGGCCCGTGGCGGCCGAGGAAATGCGCGGCCCGCAGGCTGCCCTCGGCGTAGTTGGCGCGGCTGCCGCTGCGGTGGGCGATCTCGATGCGCTCGCCGGTGCCGGCGAACATCACGACGTGCTCGCCGACGATGTCGCCGCCGCGCAGCGTGCCGAAGCCGATGCTGCCGCGGCGGCGCTCGCCGGTGTGGCCCTGGCGGCTGAGCACGGCGTTGGCGGCGAAGTCGACGCCGCGGCCGCGCGCCACGGCCTCGCCGAGGGCCAGCGCGGTGCCGCTGGGCGCGTCGACCTTGTGGCGGTGATGCACCTCGTAGACCTCGGCGTCGTAGCGGTCGTCGAGCGCGCGCGCGGCGGCCTCCACGAGCGTGATCATCACGTTCACGCCGACGCTCATGTTGGGCGCGAGCACGATGCCGATGTCCTGCGCCGCCGCGCCGATGGCGGCCTTCTGCGCGGGCGTGAAGCCGGTGGTGCCGATGACGAGCCCGACGCCGTGGCGGCGCGCGAGCGCCAGGTGCGCCATCGTGCCCTCGGGCCGGGTGAAGTCGACGAGCACGTCGACGCCGTCGGCCAGCGCCGCGTCGGCATCGGCCAGCACCGTCACGCCCGTGGCACGGCCCAGTGGCGCGCCGGCGTCCTGGCCGACGGCCGGGCTGCCGGCCACGTCGAGCGCGGCGGCCAGCCGGCCCTGCGGGTCGGCCAGCACGGCCTCGATCAGCATGCGGCCCATGCGGCCGCCGGCGCCGGCGATGGCGATGCGCAGGGCCACGGGCTTCAGCCGCCCTCCAACGGCGGGTAGCTGCGCGCCGGGCCCTGCGGCGCCGGCAACGCGGCCGGGGGCGCCACCGGGGCCGGCCGCGGCAGCGCCTGGCGCTCGGCCTCGGTGAGCTCGAGCTTCAGCGGGCGCTGGCCCACCGGGCGGCCGATCGAGGCCACGAACTCGCGTTCGCTGGGCAGGTCGGCCGGGGCCTGGACGGACCTGACGCGGTCGCCGTCGAAGAACACCACGACCGCGCGCCGCTGCGGCTCGGTGCCGAGGCGGCGCAGCGTGAAGAGGTAGTCCCAGCGGTCGGCGTGGAAGGGGTCGGTGAGCAGCGGCGAGCCGAGCACGTCGCGCACCTGCAGCCGCGTCAGGCCGGGGCGGACGACGGCCAGCTGTTCCTTCGTGATGACGTTGCCCTGCACGATGTCGATGCGGTAGGGCGTGATCGCGCCGAGCAGGCCGTCGGTGCGGTCCAGCGTTCCGCAGCCCGCCAGCAGGGCGCTGGCGGCGACGAGGGCGGCGGTGGCCGCGGGGGCGAGGGGTCGGCGCATGGCTGGGCAGGCGAGGCGCGCGGGACTTCAGAGCGCCCCGCGGCACGTGCTGGATATGATCGGTCGATTCTAGCGACGCAGTCCTGCGGCACCGCCACGCCAGGAGAGGCGAGTGAAACACGTCGACGAACTCAAGAGCAGCGGCCTGAAGGCGACGCTGCCGCGCATCAAGATCCTGGAGGTCTTCCAGCGGTCGTACCGTCGCCACCTCACGGCCGAGGACGTGTTCAAGGCGCTGCTGCAGGACGACGCCGACATCGGGCTGGCCACCGTCTACCGCGTGCTGATGCAGTTCGAGCAGGCCGGGCTGCTGACGCGCAGCAACTTCGAGAGCGGCAAGGCGGTGTTCGAGCTCAACGAGGGCCAGCACCACGACCACCTCGTGTGCCTGGACTGCGGCCGCGTGGAGGAGTTCTTCGACCCGCAGATCGAGCAGCGCCAGCGCGCCGTGGCCACCGAGCGCGGCTTCTCGCTGCAGGAACACTCGCTGGCTCTGTACGCGCGCTGCGTCAAGGACGCCTGCCCGCACCGGCAGGGCAAGTGAGTAATTTCGCGGGGCGTCGTCGGGCTCAGCCCGGGCGGCGCCTCACTCCGGTGCGCCCTTGTCCATCGCCGCCTGGTGGCGGCGGATGAACTCCTGGTAGGTGTCGATGCCGCGCAGCTGCAGCACGGTGTTGCGCACCGCGGCCTCCACCAGCACGGCCAGGTTGCGGCCGGCGTCGACGGCGATCACCACCTTGCGCACGGGCAGGCCCAGCACGTCCTCGTACAGCGGCTCGTAGGGCAGCCGCTCGAACTCGCGCTCCAGCGTCTCCTTGCGCACCAGGTGCACGATGAGCTTCAGGCGCATCTTCCGGCGCACGGCCGTCTCGCCGAAGATGGCCTTGATGTCGAGCAGTCCGATGCCGCGCACCTCGAGCAGGTTCTGCAGCAGCTCGGGGCAGCGGCCCTCCAGCGAGGTCTGGCTCACGCGGTAGATGTCCACCGCGTCGTCGGCCACCAGGCCGTGGCCGCGCGACACCAGCTCCAGCCCCAGCTCGCTCTTGCCCAGCCCGGACTCGCCGGTGAGCAGCACGCCCAGGCCCAGGATGTCCATGAACACGCCGTGCCGCGTGGTGCGCTCGGCGAAGTGCTGGCCCAGGTAGCCGCGCACGAGGTCGATGACGTGGCCCGCGCCCTCGGCGGTGACGAACAGCGGGATCTCGGCGCGGTCGCACATGGCCACCAGCCGCTGCGGCGCGGGCACACCGTCGGCCACGATGATGACCGGCGGCTCCAGCGTGACGATGCGCGCGATGCGGCGCTCGGCGTCCTCGGGCGGCGCGGCGTTGAGGTAGTCCACCTCGCGACGGCCGACGATCTGCACCCGGTACGGGTGGATGTAGTTCAGGTAGCCGATGAGGTCGGCGGCGCTGCGCGCGTCGCGCACGGCGTCGTCGTCGAAGCGGCGCTCGGGGTGGCCCTGGCCGGCCACCCAGGCCCAGCGCAGCGCCTCGCGGTGGGCTTCGAACAGCGCCTCGGCGCTGATGCTCGTCGGCTTCATGGAGCGCCCAGGCTCCCTGCGGTCGCCACCCCCCGAGGAGGCTCTGGCAGCGGCCCGGCAGAGCCGGATACGCGCCAGGGCTCAGCAGGGGGCACGAGCATCAGGCCACCGACTTCAGCGGTTCCCAGTCGGAGATCAGCTTGTGCACCGCCGCGGCCTCGGCCTCGGTCTTCAGGCGCTCGCGCAACTCGCGGTCGGACAGCATCTCGGCGATCTCGGACAGGATCTCGAGGTGGCGCTGCGTGGCTGCCTCGGGCACCAGCAGGAAGATCAGCAGCGCCACGGGCTCGTCGTCGGGCGCGTCGAAGGGGATGGGCGCCTGCACGCGCAGCACCGCCGCCAGCGGGTTCTTCAGGCCCTTGATGCGACCGTGCGGGATGGCCACGGCGTGGCCCAGGCCGGTGGAACCCAGCCGCTCGCGCGCGAAGAGGTTGTCGGTGACGATGCCGCGGGCGATGGCGTGCTGGTTCTCGAACAGCAGCCCGGCCTGCTCGAAGACGCGCTTCTTGCTGGTCGCGTCTACGTTCACCAGCACGTTGCTGGCGGGCAGGATGGCGGCGAGACGGTTCATCTGGGCATTCCCCTGAGGCTCGTGGCCTCCTGCGACATCCCCGTCAGGGCGCCTGGGCGCCGCGGGGCGTGCGGTTGCAGCGGAACTGCAAAAAACCATCATAGCGCCGAGCCGGCATCCCGTTGGCCGGGGCGTGGCCCTGAAACAGGGGCGGAAGCGGTGGTATTGCGGCGCCGCAGCAACAACGCAACGCCCCGGTGCAGATGGGCGCCGGCTGCGGCGGCCCAAAAAAAGACGGCCCCGCGGGGCCGTTCGGGCGCCTGCCGGCCAGGCGGCCGGCAGCACGCAGGCTCAGGAGGCGCCGACCACCTGACGCTTGGGGCTTTCGTGGTGGTGATCCTGCAGGCGGTCCTTGTGGCGCACGACCTGGCGATCGAGCTTGTCCATCAGCGTGTCGATGGCGGCGTACAGGTCTTCCGCGGCGTGCTCGACGAAGATGTCGCGGCCCTTGACGTGCAAGGTGACCTCGGCGCGCTGTCGTCGCTCCTTCTCCTTGTTCTTCTCCACCGTCAGCAGCACGGAAACGTCCACCACCTGGTCGAAGTGTCGCGTCACGCGATCGAGCTTGGTGAGCACGTACTCTCTCAAAGCCGGCGTGACTTCGAGGTGATGGCCGCTGATCGTCAAGTTCATCAGAACCTCCTTTACGGGAAAGGGCCGAGGGGCAAGAACGCCGGCTGGAGCCCGGAGGCGGGCGGCCGGCCACGGGACAACGGTGAGGGGATCGGGTTCTGGGGCGACGCGTCGGCAGCGCTTGCGGGAAGGCGTCCGGGTCGCGAGGCAGGTGGGCGGAAGCTGACGGGTTGAACCCAGTGTGCACCTGTTCCGGGGGTGTGGCAAGGCGGCTTCGGCAGCCCCGTTGGCGATGCGGACCGAGCGTGACGAAGTGCCCGCCGCGGCCCCGGCGGGCGAGCCCGCGCCGTATCCTGCCGCCTCGCCCGCACAACCCGTCCGAAGGACACCGCCATGCCCCGCGACCTGCTCATCCGCCACGCCACGCTGCCCGACGGCCGCCGCGGCATCGACCTGCTGGCCCGCGACGGCCGCTGGGCCGCCGTCGGCCCGGGGCTGGCCGCCCCCGAGGGCGCCGAGGTGATCGACGCCGCCGGCTGGCTGCTGAGCCCGCCGTTCGTGGACGCGCACTTCCACCTCGACGCCACGCTGAGCCACGGCCTGCCCCGCGTCAACGCCAGCGGCACGCTGCTCGAGGGCATCCGGCTGTGGGGCGAGCTCAAGCCGATGCTCACCGAGGAGGCCGTGGCCGAGCGCGCCATGGCCTACTGCGACTGGGCCGTGGCGCGCGGGCTGCTGGCGATCCGCTCGCACGTGGACATCTGCGACGAGCGGCTGCTGGCCGTGCGCGCGCTGCGCGAGGTGCAGCGACGCGTCGCACCCTACCTGACGCTGCAACTGGTGGCCTTCCCGCAGGACGGCGCGCTGCGCAGCCCGGGTGCGATGGCGCTGCTCGAGAAGGCCCTGGCGCTGGGGGTGGAGGTCGTGGGCGGCATCCCGCACCACGAGCGCACCATGGCCGACGGTGCCGAGAGCGTGAAGCGCCTGTGCGAACTGGCCGCCGCGCACGGCCTGCCGGTGGACATGCACTGCGACGAAACCGACGACCCGGCCTCGCGCCACGTCGAGACGCTGGCCTTCCACACGCAGCGCCTGGGCCTGCAGGGCCGCGTGACGGGCTCGCACCTCACGTCCATGCACTCGATGGACAACGCCTATGCGGCCAAGCTGGTGGCGCTGATGGCCGACAGCGGCGTGCACGCGGTGGCCAACCCGCTGATCAACATCACGCTGCAGGGCCGCTACGACGGCTATCCGCGGCGCCGTGGCATGACGCGCGTGCCCGAGCTCATGGACGCCGGCATCACCGTGGCCTTCGGCCACGACTGCGTGATGGACCCCTGGTACGCGCTCGGCTCGGCCGACATGCTGGAGGTGGCCTCGATGGGCTTGCACGTGGCGCAGATGACGGGGCAGGCCGCGCAGCGCCGCTGCTTCGAGGCCGTGACCACGAACCCGGCGCGCATCCTCGGCCTGCAGGGCTACGGGCTCGACGTGGGCTGCCGCGCCGACGCCGTGCTGCTGCAGGCGCGATCGCCGCAGGAAGCCCTGCGCCTGCGCGCGGCGCGCCTGGCCGTGGTGCGCGGGGGCGCCGTGCTGTCCCGCATGGCGCCGGCCGAGGCGCGCCTGTCGCTGCCGGGGCGCCCCGATGCCGTGGACTTCACGCGACAGCCCTCGGCCGCGCCGGAAGACCCCGCTGGCTAGAATGAGCCGCTCCCAGGGATGAGGCGCGAGGGCCCGGCACCGCCGCGCGACAGCACGATGAAACTGATCGGATCACTGACCAGCCCTTACGTGCGCAAGGTGCGCATGGTGATGGCCGAGAAGAAGCTCGACGCGCAGTTCGTGCCCGAGGACGTCTGGGGCAGCGACGACATCCTCAAGAGCAACCCGCTGGGCAAGGTGCCGTGCCTCGTGCTCGACGGCGGCGAGGCGGTGTTCGACTCGCGCGTGATCGTCGAGTACCTCGACACGCTCAGCCCCGTGGGCAAGCTGATCCCGCCCAGCGGCCGCGAGCGCATCGAGGTCAAGACCTGGGAAGCGCTGGCCGACGGCATGCTCGACGCGTCCATCCTGGCGCGCCTGGAGGCCACCTGGCCCGGCCGCGTCGCCGAGCAGCGCTCGCAGGCCTGGATCGACCGCCAGATGAGCCGCGTGCACGCCGCCGTGCGCAGCATGGCGCTGGGCCTGGGCGACAAGGCGTGGTGCAACGGCGCGCACCTCACGCTGGCCGACATCGCGGTGGGCTGCGCCCTGGGCTACCTCGACTTCCGCTTCCCGCAGATCGACTGGCGCGGCACGCACCCCAACCTGGCCAAGTGGCACGAGAAGCTCGCCACGCGGCCGAGCTACATCGACACCGCCCCGCCGGGCTGAGGCCCCGCCCGGGCCGCGCCCTTCAGCCCATCACCGGCTGGAAGCTGCTGCTCTGCGCGAGCGGCCAGTACTGGCGGTACACGTTGTGCGGCCACTCGCCGCGCCCCTCGACGGCCGCGAGCAGCGCGCCCGGCTTCAGGAAGGGCAGCTGGTTGGCCAGCAACCGGACGTCGCCCTGCGACACGCGGCGCACGATGTGGCTGGCGGTGATCTCGCCCGGGTGCTGCAGGCCTGCGGCCTGCACCAGTTCCTTCAGCGCCATCAGCGTGTGCTGGTGGAAGCGCCAGACCCGCTCCAGCTTGGTGGGCACCACCAGCGCCTGCTGGCGGCGCGGGTCCTGCGTCGTCACGCCCGTGGGGCAGGCGCCGGTGTGGCAGGCCTGGGCCTGGATGCAGCCCAGCGCGAACATGAAGCCGCGCGCCGAGTTGCACCAGTCGGCGCCCAGCGCCATGCAGCGCGCGATGTCGAAGGCACTGACGACCTTGCCCGCCGCGCCGATGCGGATGCGGTGGCGCAGGTTCAGCCCCACCAGCGTGTTGTGCACCAGCAGCAGGCCCTCCTGCAGCGGCGCGCCGACGTGGTCGGTGAACTCCAGCGGCGCCGCTCCCGTGCCGCCCTCGGCCCCGTCGACGACGATGAAGTCGGGCAGCAGGCCGGTTTCCAGCATGGCCTTGCACAGCGCGAACCACTCCCAGGGGTGGCCGACACAGAACTTGAAGCCCACCGGCTTGCCGCCCGACAGGCGCCGCAGCCGCTCGATGAAGCGCAGCATCTCCACCGGCGTGGCGAAGGCCGAGTGGCGGGCCGGGCTCACGCAGTCCACGCCCTCGGGCACGCCGCGCGCGGCGGCGATCTCGGCCGTGACCTTCGGGCCCGGCAGCACGCCGCCGTGCCCGGGCTTGGCGCCCTGGCTCAGCTTGAGCTCGATCATCTTCACCTGCGGGTCCAGCGCGTTGGCGGCGAAGCGCTCCTCGCTGAAGCGGCCGGCCTCGTCGCGGCAGCCGAAGTAGCCGCTGCCGATCTCCCAGATCAGGTCGCCGCCGTGCACGCGGTGGTGCTGGCTGATGCTGCCTTCGCCGGTGTCGTGCGCGAAGCCGCCCTTGCGGGCGCCGCCGTTCAGCGCCAGGATGGCGTTGGCGCTGAGCGCGCCGAAGCTCATGGCCGAGATATTGAAGACGCTGGCGCTGTAGGGCTGGGTGCAGCCGGTGCCGCCCTCGCCCACGGTGATGCGGAAGTCGTGGCTGGCGATGACCGAGGGCGCCACCGAGTGGTTGATCCACTCGTAGCCCTGGGCGTGCACGTCGAGCTGGGTGCCGAAGGGCCGCTTGTCGGCGTCGCCCTTGGCGCGCTGGTACACCAGGCTGCGCTGCTGGCGCGAGAACGGCGCCGCCTCGTTGTCGGACTCGATGAAGTACTGGCGCATCTCGGGCCGGATGAACTCCAGCAGGAAGCGCAGGTGCCCGATGACGGGGTAATTGCGCAGCACCGAGTGGCGCGTCTGGCGCGTGTCGCGCCAGCCCAGGGCGGTGAGGAACAGGCCGGCGAGCGCGGCCAGGCCCAGCGCGCCCGGGCCACCGAGCACCCAGCCCAGGCCGCCCAGCAGCGCCACCAGGGCCGCCAGCAGCCACGCGGTGTAGCGCACCGGGAAGTGCTGGTCGATGCGGCGGAGCCAGTGGTGCATGGCGAGCCCTCCTGAGGCCGCCGCATGCTACAGAGCCTGCGCGGATCGGCAACGCCGAAGAGCCCGTGAGCCGACGCCCACTTCGGCCCCTTACACTGGACCGCGCCCATGCAAGGACAGCTCTTCACCCAGGATTTCCTGCGCCACGGTATCCGCGAGACGCCGCCCTACCAGGCGCTCGGCGCCGAGGCCGCGGCGGCCTTCGAGCAGCGGCTGCGCGACATCTTCGCCGGTCTCACGGCCGAGACCGTGATGAACGAGGCGCAGACCGAGCAGCTCGTCATCGAGCGCGTGCTGGTGGAGCTGGGCTGGGGCGGCGACTACTTGCCGCAGGTCAACCTCAGCGGCAAGCGGCGCGAAGACGTGCCTGACATCCTGCTGTTCGCCGACGCGGCCCACCTGCAGCGCGCCCGCGACGAGAAGCACGACGACCGCCGCTACCGCCATGGGCTGGCGCTGCTAGAGGCCAAGCGCTGGCTGCGCCCGCTGGACCGTGGCGCGGCCGACGAGCCGCTCGACCCCGGCGCGCCCAGCTCGCAGATGCTGCGCTACCTGAGCCGTGCCGACGTGGCCAGCGACCGCGCCGTCAAGTGGGGCGTGCTCACCAACGGTGGCATCTGGCGGCTGTACTGGCAGGACGCGCGCTCGCGGGCCGAGGAGTTTCTCGAGCTCGACGTGGCCGCCTTCCTGGGCGTGCCCGGCGTGCCGGCCGAGCTGGACGACATCGAGCCGGCGCATGGGCTGCGGCTGTTCTTCCTGCTCTTCAACCGCGCCGCCTTCCTGACGCAGACCTGGGACGCCCCGGCGCGCAGCTTCCACGCCTACGCCCGTGCCGAGGCGCGGGCCTACGAAGAGAAGGTGTCGCGCGATCTGGGCGAGCGCGTGTTCAACGAGATCTTTCCCACGCTGGCGCAGGCGCTGGCGCGCGGCGACCTGGAGGCGAAGAAGGAGCCCGTGGGCTACGGCAGCGGCACGCGCCAGCGCTACACGCGCGACTACCTGGACGAGGTGCGCGAGGCGACGCTGATCCTGCTGTACCGGCTGCTGTTTCTGTTCTATGCCGAGGACCGGCGGCTGCTGCCGGTGGGGGATGAGCGATATCGCTCGTACAGCGTCCGGGCGCTGCGCGAACGGGTGCGCGACGACATCGACGCCGGCAAGGCGCTGTCGAGCAAGCTCACCAACATCTGGCGCGAGCTGCAAGGTGTCTTCTGGCTCATCGACGAAGGCGACGACACCATCGGCATGCCCGCCTACAACGGCGGCCTGTTCAACCGCGGCCGCAGCCTGCTGCTGGAGCGCACGCGCGTGCCCGATGCGGTGCTGGCGCCCATCATCGACGCGCTCAGCCGCCGCACCGAAGACCTGCTGCGTGGCTGGATCAACTACCGCGACCTCAGCGTCAGCCACCTGGGCAGCATCTACGAGCGCCTGCTGGAGTACCAGCTGCAGCACGAGGTGCAGGCGGCCGAGACCTCGGCGCGCGGCCCCGAGCACGACCGGCTGGAGATCGACCGCGTCACCGCCGTGCCGGCAAGCTTTGCGCGCAAGGTCTCGGGCAGCTACTACACGCACGACGACCTGGTGCAGCTGATCCTGCGCGAGAGCGTGGGCCTGCTCGCGGCCGAGCGCGTGGCCGCCTTCGACAAGCTGCTCGAGGGCTGGAAGAAGAAGGCCTCGCTCAACCCCGCCGAATGGGAGCGGCTGGACGCCGCCGACCCGGCCAGCACCATCCTGGAGCTGAAGATCTGCGATCCCGCCATGGGCAGCGGTCACTTCCTGGTGGCGCTGGTGGACTTCATCGCCGACAAGGTGCTCGAGGCCGCCACCACGGCGCAGCAGCGCGTGGCCGAGATGCCCTGGGCCGCCCACCTGGTGGAGCGCGGCCGGCCCTGGGAGAGCCCGCTGCTGGCGCGGTTGGCGGCCCTGCGCGGCGCCATCAAGAAGCAGGCCCGGCAACACGGCTGGGCCGTGGCCGATGCACAGCTCGACGACCGCCACATCGTGCGCCGCATGGTGCTGAAGAAGTGTGTGTTCGGCGTGGACAAGAACGGCATGGCCGTGGAGCTGGCGAAGACGGCGCTGTGGCTGCACACCTTCACGGTGGGCGCGCCGCTGAGCTTTCTGGACCACCACCTCAAGCACGGCGACAGCCTGCACGGCGAGCGGCTGGCCACCGTGCAGCAGGGCCTGCAGGCCCTGGGCATGCTGTTCCAGCAGGCCGAGCTGCAACGGCTGGAGCTCGCGGCCAAGAACCTGCAGCAGGTGGCCGACTTCACCGACGTGGACATCGCCGAGGCCCGGCTGTCGCAGCGCCTGGCGTCCGAGGCCGATGCGCAGGTGGCGCCGGTGCACGCGCTGCTGGACTTTTGGCGCGCCATGCGCTGGCTGCTGCCGGGCTGGCCGGTGGACAAGGCGGCCAAACTGGGCAAGCTGGCTGACGACGGCCTGCGCGCGGCGCTGACCACGCTGCTGGACCCGGCGCGCAACCTCGTCGCCACCCTGGCGGCCGGCACCGTGGAAGGCGACGGCGCGGGTGCCGAGGCGGCGCGCGCGCTGCTGGCCCGGGCCCGCGCGCTGGCGGCCGAGGAACGCTTCTTCCACTGGTGGACGGCGTTCCCGACCGCCTTCGCCGGCGCCGAGCCGGGCTTCGACGTGGTGATCGGCAATCCGCCCTGGGACCGCATCAAGCTGCAGGAGGTGGAGTGGTTTGCCGAACGCGCGCCCGAGATCGCCGCGCAGCCGCGCGCCGCCGATCGCAAGGCTCTGATCAGCGCGCTGCAAAAGAAGAAGGCGCCGCTGGCGGCGGACTTCGCCCACGCGGTCGAGCGCGCGGAGGCGAACGCGCGTGTGCTGGCCAAAGGCGGCGACTTCCCGCTGCTCGGCGGCGGCGACGTCAACCTCTACAGCCTGTTCGTGGAGCGCGCACAAGCGCTGGCCAAGCCGCAGGGCGTGGTGGCGCTGCTCACGCCCAGCGGCATCGCGGCCGACAAGGGGGCCTCGGCCTTTTTCCGCAGCATCGCCACCACGCAGCGCCTGGGGGCGCTGTTCGACTTTGAAAACCGGAAGGTGTTCTTTCCGGATGTGGATTCGCGCTTCAAGTTCTGCGCGCTGGTGTTTGGCGGCGAGGCGCGGCGGTTTGGTGGTACGCGGGCGGCGTTTTTTCTGCATGCTGCGTCGGAGCTGGATGACGCGTCACGGGTCGTCCCGATGAGTGCCGACGACTTCGCGCTCATGAACCCGAACACGGGCGCAGCGCCGATCTTTCGTTCTTTGCGCGACTTCGCTTTGGTACGGGCGATGTACAAGCGCTGGCCTGTTCTGGTGCTGCACCGCGCCCAGGGCAAGGAGCCGACTTGGCCGGTCGTCTACTCGACGATGTTTCACATGACCAACGACTCTGGCTTCTTCCAGAAGATGCCGGCGCCAGGCCGCCGCCCGCTGTACGAAGGCAAGATGGTCCAGATGTTCGACCATCGGGCTGCCGATGTCGTGGTGAACCCGGCCAATCTGCACCGGGCCGCCCAGCCAGAGAGCCTCAGCTCCACCGACAAACAGGACAGCTCACGTCCCCCGATCCCTCAGTATTGGGTGGACGAAGCGGACTGCCCACCCATGCCGCACGAGTGGTCGCTCGCGTTCAAGGAAATCACCGCACCTACGAACGTGCGGACGATGATTGCCGCGGTGATGCCGCGTGCGGCCTTCGGCAACAAGCTGCCCCTGCTGCAGTTCGTCGACGTACCAGCCGGGCCCGCTGCGCGATCAGCGGCTCTTCTGGGCGCGAACCTCAACGCGATGTGTCTCGACTTCGTGCTGCGCCGCAAGCTGCAAGGTCAGACCATCAACTGGTTCATCCTCGAACAACTCCCCGTCGTCCCCCCCGCCCGCTTCGACGACCCGCTGCCCGCGCGCTTCACCCAGCACCTGCGCGACGCCGGCCTGATGAACGGCCACCACCCCGCGCCGACGATCGCCGACTTCGTGCTGCCGCAGGTGCTGGCCCTGAGCTACACCGCGCACGACCTGGCGCCGTTCGCGCGTGACCTGGGCTACGTCGACGAGCAGGGCCAGGTGCTGCCGCCCATCCGCTGGGACGACGAAGACCGCCGCCGCCGCCTGGCCGCGCTGGACGCGCTGTTCTTCTGGCTCTACGGCCTGGGCCCGGACGACGCGGCCTACGTGATGGACAGCTTCCCGATCGTGCGCCAGCAGGACGAGGCTGCTTTCGGGCGTTACCGCACCAAGGACGACGTGCTCGCGCTGCTCAAGCTGCTGCCGCCGCCGGCGGGCTGAAGAAGCGCAGCAGCCGCTCGGCCGTGGCCTCGGGCTGCTCCTCCGGCAGGTAGTGGCCGCAGTCCAGCGCCTCGCCCTGCACGGCGGCCGGCTCGGCGCTGGCGGCGCG
Organism: uncultured beta proteobacterium; assembly: GCA_903828235.1. Classification (GTDB taxonomy): domain Bacteria; phylum Pseudomonadota; class Gammaproteobacteria; order Burkholderiales; family Burkholderiaceae_C; genus Rubrivivax. The sequence goes on along the minus strand of CAIKLM010000164.1, from coordinate 9,017 downwards.
CCACAGCGCCAGGGGGTCGAACAGCGCCTGCACGACGCCGCGCCCGCCCCACAGCACCAGCAGCTCGCAGCGCAGGCGCACGCCGGCAGCGCGGCTTTCGCGGTCCAGCGCCATGTCGCCGGTGAAAGCGGCGCGGTAGTCCTCGCACATGGCGTGCACGACCTCGGGCCGCGCGATGCAGCGCTCGTATTCGGCCAGCGCCGCCGGGTGCAGGTGGGACAGGGAGCCCGCGCCCCAGCCGCCCAGCTTGCGGTGCAGGTAGCGCACGGGGTCGGCGGCGATCAGCCGCTCGGGCTCCGGCGCCGGCTGCGCGAGGAAGAACCAGTGGTAGTACGCGCGGCCGAAGCGCCAGTCGGCGCCCTCGAGCATGTCCAGCGTGGGCGCGATGTCGAGCACGGCCAGCCTCGACACCGCCTCCGGCGCGTCCAGCGCCAGCCGGTGGGCGACGCGGCCGCCGCGGTCGTGGCCGGCGACGGCGAAGCGCTCGTGGCCGAGCTGCCGCATCAGCGCGCGCAGGTCGGCGGCCATGGCGCGCTTGCCCATCTGCGCCTGCGCGGGCTCGTCGGGCGCGGGGTCGCTGTCGCCGTAGCCGCGCAGGTCGGGCAGCACCAGGCGGAAGTGCGGCGCCAGCTGCGGCGCCACGCGGTGCCACATCGCGTGCGTCTGCGGGAACCCGTGCAGCAGCAGCAGCGGCGGCGCGTCGGGTCGCCCTCCCAGGCGGCCGCGCACGTGGCGGCCCTGCACCCGCACGTCCAGTGGCTCGAAGCCCTCGAAGCCGGGGATCTCGGTCGGGTTCATCGTTCGGCAGGCCTTTCGGATCGGGCGAAGGTCCACGCCAGCCCCAGCCCCGCGGCTGTGCCGGTGGTGGTGTCGACGAGCGGGCTCGAGCGGTTGGCGGCGCCGCGCACGCTGTCGACGCGCACGAAGCCGAACACCGCCCAGTCGCGGTGCAGGCGGCGGTTGAGGACGAACGACCACCGCGTCGCCACGAGGCCCGCGCGCGCCGCGTAGGCCGGCCGCGAGGGCAGCGCGAAGGCGGGTGCCACGCCGTAGAAGGTGTCGGCGAGGCGCTCGTCGGCGACCAGCAGGCCCACGCTGGTGCCCAGCGAGAAGCCGGCCACGCGACGGCCCCAGCTCAGGCTGGGCTCCAGCGCCAGCCCGCGGTACCCGAAGCCGTCGCTGACGTCGAAGGCCCCGCGCAGCGGCACCGACAGCGTCAGCTGGCCCCCGAGGGCGGGGCCCAGCTGCCAGCGCAGCCGCGGGCCGAACTCCACCAGCGTGCCGATGTCGGGCATGCCGCGGCGCGCGTCGTTGCCCGTGGCCGACGAGCCGAAGCTGCCCGCGAAGCCGATGTCCAGCTCGGCCCGCTCGGTGCGCGCGGCGCGCACGCCCACCGTGCCGCGCTCGGCGCGCAGGACGCGGCCGCGGTAGAGGAAGTACGGCAGCACGATGCCGTCGGCGCTGCGCTGCGCCGCGCCCGGGTAGGCCGGCGAGCGCGCGCCAAAGGCGGACAGGCCCGCCTCCCACAGCGGCTGCGCCGCGGCCTCGTCGGCGGCGGCGTTGGTGGTGGCCACCGCGCCGGACTGGTCGGCCACCTGCGCGCGGGGGAAGCCCGGCACCAGCGCCAGGGCCAGCGCCAGGGCCAGGCACAGCAGGGGCGGCAGGGCGGGTCGCATCGCGGCGCATCTTAGGCGCTGGCTATACTCCTGCGCTTCAGCGCCGATTTGATCCGGATTGCGGGCGCTTCAACAAATGCCGCTAAACAGGACGCCCGTCACCCGGTGTCCGCGTTGCCTGCGGCACCGGGTTTCTTCATGGGTTCGGTCGGCTCCGTCACGCCACAACGAGTGCGCCTCGAGGCACCGCTGCCGCTGCAGAGCGGGGCCGCGCTGCCGGGCTGCGAACTGGTCTACGAGACCTACGGCACGCTGAACGCCGCGCGCAGCAACGCCGTGCTGGTGTGCCACGCGCTCAACGCCAGCCACCACGTGGCCGGCACGGTGCCCGACGGCAGCCTGGGCTGGTGGGACAACCTCGTCGGCCCCGGCAAGCCGCTGGACACCGACCGTTTCTTCGTCATCGGCGTCAACAACCCCGGCTCCTGCTTCGGCAGCACCGGGCCCATGCACGCCAACCCGGCCACGGGCCGGCCCTGGGGCTCGGACTTCCCGGTGGTGACGGTGGAGGACTGGGTCGACGCGCAGGCGCGGCTGCTCGACCACCTGGGCATCGCGCAACTCGCGGCCGTGCTGGGCGGCAGCCTGGGGGGCATGCAGGCGCTGGCCTGGGCGCTGCGCCACCCGGCCCGCGTGCGCGCCGTGGCGGCCATCGCCACCGCGCCCAACCTGTCGGCGCAGAACATCGCCTTCAACGAGGTGGCGCGGCGCGCGATCATCACCGACCCCGACTTCCACGGCGGCCACTTCTACGCGCACGGCGTGGTGCCGCAGCGCGGCCTGCGCGTGGCGCGCATGCTGGGCCACATCACCTACCTCTCGGACGACTCGATGGAGGCGCGCTTCGGCCGCCGCCTGCAGCGCGGCGAGCACGCGGCACTGGCCTACAGCACGCTGGACATCGAGTTCGCGGTCGAGAGCTACCTGCGCCACCAGGGCGACAAGTTCAGCGGCTACTTCGACGCCAACACCTACCTGCTGATCACGCGCGCGCTCGACTACTTCGACCCGGCGCGCGCCCATGGCGGCAACCTGGCCAAGGCCTTCGCGGCGGCGCGCGGCCTGCACTTCCTGGTGGTGAGCTTCACCACCGACTGGCGCTTCGCGCCGGCGCGCAGCCGCGAGATCGTCAAGGCGCTGGTGGACAACGACATCGCCGTCAACTACGCCGAGATCGACGCGCCGCACGGCCACGACGCCTTCCTGCTCGACGACCGGCGCTACCACGCGCTGGTGCGGGCGTGGTTCGAGAAGGTGGCGACGTGAGCGAGCGCCGGGATCTCGAGCTGATCGGCGCGCTGGTGCCCGCCGGCAGCCGCGTGCTCGACCTCGGCTGCGGCGACGGCGCGCTGCTGGAGTGGCTGCAGCGCGAAAAGGGCTGCAGCGGCTACGGCGTGGAGCTGGCCGACGACAACTTGCTGCGCTGCGTGCAGCGCGGCGTCGACGTCATCCAGCTCGACCTGGAGGAAGGCCTGGCCCTCTTCGACGACCAGAGCTTCGACGTCGTGCTGCAGATCGACACGCTGCAGGCCATCCGCCACACCGAGCGCATGCTGCGCGAGACGGCGCGCGTGGGCCGCATCGGCATCGTGGCCTTCCCGAACTTCGCGCACTGGCCCAACCGCCTGCGCGTGGCCGCCGGCCGCATGCCGGTGACGCGCGCGCTGCCCTACGAATGGCACGACACCCCCAACATCCGCGTCGGCACTTTCGCCGACTTCGGCGTGCTGGCGCGCCGCCTGGGCCTGCACGTGACCGACGCCTTCGGACTGCACGAGGGCCGTGCGGTGCGCGTGGCGCCGAACTGGCGCGCCAGCGTGGCGGTGTACCGCTTCGGGCAGCCGTAGCAGCCGCGATCAGTCCAGCGTGACCTCGGTGCGCACGGTGCCGGCGCGGTCGGCGGCGGCGCTCAGCGCGATGGCCGTGCCGCGCGGGCCGCGCACCACCCACTCGCACACGGCGCGGTCGGCCGTCAGCTCCCGGCTGGGCAGGAAGGCCAGCAGGCTGCCCTTGGGCGCGTGGCCCTCCAGGTGCGAGCCGACCTCGCGCTCCAGCCCGCTGACCAGCGTCACGCCCGCCGGCAGGTGGATGCGGAACACGGTGCCGCGCGCCGTCTTGCGCTCCAGCGCGCGCTTGCTCACGTAGCTGGGCAGGTAGCCGGCGTTGGCCACCGCCAGCCGCACGCGCCAGGTGTCGGGGCCCAGCGCGCGCACCTCGGTGCGCAGCACCTCCAGCTTCGGCAGCGACAGCCCCAGCTGCATCAGCCAGCCGGGGAAGCGCGCCGCCTCGCGCTCGCGCAGCGCCGGCGGCGGGTTGCGCCAGTAGTTCATGCGGTCCCAGCCGCCGAGCTCGACGATGCCCAGCTGCGGGTGCCGGAACGGGTACCAGTCGACGTGGGCCTGGCCGCCGCACTGCTCGTCGCTCCACTTCAGCAGCTTGAGGTCGTCCTCCACCGGGTGATCGCGGTACCAGTCGACCCACTTGTAGTCGGTGATGCCGGCCTCCTTGTTGGGGGCCCAGATCTCCACCGTCCAGAACAGCGCGCCCAGGTGCTCGTAGACCCAGTCCTGCGTGCCCGTGATCACCTGCTTGGGGTGGTACTTGAAGTCGTGCCAGATGCTGATGGCGGGGTAGCCGGTGAGCCTGGCTCCCAGGTCGGACAGGCGCTTGTACATCCACAGGTCCTCCGGCGTCATGTCGTCGTCGGAGTTGGTGCCCATCGGGCGCAGGATCACGCCGCTGTGCGTGTGGAAGCTCACCGCGGCACCGATGTTCGGGTGCCGGACGATGAAGTCCACCATCGCCCGAACCTCGGGCTCGCTGGTGGGGTAGGGGCCGGCGCCGCCCTGCTCGAACTCCTGCCGCCAGTAGGCGGGGAAGTTGCGGTTGAGGTCCAGGCCTTCCTTGTCGGGGTTGGCGGTGATCTTCACGCCGTCGTAGGCCTTCAGGCTGCCCTCGGGCACGATGCGGAAGTACTCGCCGCCGAACTCGCCGGGTTCGCGCGCCACCATCAGCCGCGGCTCCTGCGGGTGCTTCTTGTACGGGCCGTGCGGGTCGGGGATGCGCATGCTGAGGATGCGGCCGTCGCCGTCCATGTCCTCGATCGTCAGGCCCTCGACCGGTTCCTCGTCGTAGGGGTAGGGGCGCGTGCTGCTGCGGATGTGGCGCGGGCGGTCGGCCAGCGCGAGCTCGGCGCCGTCGGGGTTCAGGCGCGGCACCATGTAGACCACGCGGGTGTCCAGCAGCTCGCGCACGCGCTCGTCGCTGCCGTAGGTGCTGACGAGCTGGTGCAGCCAGTACAGGCAGGCGGTGCAGGCCGTCAGCTCGGCGGCGTGGATGTTGCCGTCGACCCAGAACGCCGGCTTGTCGGTATCGGCGCCGCTGGCCTGGTTGGTGATGGCCAGCAGCCAGATGTCGCGGCCCTCGTGGCTCTTGCCGATGGAGCGCAGCTGCACCAGCATCGGCGCGGCGGCGGCGTAGTCCTGCAGCAGCCGCGTGAGCTCGGGGTAGCGGTAGAACTGGTCGAAGCGCGGGACGGGGATGGCGGGCATGGCGGGCGCGCTCGGGCGGCGGCGTCGGGTCGAGGGTGTCGCGATGCTAAGCGCGCGAACGCGCCGCCGGTCCCGCTACTGACCCTTGAACAGCCCCTGGAAGTGGCGCGAGACGGGCAGCGTCTCGCGGCGGTTTCGCAGCACCAGGTGCATCTGCCCCTCGTCGACGCGCACCGCGCTGGCGACGTGGCGCTGGTTGACGATGACCGAGCGGTGCACCTGCCAGAACTGCGCCTCGTCGAGCTGGGCCAGCAGCTCCTTCAGCGGCGTGCGGATCAGCGCGTCGCCGCCGCCGGCCGGGCCGTCGTAGACGACGCGCGTGTAGCGGCTGTCGGCCTCGAAGTACACGACCTCGTCGACGCGGATCAGCCGCACCTCCTTGCCCACGCCGGCCTGGATCACCTGCAGCGGCGCCGGCCGGCGTACGCCGCCGGCCAGCTGCGCCAGCAGCGCTTGCAGCGCCGCGGGGTCCAGCGCCGGCGCGGCGGCGCGGGCGTCCAGCCGCGCGCGCACGCGCTCCACGGCCTGCGCCAGGCGCGGCGGGTCCACCGGCTTCATCACGTAGTCCACCGCCCCGGCGTCGAAGGCGGCCAGCGCGTGGTCGCCGTAGGCCGTGACGAAGACCACCGGGGTGCGGCCGTCGATGCGGCGGGCCACGTCGATGCCGCTCATGCCGGGCATGCGGATGTCGAGGAAGCAGACCTGCGGCTCGTGCTCGAGCCAGGCGTCCCAGGCGTCGACGCCGTTGGCGCACTGCGCCACCAGCCGCAGGCCCGGCCAGGCCTGGGCCAGCGCGGCGGCCAGCTGCGCGCGGGGGGCCTCTTCGTCGTCGGCGATCAGGGCGGTGGTCATGCGGTCCTCAGCCGGGTGCCCGGCAGTCGTCAGGTGTTGGGTGCGGGGAGCGTCAGGCGGGCGATGCAGCCCCCCTCGGGCCGCGGCTCCAGCGCCAGCGCCGCGCCGGGCCCGCCCAGCAGCGCCAGGCGCTGGCGCACGTTGGTCAGGCCGACGCCGTCGGCGGGCTGCGCCGGCAGGCCGGCGCCGTCGTCGACGACCTCGATCTCGGCCAGCGCACCGCGCCGCCGCGCCCGCACCTGCAGCGTGCCGCCGCGCAGGCTGGGCTCGATGCCGTGCTGCACGGCGTTCTCCACCAGCGTCAGCAGCGCGCCCGAGGGCAGCGGCAGCGTGCGCAGCGCCGGCTCGATGTCGAGGCCCCAGGCCAGCCGCGCGCCCAGCCGCGCCTGCATCACCTGCAGGTAGCGCTCCACCGCCAGGCACTCGTCGGCCAGGGGCAGCGTGGGCTGCTTGAACATCGGCAGCGTCGCGCGCAGGTAGCCGGTCAGCGCGGTCAGCAGCGGGCTGGCGCGCTCGTCGCGCGTGTCCACCCAGTGCTGCAGCGACGACAGCGTGTTGAACAGGAAGTGCGGCTCCAGCTGCGCCGCGGCCAGGCGGCGCGCCATCTCGATGGCCTGCGCACGCTCGGCCATCTCGGCGAGCCGGGCCTCGATCTGATGCGCGCGCCACACGACCAGGAACCACAGCAGCAGCGACAGTGCAACCGCGCTGCCCACCAGGAGCATGCCCAGCACCATGCGGCTCTCGCGGTTGGGCACCAGCTCGCTCAGCGCAGCTGCCGCCAGGCCCGCCACCAGGCCCATGCCGATCTGCACCAGCATCAGCGGCTGGCGCCACGGCCGCCACCACAGCCACCAGCCCAGCGCCGCGCCCAGGGCCGCCAGGGTCAGGATCATCGCCACCGCCGACAGGCGCTGGTCGCTCGGCGCTACCTGGGCCCCAACCGCCAACAGCAACAGCAGGTTGCCCAGCAGCAGTGCCAGCTGCGTGCGGCTGGGCGCGTCAGCCCCGGCACGGGCCATCTCGTCGGCCGTGAAGGGCTGGCGACGGCCGGGATACCAGAACTGGCTCCAGTCGATGGGCTTGGAACTCATCGGGCCAGTGTAGGAGCCGGCCCCGCCGCCGCCGCACGTCGCCGCGGCGGATGGCCGGCCCGGCCGTACGAAGGGCGGTTCAGCGCGTTCGGATCGCGGCGCGGCGCGGGCAGGCGGCTGGCGCAGCTCTTGGCTCGGGGCCGGCCGGCGAGAAGCTGTTCACGCGCCCCCGCGACCCGGGGGGCCGCACCGGTCCGCGCGGGTGGACCCGCGGCTAGCATCGATGGCGACGGGGCGGTACGCAAGAACACGATATGCAATCCAAGTCGACGCTGTATGAGCTGCTGCGCGTGGCGCCGTGGGCCTCGGCGGCCGACGTGCAGGCTGCATATCGGCGCGAGATGGAGGCGCTGGAGGCGCAGCGGGCCAACTTGACGCCGCAGGAGTTCGCGGAGCGTGCCCAGGTGTTGCGGGTGGCGTTCAGCACGCTGGGCAATGCGGCCCTGCGGGCCGACTATGACGCCAAGCTGCGGTCCGCCGAGCGCGAGGCGCGCGCCGCCGCCATCACGCCTGCTCCGGACCCGCGCGAGCAGGTGCGCGCCGAGGCACTGGGCCTGCGCGCCGACGCCCTGTCGCTCAGGGCCGACGCGATGCTGGCGCGCGCCGAGCTCCAGGGCACGATGGGCCGAAGCGCGGCGGGCCTGCTGGCCGGCGCCAGCACAGTCGTGCGGGCGATCGGCCTGCTCGTGGTCATCGGCATCGCGGCCTTCGGCTTCACGCGCTGCACGCTGGCCGGTTCGGCGGAGCAGCGCGCGGTCGCCGAGAAGCGAGCCGCCGAGCAGGTGGCCCTGCAGGACTATTTCCAGACCTACGGCGTGCGGCCGGCCAACATGGCCGAGCTCGAGCTGATGGAGGCCGAGCGGCGGCGCCGCGAGAACGAGACGCGGCAGGCCGAGCAGGAGCAGCGGCGCAAGGCCGATGAGCAGCGCCGCTGGGAAGAGGAGTCGCGCCGCATCGGCGAGCGCGTGTCGCAGGACATGCAGCGCGCCGACGAGGAGGCGCGCCGGCACGCCGCGCGCGTGCGCGAGCTGAAGTTCGAGGAAGAGCAGCTGAAGCTGGAGCTGCAGGTCGCCAGCGGCGAAGCCGAGCGCAAGCGGCTGGAGCTGCGGATCAAGCAGCTACGCCAGCGCATCGACGAGCTCTGAACAGCCCCCGGTCCATGCACGCAAACGGCGCTTGCACCGCCGCCGCACGGGCGACCGCCCGCGCTGGCTGGGCCGTCGCAGGCCTGGCCTGCCTGGTGCTGGCCGCCTGTGAGCCGGCCCTGCAGCCCGCGCAGTTCACGGGGGTCTGGAAGTCCTCGCGTCTGGCCACGCCGCTGCACCTGCGGGCCAGCGGCGAGTGGGAGATCCGTGCCGGCGACGGCCCCGTGCTGCAGTACGGGGTGTGGCGGCTCGAGGATCGGCACATCGTCTGGACGCACCGCGCGGCCGACGGTCGACTCCAGCATGAGTCGAACGCCGTCGTCTCGGCAGGCGAGCGCCGCTTCGAGCTGCGCGAGCGCGACGGCTCGCTGACGAGCTTCGAGCGGCTGCCGTGAGCGGCGAGCTCGCGGCGGCCATGACGCACTACGACACGCTGGAAGTCAGCAGCAGGGCCAGTCCCGAGGTGGTGCGGGCCGCATACCGCAGCCTGATCCAGCGCTTCCACCCCGACCGCCGCCCGGGCGATGCGGACGCCGCCCGGCGCGCCGCCGCCATCACCGCGGCCTACGAGGTGCTGTCCGACCCGGCCCGGCGCGCGGCCTACGACGAGACGCTGGTGCCCCTGCGCAGTACGGCAGGCCCCGCTGCGCGCGGCACCGAGCACGGCGGCGGCGCAGCGGCTGCGGCGCCGCGGCCGGG
>CAIKLM010000163.1 GCA_903828235.1 uncultured beta proteobacterium | reverse complement strand
GGCCCCGCCGCCGGCGGGCGGACGGCCGTGGCGTCCGGCGCCCCGGGCCCGCCCGCAGCGGCCGCGCCGGCCACCGGCGCGACCCGATCCGCGATCGGCGCTGCCGCGGCCGGCCGCGGTGCCGTCAGCGTCATCAGCACGTCGGCGTACCAGGTGCAGTTCAGGCCCAGCACCTCGTCTTCCTGGTCGTTGCGCGGCAGCATGTCCAGGCGGCCGGCGTGCACGCCCAGCAGCTTCCAGGGCAGGCCGGTGCCGGCCAACGCGGCGTCGTCGCTGCGCATGACCACGGCCGCGCCGCTGGTGCCACGGTGCGTGCGCGCGTCGCTCAGGAAGTAGCCCTGGCCCTGGAAGCGCACGCCGAAGGCCGACGCCACGGCCGCCTGGCGCACCACCGGCAGGTGGTGCAGCGTGTCGTGGAAGCCGAGCGGGAAGCCCACCACGAGCAGCGCCCTGCCCAGCGGCACCTCGTCCTCGGCCACCATCAGGTGCGCGGGCGCGAAGGCCTTCACCTGCACGCCCGGCGGCCACGCTGCGGCATCGACCTCCAGCACCGCGACGTCGATCTCGCCGCCCGAATCGCGCGCCTGCCGCCACAGCGCGCGGCCGTCGCGGTACAGCGGCATCGACCAGCGCAGCGAGCGCGTGAGGTTGCGCGCGTCGACGTGCAGTTCGAGCTCCAGGCGGTCGGGGTGGTGGCCCGCAGGCTCGTCGATGAGGACGTGGCGGCAGGTCACGAGCCACAGCCGCCCCTCGCGCGCGAAGAAGAACCCGCTCGCCCGCGTGAGCAGGCGCTGGCCTTCGTGGGTGGCCACGGCCACGGCGGCAAAGAGCAGGGCTTCGGTCACCCGGCATTGTGCGCCGGCCGCACGCTCACCCGAGCCTCTGTCCGTTCTTCACCCAGCGTTTGATGCGCCTGCCGCCCACTCAACGCCGCGACCGCGCCGCCTCGCGGAAGAAGCGCATGCGCTCCTCGTCGGCCGGGTGCGACGCGAAGGCGATGGGCAGTCCACCGCGGTCGGTGCCCTCGCTCCGGCTGCGGGCCGCGAGCCGCTCGAACAGCAGCACCATGGCCGCCGGGTCGCGCCCGGCGGCGCGCAGCACGTGGGCCGCATCGGCGTCGGCCTCGCGCTCGGCGTCGCGCGAATAGCCCAGGTGCGCCAGCAGCGCCGGCACGCCGGCCACGATGGCGCTGAAGTCGCCCAGGGCCACCGAGGCGGCCGCCGAGACGATGCCGAAGCGCACCACGGCGTGCAGGCCGTGGCGGCGCCGCACGTGGCCGTGCTCGTGCGCCAGCACGCCCAGCACGGCGTCGTCGGCGCCCTGCAGCAGCGCCAGCAACTCGTCGGTGATGACGATGTGGCCGCCGGGCAGCGCCACCGCGTTGGCCCCCAGCCGGCCGCCGCCGGCGAAGTGCAGCTGCCACGGCGCCGGCCCCTCGGGGTAGGCCTGCTGCAGCGCCGCCTCGAGCTGGCTGCGCCAGCGCGCCTGCACCTCCGGGGGCGTCCGCGTGGGCTGGAACAGGCCCGCCCGGAGTTGCTCGAGCGCCGTGTCGCCGATGGCGGCCTCCACGGTGGCCGGCGTCGCCGCCACCACGCCCGCCGCGACCCAGGGCACGCCCCACACGTAGCCCGCCGCGCCCACCAGCAGCAGCCCGGCCAGCGCGGCCAGCGTGGCGCGCCAGTGCTGCTGCGCGCGCACCACCCAGCTCTCGCGCAGTCCCTGGGCGCGCCACCAGGCGTCGAAGGCCGCGACGTCGGCGAAGGCCAGCGCGCCGCCGTCCTGCAGCTGTGCCACGCGCTGGCCGTGGCGCGTGCGCTCGGGCCACTGCACCCGGCCCAGGGCCAGGCCGTGGCGCTGCCCCTCGTCGTCGCACAGCCACAGCGTGCCGTCCTCCACCGTGGCCTGCACGGGGCGGCCGCGCGCCGAGCGGCCGTCGTACCAGGTGGCGGTGATGGGTTCGCCCATCGCAGCGGATCCGGCGCGTTCAGAGCCCGATGTCGAGGCCGAGCAGGTCGCCCGCGGCGTCGCCGGCCGCGGCCTCGTCGGCTTGCGCGGCGGTGGCGGCGAACTCGTCGGGGTCGACCTCCGACACCACCGTGATCGCCTCCAGCCGCAAGCGTGCGCTGGCCACCTGCGCGAACGGGAAGTACAGCCCCAGCGTCAGCAGCACCAGCAGCGTGTTCCTGAACCACAGCCCGGCCAGCGAGCGCGCGCGCAGGCTGCTCTTGAAGCGCAGCCGCGCGCTGGCGGTGCGGCCCCAGGCCAGGTTCTGCAGCCGCGCCGTCCAGTAACCGCCGACCAGCGCGAACACCACCAGGTAGCCGAGCACCATGGCGACCACCGAGAGCCAGAAGACCCCGTCGATTCCGAGCGAACGCAGTGCCGCAACCACGATCGCGGACACGATGCCGATGGCGAACGCCACCACGATCCCGACGAGGCCTGCCGTGAAGGCCAGCCCGTAGAACGGGCCCAGCGGGGCCGTGAAGCCCGTGCGCTCGGGACCCAGCGCGTAGTTCGAGTGCTGCAGCCGCTTGAGCAGCCAGAAGAACAGCGGCAGCAGCGCCAGCATCACCACGCCGGGCGCCACCGCCGCGAACAGCTCGCTGACCGAGGGCGGAACCTCCTCGCCGGACGGCGGCACCGGCGGCGCCTCGCGCTGCGTCAGCAGCGCCCCCAGCACGAACAGCATCGCCACGCCCAGCGGCACGGCCATCACCGCATAGGCGCTGGCGCGGGTGCCGGTGTAGCGGAAGCGCAGGCCGCGCCAGCCCGTGTTGGCCAGCCGGAAGCGCATCGACGAGTGCCACAGCGCCGGCCACAGCGCCGCCACGATCAGGAAGGCGATGGCGCCGGCCGTGGCCGAGAACTGCCCCGCGCCGGTGTAGGCCGCCAGCATCAGCGCCACCAGCACGTAGCCGCGGAACATCTTCCAGGGGTCGGCGTGGAAGCTCAGCGGCGCGCCGCCGACCTCGGTGGCGCCGTGGAAGTAGCGCAGCCGCCGCACCTTGGCGAAGGGGTAGTACAGCCCCAGCGTCACCAGCGTGAGCAGCAGGTTGACGATCCAGATGCGGAAGTACTCGCTGCCCGAGCCCACGAACCGCAGCGGCAGCTCGTGCACGGCAGGCGCGGGGCTGGGCGTGGCCCAGGGGTCGGCCGCGGTGGCGGCGGGCGTGGTGTCGTTCAAGCGGGCCTCCCTCGGTGCGGCCGCAGGCCCGTCGTGACGGCCGCGGGCCTTCGGCAGCCGCAGGAACACTGTAGCAAGCCCTGGGGCGACAACCCGGTTCGCGCCGGCCCCGGCTCCTAGAATCCGGCCCCGATGAACGCGCCCGCTGCCCACGACCTGCCGACGCCGCTGACGGCGCTGTCCCCCCTTGACGGGCGCTACGCGGGCAAGCTCGGTGCGCTGCGCCCGCTGCTGTCGGAGTACGGCCTGATGCGCTGCCGCGTGCAGGTGGAGGTGGAGTGGTTCATCGCGCTGTCGGAGCTGGGCTTGCCGGAGTTCGCGCCGCTGTCCGGGCCCGCGCGCACCGCGCTGCGCGCGCGCGTGGCCGGCTTCTCGGCGGCCGACGCTGAGCGCATCAAGGCCATCGAGCGCACCACCAACCACGACGTCAAGGCCGTGGAGTACTTCATCCGCGAAGGCTTCGCTGGCCAGCCGGAGCTCGAGCGCGCGGCCGAGTTCGTGCACTTCGCCTGCACCAGCGAGGACATCAACAACACCAGCCACGCGCTGATGCTGGGCGCAGCGCGGCGCGAGGTGCTGCTGCCTGCGCTCGACGGCGTGATCGAGCGGCTCGTGCGCATGGCCGAGGCCTTCGCGGCGGTGCCCATGCTCAGCCGCACCCACGGCCAGACCGCCAGCCCCACCACGCTGGGCAAGGAGGTCGCCAACGTCGCGCACCGGCTGCAGCGCGCCCGCGCGCGCATCGCCGCGGTGGCGCTGCCGGCCAAGATGAATGGCGCGGTGGGCAACTACAACGCCCACCTCGCGGCCTACCCGGCCATCGACTGGGAGGCCTTCGCGCGCCAGGTGGTGGAGGAGCGCCTGGGCCTGGTCTTCAACCCCTACACCATCCAGATCGAGCCGCACGACGGCATCGCCGAGCTGTTCGACGCCGTGGCGCACGCCAACACCATCGGCATCGACTGGGCGCGCGACGTCTGGGGCTACGTCAGCCTGGGCTACTTCAGGCAGCGCGTGAAGAAGGGCGAGGTCGGCAGCTCGACGATGCCGCACAAGGTCAACCCGATCGACTTCGAGAACGCCGAGGGCAACTTCGGCCTGGCCAACGCACTGCTCGTGCACATGAGCGGCAAGCTGCCCACCAGCCGCTGGCAGCGCGACCTCACCGACAGCACGGTGCTGCGCAACATGGGGGTGGCGCTGGGCTACGGCGTGCTGGCGCTGGACAGCCTGGCGCGCGGCCTCGACAAGCTCGAGGTCAACGAGGCCGCGCTGGCCGCCGACCTCGACGCCGCCTGGGAGGTGCTGGCCGAGCCTGTGCAGACGGTGATGCGCCGCCACGGCCTGCCCGATCCCTACCAGCAGCTGAAGGACTTCACGCAGGGCAAGCCCATCACGCGCGAGCTGATGCGGGGCTTCATCGAGGCGCTGGCCATTCCCGAAGACGACCGCGCCCGGCTGCTGGCGATGACGCCGGCCTCGTACACCGGCAAGGCGGCCGAGCTGGCGGCGCGCCTGGGCGGACAGCGACAGGGCGCGGGCCCCGCACGATGAGCTTCCGCGCCGCACTGGCCGCCGCCACCGCGCGCCACGAGTCGATGCTGTGCGTGGGCCTCGACCCCGAGCCCGCGAAGTTCCCGCTGTCCTGGCGCGGCGACGAGCGGCGCATCCTCGACTTCTGCGCCGCCATCGTCGACGCGACCGCCGACCTGGTCTGCGCCTTCAAGCCGCAGATCGCCCACTTTGCCGCCGCGCGGGCCGAGGAGGCGCTGGAGCGGCTGGTCCAGCACATCCACCAGCGCGCCCCCGGCGTGCCCGTGATCCTGGACGCCAAGCGCGGCGACATCGGCAGCACCGCCGCCATGTACGCCCGCGAGGCCTTCCGGCGCTACCGCGCCGACGCGCTGACGCTGTCGCCCTTCATGGGCCTGGACAGCCTGGAGCCCTACTCGGCACTGGCCGAGGGCGGGGCCTATGCCGGCAAGGGGCTGATCCTGCTGTGCCGCACCAGCAACCCCGGCGGCTCCGACCTGCAGGCCCAGCGCCTGGAAGGCGGCGAGCCGCTGTTCGAGCGCGTGGCCCGCCTGGCCGCCACCGAGTGGCCGCAGCGGCTGGGCGGCAGCGAGCTGGGCCTGGTGGTGGGCGCGACCTACCCCGACGAGATCGCGCGCGTGCGCGCACTGGCCCCCACGCTGCCGCTGCTGATCCCCGGCGTGGGCGCGCAGGGCGGCGACGCCGCCGCCACTGTGCATGCCGGCTGGCGAGCCGACGGGCCCATCGTCGTCAACGCCTCGCGCGCCGTGCTCTTCGCCGGGGGCGACGCCCCCGAGATGGCGGCCTTCGCCAACGCCGCCCGTGCTGCCGCCCTGGCGCTGCGCGAGCAGCTGCAGCAGTCGCTGCCGACGGCGCGGGCCTGACGCGCATGGCCGCGGTGCCCCCGCCGCCGGACCTGGACCGCACGATCCCGGTGCCGCTGCGCGGGCCGGCGCCCGAGGCGGCCGACCCGGTGGTGTCGGCCGCCTTGCTGCGGCTGTACCTGCTGCTGGGGTCGGTCGCGATGCTCGTGGGTGGCGTCCTCATCGCGACCGAGCACGCGCGTCAGCCAATGGCACTGCCGATCGCGGCAGCGTACGGGCTCGTGGGCCTGGGTGGCCTGTCGCTGCGCTGGGCTCCGCCCGCCTGGCGCGAGCGCTGGAGCGTGCGGGCGCTGCTGCTGTTGGTGGCCGTGGCCATCGTCATCGCGGCGTTCGGCGCCGCGCTGCGCGGCTACGGCCTGGCGGCGCCGTCGATGATCCTGGTGCCGGTGCTGGTGTTCGCGATCGCGGCGCTGCTGGGCGCGCGCGCAGGCGGCGGCATGGCGCTGCTGGCGCTGGCCGCCATCGGCCTGGCCCAGGTGCTGGCCGATCTCGTGCCGCCGGTCGTGCCGTGGGCGTCGCTGGCCGCGGCCATGGGCGTGGCGCTGACGGTGGCGGTGGCCGCGGGCGGCGCGCTGCACGCCCGCATCCGCGAGGCGGTGCACAGCGCCGAGCGGCGCGAGCAGCGCTTCCGACGGCTGCTCGGCCTCGCCGCCGACGTGTACTGGGAGGTCGACGAAGACCTGTGCATCGTCACCGTGGGCCGCCACGACCAGGACTGGCGCGCGCTGGGCGCGGCGCGGGCCGCAGGCCGCCGCTTCGACACCCTGCCCGGTCTGGCGCTGGCCCCTGCCGTGCACCAGCGGCTCGAGGCCGACATCGCCGCGCGCCGCGCCTTCCGCGACCTGCCCCTGGTCTGGCGCCACAGCGACGGCGTGCAGCGCTCGTACCTGCTCAGCGGCGAGCCCCGCCTGGGCCCCGGCGAGCGCTTCCGCGGCTACTGGGGCGTGGCGCGCGACGTCACGGCGCTGGAGGCCACGCGCTCCGCGCTGGCCGACTCGCGCACGCGTTTCGAGGCGCTGTTCCGCCACGCCCCGCTGCCGCTGCTGGTGCACGTGGACGGCCGCATCGTCGACGCCAACCCCGCGGCGGCGCGGCTGCTGGGCCACGACGGGATCGACACCCTGCGGGGCCAGGCGCTGCTGTCGTTCTTCGCCGATGCCGCCGAGCGCGAGCGGGTGCGCGAGCGCCTGCGCGTGCTGCACCAGCAGCCGGCCGGCGCGCGGCTGCCGCTGGCCGAGCTGACGCTGCAGGTCGCGGGCCGCCCCGTGATCATCGGCGCCACCGCAGTGCGCGTGGACCTGCAGGGCGAGTCGGCCGTGCTGTCGATGTTCGTCGACGTCACCGAGCGTCACCGCGCCGAGCAGGCGCTGCGCAAGTCCGAGGCCGCGCTGGCGCACCTCGTGGACACCAGCCCCGACCTCATCACCCTCACCGACATGGCCACCGGGCGCTACGACATGGTGAACCCGGCCTTCGAGCGTTTCAGCGGCTGGACGCAGCCCGAGGCCGTGGGCCGCACCTCGCTGGAGCTGGGCATCTGGGGCAGCGAGGCCGCGCGCGAGCAGTTCGTGCAGCGGCTGCAGCGCGAGGGCGCGGTCGCGGACCTGCCGATCCCGTTCCGGCGACGCGACGGCCGCGTCGCGACGCTGATGATCTCGGCCGCGCGCTTCACGCTCGAGGGCCGCGACATGCTGGTCATCAACGGCCGCGACGTCAGCGAGGGCGAGCGCGAGCGCCCGGAGCGCGCGGCCATCCTCGACAACGTCGGCATCGGCATCGCCGTCACGCGCGACCGGCGCTTCGTGATCGCCAACGCCGAGTTCGAGCGCATGATCGGCTGGAGTGGCGGCAGCCTGCTTGGCCAGAGCGGCGCCGTGGTCTGGAAGAGCGAGGCCGACTACGCCGAGGTCGGCCGCCTGATCGGCCCGGCGCTGGCGCGCGGCGAGACCGTCGAGGTCGAGCGCGAGGTGCAGCGCCGCGACGGCAGCCGCTTCCTGGCGCGGCTGCGCGCCGGTGTCGTCGACGCCCAGCGGCCCGCGGCCGGCGGCACGGTGTGGATCGTCGAGGACGTCACCGAGCGCCGCCAGTTCGAGGAGGCGCTGGCGCGTGCGCGCGACGACGCCGAGGCCGCCAACCGCGCCAAGAGCGCCTTCCTGGCCAACACCAGCCACGAGTTGCGCACGCCGCTCAATGGCCTGCTGGGCCTGGCGCGGCTGGCGCGCGATGCCGGCGTGCCCGAGGCGCAGCGCCAGCAGTACCTGGCGCAGCTCGAGGACAGTGCCCAGTCGCTGGCGGCCATCATCTCCGACATCCTCGACCTGTCGAAGATCGAGGCGGGCCACCTGTACGTCGAGGCCGCTCCCTTCGACGTCGTCGCGCTGCTGAAGTCGCTGGCGCGCACCTACAGCACGCTGGCCGAGGCCCGCGGCCTGCAGCTGCACCTGGACATCGAGCCGACACTGGGCCCCGGCGTGCACGGCGACGCGCTGCGCGTGCGCCAGATCCTCACCAACTACGTGGCCAACGCCATCAAGTTCACCGAGCGCGGCTTCGTGCGCCTGTCGGCGCGGCGGCTGCCGGGCGAGGCGGGCCTGGTGCGGGTGGAGTGCGAGGACACCGGCCCGGGCATTGCGCCGGACGTGGTGCCCGAGCTGTTCAAGCCGTTCACCCAGGCCGACCAGAGCACCACGCGGCGCTTCGGGGGAACGGGCCTTGGCCTGTCGATCTGCCGCGAGCTGGCGGCGCTGATGGGCGGGCAGGTGGGCGTGTCCAGCCAGCCGGGCCTGGGCAGCCGCTTCTGGGCCGACCTGCCGCTGGCGCCCAGCGAGGTGCCCACGCCCCTGCCGCCACCCGTGGCCGGGGCCGACGCCGCGGCGGCGCTGGCCGGGCTGCACGTGCTGCTGGTGGAGGACAACGCCGTGAACATGCTGGTCGCCGCGGCCACGCTGGAGCGCTGGGGCGTGCGCGTCACGCAGGCCGGCGACGGCCCCGAGGCGCTGGCCGCGATCGAAGCCGCGCCGCAGCCCTTCGACGTGGTGCTGATGGACGTGCAGATGCCCGGCATGAGCGGCCACGAGGCCACGCTCGCGCTGCGCCGCCTGCCCGCGGGCCGGCAGGTGCCGGTGATCGCCCTCACGGCGGCGGCGCTGGTGAGCGAGCGCGAGCAGGCCCTGGCCTCGGGCATGGACGACTTCCTCACCAAGCCCATCGACGCCGAGCGCCTGCAGGCGGCGCTGCTGCGCTGGGGGCGCGGGCGCGGCGGCTGATCAGGCCGGCGCGGCGGGCGGCAGCGCCGAGGCCGGCACCGGCCGGCCTGTCAGGTAGCCCTGGAGCAGCTCGAAGCCCATGTCGCGGCACGCCGCGGCCTCGGCCTCGGTCTCCACGCCCTCGGCCAGCGCCACGGCGTCGAGGTCGCGCACCAGCCGCACCAGGCTGCGCACGAGGCGCCGCCTGGGCTCGGCAGCCTGGTCGATGCCGCGGACCAGGCCCATGTCGAACTTCACGTACTGCGGCGGCACCTCGCCCAGGATGCTGAGGTGGTCCACGCCCTCGTCGTGGCCGAAGTCGTCGATCGCGAAGGCGATGCCCATGGCGCCCAGGCGCTGCGCCAGCGGCCGCAGCTTCTCGAGCGAGCGCGCGGACTCGTGGATCTCGATCACCAGCTCGGGTGCGCCGGGCAGCGCGCGCAGGGCCTGCAGGCTCTCGAAGAAGGCCTCGTGCTCGGTCTCGTCGCCGTCGGTGTTGACGAAGAGCCGGGCGCCGCCCAGCCGCCCGGCCACGGCACGCACGCCGTGGTTGCGGAACAGCGTGCTCAGCTCGCCGCGGCGGCCCAGCTTGCCGGCGATGTCGAACAGCCGCCCGGGCGGCTGCCTCAGCCGCGGGTGCTCGCAGCGGCCCAGCAGCTCGTAGGCAAACACCGCGCCGCCGTCGGCGCGCACGATGGGCTGCACGGCGCAGCCCAGTCCCTCGCCGCGGGCGAGGAAGTCCTCGAAGGCCTCCTGGCCCTCGACGAACTTTTCCGACAGCAGCCGACCGCCGGTGGGCACGAGCATGGTGCGGGAGCCGTCTTCCCCGGCCTCGCGCGAGGCCAGCATGGTCTGGGTCTCCAGGCCCAGGCGGAACTCGGCGTTGCCGAAGTGCAGGATGGTGCGCTCGCCCACCCAGCGCGGCGCGGCGATGCGCTCGCGGTGGACCCAGGTGCCGTTGGTGCTGCCCAGATCCGACAGCAGCAGCTGCTCGCCGGCCTCCTGGGTGAATTCCGCGTGCTGGCGCGACAGCCCGCGGGCCTCGATGACGAGGTCGCAGTGCGCGTCGCGGCCGATGCGGAACGGCAGCTTCGTGATGGCGTGGTTGACGCGCGAGCCGTCGGCGGCCACGGTCTCCAGGAACCAGGGTCTCATGCCCGTTACTCCAGGTTCGCGCCCGCTCGCGGCAGGCGCGCCGTCGCACTGTAAGGCCAGTGGCCCGACGCGCACAGCCGGGGCTACACCCCACAATTGGGGCCGCCATGGAGCCCGACATCCACCACGACCCGGCGCGCCAGGCCTTCGTGGCCAAGGTGGGCGACGCGACGGCGCTGTGCGCCTACCGCCGCCAGGGCGACACGCTGGTGCTGCACCACACCGAGGTGCCCGCCGCGCTGCAGGGCCGCGGCGTGGCCGCGGCCCTGGTGCACGCCACCCTGGCCTGGGCGCGCGCCGAGGGCCTGGTGGTTCGGCCCACGTGCAGCTACGTTGCGGCCTACATTCGCCGCCACCCGCAGACGCAGGACCTGCTCGCGCCGCGCCACTGAGGCGCGCCGCCGCCGCGCCCCCTACAGGATGCGCGGCAACTCGCGGCGCACGCGCTCGCGGTCGCCGTGGTCGAAGTGCCACCACTCGTTGGCGATGCCGGCGAAGCCCCCGGCGCGCAGCGCGGCGGCCAGTGTGTCGCGGTCGGCCACCTGCGCCGGGGTCAGCACGCCGGCGGCCAGCAGCTCGGCGTGCAGCGCCGGGTGCGAGCGGCGGCTCATCTCGTCGAAGCCGCTGCCCATGTCGGCCTCGCGGCCGTCGGGGCCCAGCAGCGTCACGTCGACGGCCATGCCGTAGCTGTGGATGCTGCCGCGCTCGGGGTTGGCGAAGTACTCCTGCGCCGGGGTGCCGGCCACGTCGAGCCAGATCGACTCCTGCACGCGCTGCGGGCGCAGCGCGTCCAGCACCAGCAGCCGCCAGCCCGGGCGCGCCTGCGCCAGCCATCGCGCGGCGGCCTCCAGGCCCGCGGCGGCCTCGCGGCGCAGCCAGGCGCAGTCGAGGCGCCCGTAGAGGTTGCGGCCGGCGAAGTTGTTGGCGCCGGCGTAGCGCAGGTCGTGCGCCACGCCTACCAGGGTGCCGAGGTGGCGGTAGTCGGGGTGGGCGGCAATGTCCTCGACGCGGATCATCGGGCGGCGCCAGGCACGGGCGGGCGGGGCAGGCTCACGCGAGCCATCATAGCCAGCGCATGGCGTGGTGATTTCTCACCACGGGGCCCGCGGCGATTCACCCCCTGTGTCGGGGTGCACCGACCACCATCGGGAGGATGACGCACGGTCGTGCGCCCACACCAGGCCCTACGAGGCCGCCCCAGGAGAAGCCATGCTGGACACCCTCATCGACTGCGCCCCCGACGCACCCCCTGTGTTCGCCGCGCCCGTTCGCCGGATCCCCGTGCGAGCCGATGCCCATCCGGCCCAGCTGACCCAGTGCCTGACGCGCATGCTCGACGAGATCGACTACGGCATGCTGCTCGTGGGCGCCGGCGCGCAGGTGCTCTACAGCAATCACGCTGCCCGCCTCGAGCTCGACGGCGACCACCCGCTGCAGCTGCTCGGCAGCAGCCTGCGTGCGCTGCGCCCGCACGACGTGCTGCCGCTGCAGGACGCGCTGGCGGCGGCGCAGCGCGGGCTGCGCCGGCTGGTGACGCTGGGAACGGGCGTGCACCGCGTGGGTGTCTCGGTGGTGCCGCTGCCCGAGAACGCGTCCGAGCGCGCCGGGGGGCAGGGGCCGCTGACGCTGCTGGTGCTGGGCAAGCGCCAGGTGTGCGAGCAGCTGTCGGTGCACGGCTTCGCGCGCAGCCTGCAGCTCACGCCGGCGGAGACCCGCGTGCTCGAGCTGTTGTGTGCCGGCGTGCGCCCCACGGCCATCGCGCGGCAGCAGAACGTGGCCGTGAGCACGGTGCGCACGCAGATCGGCAGCATCCGCGCCAAGGCCGGCGCCGGCAGCATCAGCGAGCTGGTGCGGCAGGTGGCGGTGCTGCCGCCCCTGGTAGGGGCGCTGCGCGGCGGCTGAGGCGATAGCTCCATCGGGGTGCCGGGCGCTCGGTAACATCCGTGGCGTGAGCGTTGGCCGGGCGCGGGTGCCCGGGCCCGCTCATGCCCCATGCCCGAACCCCCTCCCACCGCCACCGCCGCGCCGATCACGAACTGGTCGCCATCGCTGCAGCGCCTGGCCGCGCGCGGCGTCGTCAGGGTCCTGCGCAGCGGCACCCAGTTCATCACCGAGGGCGAGCCCGGCGACACGCTGTACATCGTGCTGGAAGGCCGGCTGCGCGCCTTCAGCGAAGACGCCGACCGCCGCGAGGTGCGATACGCCGAGTACGGCCCCGGCGACTACGTCGGCGAAATGAGCCTCGACGGCGGCCTGCGCGCCGCCAACGTGGCCACGCTGACGTCCTGCCGCCTGGCCATGGTGACGCGGGCCACGCTGCAGGCTCACCTGGCCGACGAGCCCGCGTTCGCCTTCGAGTTGCTGGCCAAGGTGATCCGCCGTGCCCGCGCGGCGACCGTCGGACTGCGCGAGATCGCGCTCAACGACGTCTACGGCCGCCTGAAGCGGCGGCTCGACGAGCTGGCCCAGCCCGCACCCGGCGGTGGCCGCGTCATCGCGCCCGCGCCGTCGCACGCCACGCTGGCGGCGTCGCTCGGCTGCACGCGCTCGATGGTGAGCCGGGTCCTGAAGGACCTGGAGCGAGGCGGCTGGCTGGTCGTCGAGCGGCGCGGCGGCTGGCAACTGCCGCGCGAGCTGCCGGCCAAGTGGTGAGGCATCGCCCGTGCCGTCATCCGTCGACTTGACGATGACGTCCGGCGACTCTCCCGCCACCCTGCCGTCCCTCCGGCTTGCGGGCCGCACGGTGCTGGTGGTCGACATCGTGGAATTCGTCAGGCTGATGGAACAGGATGAGGCAGGCACCGTCGACCGCTGCGAGCGGCTGTTCGCCGCCTTCCGCGCGCGGGTGGTTCCCGAGCACGGCGGGCGTGTCGTGAAGAGCACCGGCGACGGCTTGCTTGCCGACTTCGACGACGCCGGGGCCGCCGTGCGCGCGGCCTTCGCGATGCAGCGCTGCGCCGCGTCGTTCGATGTCGCCGTCGAGGCCGACCGGCGCATCGCCCTGCGCGTGGCCGCGGCGCACGGCGACGTGTGGCAGACCGGGCACGACATCCAGGGTCGCGCGGTCAACCTCGCGGCCCGGCTGGCCACCCTGGCGGCGCCGGGCGAGATCGTGGCCTCGGTCGAGGTGCGCGACCGCCTGATGCCGGGACACGACGCCGACCCCGAGGACCTGGGCGACTGTTACCTGAAGCACCTGGCGGCGCCCGTGCGCGCGTATCGGCTGGCACCGCCCGGGCAGGGCGGCACGACGGCACACCCCGTGGCCACCGAGCCGGCCGTGGGCGGCGCCGACCCGCTGCGCGCCGGCATCGCTGTGTTGCCCCTGGCGCCGCTGGAGTCCGGTCAAGGCCTCGCCGCGATCGGGGATCTGATCGGCGACGAGATCCGGGGCGGCCTCGCCCGCAGTGCGCATCTGCACGTGATCGCGCGCTTGTCCTGCAACGTGGCAGCCCGCCGCGGCTTGGGGCTGGCGGAGATCGGGACGATGCTCGGGGCGGCCTACGTGTTGTCGGGCACCGTCTGGCGGCGGGGCGATCGCGTGCGCGCCCGCACTGAACTCTCGCGCACGGCCGACCAGAGCGTCGTCTGGTCCGATGCCTTCGAGGCCGATCTGCCGCAGCTGCTGCAGGGCGACGACGGCATCGTGCCGGGCGTGGTGGCCGCCATCAGCGATGCGATCCTGCAGCAGGAACTCATCCGTTCCAGCACGCTGCCGTTGCCCAACCTGCGCAGCCACAGCCTGCTGCTGGCCGGGTTGGGCCTGATTCACCGGTCGTCACGGCACGATTTCGAGCGCGCTCAGCACCTGCTCGAGCACCTCGCGCAGCGCCACCCGCGGCGGCCGCAGCCGCATGCGCTGCTGGGCCAGTGGCACGCCATGCGCGCGGTGCAAGGCCTGTCGTCCGATCCCCAGGGCGATGCCCGCCGCGCACTCGACACCGCCAACCGGGCACTCGACGTCGACGCCTCCAGCGCACTGGCGCTGACCATGAAGGGCCTGGTGCACGGCTTCCTCCTGAAGGACCTCGATGGCGCCGAGGCGTCGTACCGCCGCGCTCTGGAGGTCAATCCCAACGAGCCCCTGGCGTGGCTCTACCTGGGCACGCTGCGCGGCTGGCGAGACCAGGGCGCCGCGGCCTGGGAGGCGGCGAGCCGCAGCCTGGCCTTGTCGCCCGTCGACCCCTTGCGCTACTACTTCGACACGCTGGCGGGGTTCGCGGCGCTGGTGGCCGGCCGGCTGGACGACGCTGAGCGGCTGGCGCGACGCTCCCTGCGCGCGCATCGGCTGCACACCGCGACCCACCGCACGCTGGCCATCGCCCAGTGGCTGCGCGGCGACGAAGATGGCGCACGCGCCACCATGGCCGACATGCTGCGCCTGGAGCCGGGCTTCCGGCTGCAGGCCTACCGGGCCCGCTTTCCCGGCGGCGAGGGGGCGCTGCTGCAGCGCTTCGCCGAGGTGCTTCGCGAAGCCGGTGCGCCCGACTGACTTCGAGGCCCCCACGCCGACCCAGGCCGACAGGAGGACAGACCCATGCCTTTGCTGACGTCGCACACGAGTCACACCTCGCACACCAGCCACACGTCGCACACCAGCCACACGTCCCACACGAGCCACACCTCGCACGCGGGTGGGGGCAGCAGTTCGCAAGAGCCGCTGGTGGCCGACGCCTTGCTGGCGTCGCAGGTCGGCCTCGGACACTGGGAGCTCGACGGCATGCGCCGCCCGGTGGTCGCCAAGGACCTCGACCCCGCGCAGCTGCGCCGGGGCAGGCCCGCCGACGGCAGCGTCGGCACCCGGGCGGAAGACCGGTTCTGGGAGCAGGACGCGCTGCCCCGGGCCCATGTCTGCCTAAGCGAGTTGCTCGACCTGGTCGGCTTCGACGGCAGCCGAGCCGAAGAGGGCCGCATCTTGCTGCGCGACGGCCGCCGCACCTTGGTGGCGCTCACGCGGCCGGATTACGACCAGTTCAGGCGCGAGCTCGATGCCGTGCATGCCGCGTCCGCCGAGCGGGCGGAGCGCGCGACGGAAATCCTCGCCCAGGTCGTGCCCCCGGTGGCGTGGTGGGCCTCGATCGTGAACCTCCGCCCGGGGCGCCATCGCCACACGATGGAGTTCGTCGATGCCGTGCTCAACCTGGTGGTGATCTTCGTGTACCGCCTCAAGCACCACGCCGGCTGCCCGCGCCCGGTGGAGTACAGCCCGCAGATCCAGCCGCTGATCCCCACGCCGGGCCACGACAGTTGGCCCAGCGGCCACGCCACCGAGGCCTTCGCGGCGGCCCGCGTGCTGGCCACGCTGGCCGGGCTGCCCGA
This sequence comes from uncultured beta proteobacterium, assembly GCA_903828235.1. GTDB lineage: Bacteria > Pseudomonadota > Gammaproteobacteria > Burkholderiales > Burkholderiaceae_C > Rubrivivax. The sequence goes on along the minus strand of CAIKLM010000163.1, from coordinate 44,073 downwards.
CACGGGCCGGCAATCGCTGTTTCGCCACGCCGCCCGCATCGCCCGCAACCGCGAGGTCGCGGGGGTGCATTTCCCGGTGGACAGCCTGGCGGGCTGCATCCTGGGCGATACCCTGGCGCGCTTCGTGATCGCGACGGCCGACCCCGGGTTCACCGAATGGGGCAGCCGTTCGTTCGACCCCGCCTCGGACCTGTCCACCCTGGCCCACAGCCCGGGCGCCGACATCGATCTCGCGACGGTGCCCGACCGGTTGCCACTCCGGCCTGCCGGTGCGGCGCCGCAGGCCCTTGGCCTGGCCTGGCTCTGGGCGAAGGCGCGCGCCGAGTGGCCCGCCGCCTGACCGCAGGCAGTGCGCACATGGACGAGCAAGACGCCTGGCTCCGGGCCCTGAAGGGCGGACTCGACCCCCTGGCGTGGTGGGCGGCGCACACGGGCTACGGCGCCTACCGGCAAGGCCGGCGTGTGCGGGCTGCCATCGAGCTGCGCGAAGGGCGCGACTCGAACGGACTCGCCCGTTCACTGCATGCGCATGGCGCCGCGGTGGCGCCCCTGCATGCCGGCGTGCTGCTCGGCCAGGGCGAGGCCTGCATCACCGCGCTCGTGCCGCTCGATCGGCTGCTCGACTTGGCTGCCCTGCCTGGCATCGCCCGCATCGTGCCGGGCTTCATCGGCGGCCCCGGGCCGGTCACCCGCAGCGGGCCGGATCTCATGCTGCGTTTGCTGCGGGCGTCGCCCGCCGAACGGGCCGCGCTGCTGCACCGCCTGCGCCGTGCGCAGGCTCACGGCCCCAGCCGCCGCGTGCGCGACCTGCCCGAGGTGCGCGCGTTGAAGATCCGGCGCCGCAGGGACCCTGCCGACCGGCCGCTCATCGGCATCGTCGACTTCGGCTGTGCCTTCCTGCATCCCGCCCTGTCGCGCGACCCCTCCGGCAGCAGCCCGGGCACCCGCGTGCTCGCCCTGTGGGACCAGGGTCGCTCCGCAGACCGCGCCCGCGCGGGGCCGCCGTCGTCGCCCTGGGTCCGCAACGACCGGGCCGGTTACGGACGCGTGGCGACCCGCGAGCGGCTCGACGCCCTGGCAGCGGCCGCCGTGGCGCACGCCGGGGAGACGGTCTGTCGCGTCTCGGGCGACGACTGGCGCGCCCACGAACTCGCCTACGCCCTGGCCGGCATGCCGGAGCTGCTGCAGCCCGGCAGCCACGGCACGGCCGTCAGCGCGCTGGCCGCCGCCGGCAACGACGCGGACATCCTGTTCGTCCAGTTGCCGCAGGACGCCATCGACGACCTCTCGGGCGGATGGCTGACGGCCTACCTGGTGGACGCCCTGGCCTGGCTCGAGGAGCAGGCCGGCGACCGCCCGATGGTCGTCAACCTCAGCGTGGGCACGCACGCCGGGCCGCACGATGGCAGCTCGCTGCTGGAGCGCGAGCTCGAGCGCGTGGCGGCGCGGCGGGCGGTGGTGCTGGCCGCAGGCAACGCGGCCGGACGCCGGGGCCACGCCACGGCCACGCTGGGACAAACCGAGTCCGCGGCCTTGCACTGGGTGCTGCCGACCGCCGATCCCACCCAAAGCTTCCTGGACGTCTGGTACGAGCAGGCCGAGGGGCAGCCTGCACCCCGCTTCGACTTCGGGCACGGCACGGGCGCCGTCGTCGCCAGCGCGGGGTCCTCCGGGCCGCTCACGCTGCTGCGCGACGCATCGGGCATGCTGGCAGCCGCCGTCGCGCACATCCCGCCTGCCGAGGGATCGCGGTCCGGCCGCCTGTGGATCGCCTTGGCGCCCACCCATCCCGCGCAGCTCGAACCGGGCCCCGGGGGCCAAGGCGAGCCGGCCAGTGCGCCGCCCGGCACCTGGCGGCTCCAGGTGCACAACCCCGGCAAGGCTGAGCTCGTGCTGCACGCCTGGATCGAGCGCGACGAGCCCGGCGCCCAGCCGCTGTCGGGCCGGCCCGACTCGGTGCTGGTGGCACCTGCGGGCAGCGCCTGGCGCATCGACGATGCCGGCACGCTCACGGCGCAGGCCTCGGCGCGCGGCGTGATCGCGGTCGGTGGCACGGTGCGCGGCGCCGGCACTCGGCTGCCCGAAAGCGGCCAGGGGCCGACACGCGACGGTCGCCCCGGCGTGGCGCGCTGGGCCGATGCGGACGAGCGCTTCCGGGGGCTGGACCGTGGCCTGCCGGTGGTGGGCAATCACAGCGGGCCGGATGCCGTGGCGCCCACCCAGGGTTTGCGCTGGCGCGGCACCAGCCTGGCGGCCCCGCAGGTGGTCGCGCAGATCGCCCGCAGGCTGGAGCGGGGCGCTGCGCTGGGCGGCAGCGCCCCTGCGCAGGCGGCCCTCGGCCAGATGGCTACCCCGCCGGAGGACCGAAGCGCCTAGGCGGCTTGGGCGCGCTGCCGAACACCGGCGTCAGCTGCGGCAGCCGCGCCTCGATGCTGGCGATGCGCTTCTCGCCGGCCGGGTGCGTGCTCAGCCAGGGCGGCGGCTTGTCACCGCCGACGCGGCCCATCTTCTGCCACAGCGTGACGCCGGCCCTGGGGTCGTAGCCGGCCTGCGCCGCGACGAGCAGGCCCAGCGCGTCGGCCTGCGACTCGTCGTCGCGGCTGTACTTCAGGCTCAGCAGCTGGCTGGCGCCGGCGGCGGCCGCGTCGCCCAGGCTGCCCAGGCCCAGCAGCGCCGCGCCGCCGCGCAGCAGCAGCTCGGTGCCGCCGGACTTGACCATGCGCTCGCGCGCGTGCTCCAGCAGCGCGTGCGCGACCTCGTGGCCCATGATCATGGCCACCTCGTCGTCGTCGAGCTTCAGACGCGCCAGGATGCCGGTGTAGAAGGCGATCTTGCCGCCGGGCATGCAGAAGGCGTTGATCTGGTCGGAGCCCAGCAGGTTGACCTCCCAGTTCCACTGCCGCGCGCGTTCGTTGCAGGCCGGCGTGAAGGGCACCATGCGCGCCGCGATGTAGCGCAGCCGCTCCAGCTGCACGCCGCCCGTGGCCAGCGCGCGTTGCTGCTGCGCCTGGCGCAGCATCTGCACGTACTGCTGCTGCGCCATGTTCTCGACGTAGCTGGCCGGCGCCAGAGAGGCCGCGCGCGAGCGCCGGCACTCGGGGATGCTGGCCAGCGCGGGTGCGGCGGCCGCGGCCAGGGCCAGCCCCGTGAACAGCCGCCGCCCCGGCGAGTGCAGCGAGCCCGCGGGCCGGTGGCAACGGCAGCCGAAAAACAACGTCAGCGACGCATCGGTGTCCATGCCGGGCATTCTAGGAACGCACCCCTGACCCTGCAGGCCGGCGGTTTGCGCGAGGCATCACCCGCATCGCTGCGGACCTGGAAGCAAACACCTGGCCATGCCCCCGCGGGGGCTTCAGCGTGCCGCCTCGTGTGCCTCGGCGGTCTTCGTGCGCTTGTCGTAGAGGCACGCAAATCGGGCTGGCGCGTTCCTCATGTGCGCCTGCGGCCAGGTGCCATCCACGATGACGAGCACCTTGTCGCTGAAGTCGACCGGCTTTCCGGCAACAGCCCCCTTGAGATCGCTGGCCTTGGCGCAGGCCGCCGAGGCCCGTTGCAGGAGTTCGGCCCACTTGTCCGGCGACGAGGCCTGCGCTGCAGTCACGGCAGCCGCCGCCGAGGCGGCGACAAGGAAGAACTTGGTCTTGCTGGTCATTGCAGATCCCTTCGTCGGGCCCGGCTCGCGCCACGAGGAAAGCGAGCCCTGCGCGGCGAATTCGGCTCGGCCTTGCCAGAGTTGCGGCGACTGTACTGAACCTAAATCTGGCGGTTCGCGGCCCCGGAGCGCCCAGATCCAGGGTGATTCCTGGTGGCCGTCATGGAAAGGCCCGGAGTCTCGCCACGACCTGCGCGCCTTCCCATCCGGACTCGGGCAGGTTCACAGGCCGGGTGCCGGCCGCCCACGTTCCTGGTCGGGGCGCGGATCGTCCAGCGCGTCCACCTCGCGCCGCAGCCACTGCAGCATCAGCAGCGCCGGCGCCGCCAGCACGGTGCTGATGATGAAGAACAGGGGCCAGCCTATGCTCTCGGCCAGCACGCCCGCCAGCGGGCCCACCCACACGCGCCCGACGCTGGCGAAGGCGCTGAGCAGCGCGTACTGCGTGGCCGTGAAGCGCTGGTTGCACAGGCTCATCAGGAAGGCCACGAAGGCCGCTGTGCCCATGCCGCCGCTGATGTTCTCGAAGGCCACCGCCAGCAGCAGCCCGCCGTCCACCGGCGTGGGCGTGGCCAACGCGACGAAGCCCCAGTCGAAGGCCGGCAGCACCAGCCCGGGCAGCACCCCCTTGCCCGAGACGGCCAGCCACCAGAAGCCCAGGTTCGACAGCAGCTGCAGCACGCCGAAGACCATGAGCGAGCGCCACAGGCCGAGCTTGAGCATCAGCGCCCCGCCCAGCAGCGCGCCGCCGATCGTCATCCACAGCCCCAGCACCTTGTTGACCACGCCCACCTCGGCCGAGGTGTAGGCCATGCTCTTGAGCAGGAAGGCCGTCATCAGGCTGCCGGCGAAGGCGTCGCCGAGCTTGTAGAGCACGATGAACAGCAGGAAGGCCGCGGCGCCCTTCTGGCTGAAGTAGCTCTCCAGGCCCGACAGCAGCGTCGTGAAGCCGGCCCGGCGCGCCGTCCAGGCCGCCAGCGGCAGCGTGAAGCCGATGCCCAGCAGCAGCGCCACCAGGTTGATCCAGCGCCGCTGCAGCGGCGCGGGCAGGCTGCTGCCCTCCAGCAGCGGGCCTACCAGCGCGCGGGCGATGTCGGTGCCGAAGCGGTCGGTCAGCCACCAGCCGGCGGCCACGGCCAGCAGCACCGCGGCGAAGCCGCGCAGGTCGCGCCCGGCGCTGGCCGTCGGCGTGGCCGTGGGCGGCGCCGGCGGCAGCGGCGCCAGCGAGGGCAGCAGCAGCGCCGACACCACCGCCGCGCCGGCCATCAGCAGCGCCATGAAGCGGTAGACCTCGGGCCAGGTCCAGCCCTGGCCGGCCGCGACCTGGCCAGGGTCGGTCCAGATGAGGGCGATGCCGCCCGACAGGATCATCGCCAGCCGGTAGCCCATCACGCCCAGCGACGCGCCCATGCCGCGCTCGGCGGCCGGCAGCAGGTCGGTGCGGTAGGCGTCGACCACCACGTCCTGCGAGGCCGACAGGAAGGCCACCGCCACCGCCAGCACCGCGAAGGCGCGGATGCCCTCGCTCGGCGAACTGCCCGCCAGCGCCCACAGCGCCAGCGCCAGCAGCAGCTGCGTGGCCACCAGCCAGCCGCGCCGCCGACCCCAGCGCCGCGCGACGGCCGCCGGCAGCTCGAAGCGGTCCATCAGCGGCGCCCACAGGAACTTGAAGGTGTAGGGCAGCCCGACCAGGCTGAGGAAGCCGATGGTGGCCAGGTCGATGCCGTCGAGCGTCAGCCAGGCCTGCATGGCCTGGCCGGTGAGCGCCAGCGGCAAACCGCTGGCAAAGCCCAGCAGTGCCACGGCGGCAAGGCGGTGCAGCCGCTGCAGCAGACTCGTCAGGCCCATCGGGCCATTCTAGGCAGCGCTCCCGCGCCGGCCGCCAACGCGGCGGCGGCACGCCCTCAGGCCCGCGCGCGCAGGGCCTGCCACAGGCGGCGCAGGCCTTCGGGCCTCCACCACGGCTGGGGCGGCGGCTCCGCGCGCCGGAGCCGGCCGCGCCGCATCGGCGGGCGCTCCAGCAGGCGCAAGGGGGGCGGGTGCGACGGGGGCAGGGCGGACAAGGGAAGGGCGGTCTTGAGAAGGGAAACCTCACTCTAGGTAGTTGCACTCCCGCAGACAACTCGGCCGAGCGCATCCGTTGCCTGCAGAATTGCAGCAAAACCTTGAGGAGACAGGACCTGATGCCCCAGCTCGATTGGAGCGACCTGCGCCATGCCCTGGCCATCGGCGAAGGCGGCTCGGTGGCCGAGGCCGCCCGCCGGCTGGGCGTCAACGCAACCACCGTGCAGCGCCGGCTCGACGCCCTCGAGGCCGGCCTGGGCGCGCGCCTGTTCGAGCGCACGCGCAGCGGCTGGCATCCCACCGAGGCTGGCCGCACGGTGCTGGCGCAGGCGCGGCGCATGGCCGACCAGGCCGACGAGATCGAGCGGCAGGTCCTGGGCCGCGACCGCGAGCTCACCGGCGTGCTGCGCCTGACCACCGCCTTCGTGGCCATGGAGCACCTGCTGCCGCGCCCGCTGGCCGCGTTTGCGCGGGCCTATCCGGGCATCGAGGTCGAGGTGGTCGAGAACGCCTTCCTGATGGACCTGGCCCGCCGCCCGCCCGACGCGCCCGGAGGCGCGGCGCGCCAGGCCGACGTCGCGCTGCGCCTGTCGGCCCAGGTGGCCGAGCACCTGGTGGGGCGGCAGCTGGGCATGAGCCACTGCAAGGTGTACGCGCTGCGCGGCGCCCCCGGGCTGCCGCAGGCGGTGACGCCGCTGCCCGAGCTGCTGCGGCACGCGCCCTGGGTGGCCTTCGAGCGCGACGCCGCCGGCCGCGTGTACGACCGCTGGATGCGTGAGCACCTGGTGCCCGAGCAGGTGCGCGTGCGCGTGGACATCTTCAACGCCGCCGCTGCCATGCTGCGCACCGGCATCGGCGTGGCCGTGCTGCCCACCTTCATGGAGGAGCGGCTGCCCGAGCTGGTGGCGGTGTCCGAGGTGATCCCGGCGCTGGACGTGCCCCTGTGGATGCTGACCCACCCCGACCTGCGCGGCACCGCCCGCGTGAAGGCCTTCATGCGCTTCGTGGGCGACGCGGTGGCCGAGCGGCTTGCGGCGCAGGCCTGAGGCCTGGGGCTTGAAGCCTTCGTCGGCGCCTCCACGTCCCGCCGATGACCGACGACACCCGCCTCCACGCCAGCTGCCCGCACTGCGGTGCCACCAACCGCGTGCCCGCCGCGCGCGTCGACGAGCGGCCGTCCTGCGGCCGCTGCGGCCAGCCGCTGCTCGACGGCCAGGTGCTCGCCCTGACCGACGCCGACTTCGACGCCGTCGCGATGGCCACCGACCGACCCATGGTCGTGGACTTCTGGGCCGCCTGGTGTGGCCCCTGCCAGATGATGGCGCCCGCCTTCAAGCAGGCCGCGCAGCAGCTGGGGCAGGACGCGCTGCTCGTCAAGGTCGACACCGACGCCAACCCGCAGCTGGCGCAGCGCTTTGCCATCCGCAGCATCCCCACGCTGGTGAAGATCATGCAGGGCCGCGAGGTCGCGCGCCGCAGCGGCGCGCTGCCGGCGGGTGCGATCGTGCAGATGGCCGGCGGCTGACGCCGCCCGGCGCTGCGCTATCGTGCCGGGCGCCGTGCCCGACACCCGCCCGCCCCTGCTCGAGGTTCGCGACCTGCGCGTCGCGCTGGCCACGGCCGGCGGGCGCCTGCCGGCGCTGCGCGGGCTGAGCTTCGGCGTCGAGCGCGGGCAGACGCTGGGCCTGATCGGCGAGAGCGGCTGCGGCAAGAGCCTGACCGCGCTGGCGCTGATGGGCCTGCTGCCCGAGGGCGCCACCGTCGGCGGCTCGATGCGGCTGGAGGGCACCGAACTCGTCGGCCTGCCCGAGCGCGACTGGTGCCGCCTGCGCGGTGACCGCGTGGCGATGGTCTTCCAGGAGCCGATGACGGCGCTGAACCCCTTGCACACGGTGGGCGCGCAGATCGCCGAGCCGCTGCGCCTGCACCGCGGCCTGGGCCGCGCGGCCGCGCGCGCCGAGGCGCTGCGGCTGCTCGAGCGCGTGCAGATGCCCGGCGCCCGCGACCGGCTCGACGCCTGGCCGCACCAGCTCTCGGGCGGGCAGCGCCAGCGGGTCGTCATCGCCATCGCGCTGGCCTGCTCGCCGGCGCTGCTGGTGGCCGACGAGCCTACGACCGCGCTCGACGTGACGCTGCAGCGCGAGGTGCTGCAGCTGATCCAGCGCCTGGTGCGCGAGGACGGCATGGGCCTGGTGCTGATCAGCCACGACCTCGGCCTGATGGCCGACCACGCCGACCGGCTGCACGTGATGTACGCGGGCGAGATCGTCGAGCGCGGCCCCACGGCGGCCGTGTTCGCCGCGCCCGCCCACCCCTACACGCGCGGCCTGCAGGCGGCGCGGCCCCGCGTGGGGCTGCCGCGCGGCGCGCGGCTGGCCACCATCCCGGGGCGCGTGCCGGCGCTGGGGGCCATGCCGCCGGGCTGCGCCTTCGCCGCGCGCTGCCCCCTGGCGGGCGACGACTGCCGTGCCGCCGCCGTGCCCGAGCAGGCCCTGCCCGGCGCCGAGGGCCACGCCGCGCGCTGCCTGCGTGCCGGCGTGCAGCCGGTGGCTGCGGCATGACGCCGTCGCCGCTGCTGCAGGTCGAGGGTCTGCACAAGCGCTACCGGCTGCCCCGGCGGAGCCTGCTGGCGCCGGCCCCGGAGGTGGCGGCGCTGGCCGGCGTGGACTTCGAGCTGCACGCCGGGCGCAGCCTGGGCATCGTCGGCGAGAGCGGCTCGGGCAAGAGCACGCTGGCGCGGCTGGTGATGGCGCTGGAGCGCCCCAGCGCGGGCCGGGTGCGCTTCGACGGCGTCGACCTGCACGCGCTCGACGCCGCGGCGCTGCGGCGTGCGCGCGCCGGCTTCCAGATGGTCTTCCAGGATCCGTACGGCTCGCTCGACCCGCGCCGCAGCGTGCTGCAGACCGTGGCCGAGCCGCTGCGCGCGCTGCAGGGCGCCGGCGCCGCCGAGCAGCGCACCCGCGTCGCCGAGGCGCTGGAGGCCGTGGGCCTGTCGGCGGCCGACGGGGCCCGCTACCCGCACGAGTTCAGCGGCGGCCAACGCCAGCGCATCGCCATCGCGCGGGCGCTGGTCACGCGGCCGCGGCTGATCGTCGCCGACGAGCCCGTCAGCGCCCTCGACGTGAGCGTGCAGGCCCAGGTGCTGAACCTGCTGCGCGAGCTGCAGCAGCGCTACGGCCTGGCCTACCTGTTCATCAGCCACGACATCGCGGTGGTGGACCTGGTGTGCGACGAGGTGCTGGTGCTGCAGCACGGCCGCGTCGTCGAGTCCGGCCCGCCGGAGCGCCTGTTCACGGCGCCCGAGCACCCGTACACCCGCCGCCTCGTCGAGGCAGTGCCGGGGGCGGCGCGGGCGGCGTCGGGCGGGGCGCCGCAGGGCGGCTCCTAGAATCCCCGGTTCACCGCCGAACCACCGCGCCGCCGCGGCGCGCCGCCCCGATGCCCAGCCCCGCCCCCGAAGCCCTCCGCTCGTCCACGCTGATGGCCAACGCCATCCGCGCCCTGGCCATGGACGCCGTGCAGCAGGCCAACTCCGGCCACCCCGGCGCCCCGATGGGCATGGCCGAGATCGCCGTGGCGCTGTGGGGCTGCCACCTCCGGCACGACCCATCCGACCCCGCCTGGCCCGACCGCGACCGCTTCGTGCTGAGCAACGGCCACGGCTCCATGCTGCTGTACGCGCTGCTGCACCTGACGGGCTACGACCTGCCGATGAGCGAGCTGCGCCACTTCCGGCAGCTGCACAGCAAGACGCCCGGCCACCCCGAGGTGGGCATCACGCCCGGCGTGGAAACCACCACCGGCCCGCTGGGCCAGGGCCTGGCCAACGCGGTAGGCATGGCGCTGGCCGAGAAGCTGCTGGCCGCCGAGTTCAACCGCCCGGGCCACGAGATCGTCGACCACCGCACCTGGGTCGCGGTGGGCGACGGCTGCCTGATGGAAGGCATCAGCCACGAGGCCATCGCGCTGGCCGCCGCCTGGAAGCTCAACAAGCTGGTGGCGGTGTACGACGACAACGGCATCAGCATCGACGGCCCGATCGAGCCCTGGTACCCCGACAACGCCGGCCTGCGCTTCGCGGCCATGGGCTGGAACGTGATCGGCCCGGTCGACGGCCACGACGTGGCCGCGGTGGACGCCGCGCTGTCCCAGGCGCGCCACAGCGCCACCATGCCGACGCTGGTGATCTGCCGCACCACCATCGGCAAGGGCAGCCCCAACCGCGCCGGCAGCGCCAAGGCGCACGGCGAGGCGCTGGGGGCCGACGAGATCCGGCTCACGCGCGAGGCGCTGGACTGGCCGCACGAGCCCTTCGTGGTGCCCGAGGCCGCCTACGAGGCCTGGGACGCCCGGGCTGCGGGCACCGCCGCCCACGGCGACTGGGCCGCCCGCTTCGAGGCCTATGCCGCGGCCCACCCCGAGCTGGCGGCGCAGCTGCAGCGGCGGCTGGCCGGGCAGCTGCCCGAGGGCTTCCCGGCGCAGGCCGCCGCGGCCATTGCCGCCGCGCACGACAAGGCCGAGTCGGTGGCCACCCGCAAGGCCAGCCAGAACGCGCTGGAGGTCTTCACCGCCGCGCTGCCCGAGCTGCTGGGCGGCAGCGCCGACCTCACGGGCAGCAACCTCACCAACACCAAGCACACCCCGGCGCTGCGCTTCGACGAGGCGGGGGCCCCGAACGGCGGCCGTCACATCAACTACGGCGTGCGCGAGTTCGGCATGGCCGCCATCATGAACGGCGTGGCCCTGCACGGCGGCTTCGTCCCCTACGGCGGCACCTTCCTGACCTTCAGCGACTACAGCCGCAACGCCATCCGCATGGCCGCGCTGATGAGGCTGCGCGTGGTGCACGTGTTCACGCACGACAGCATCGGCCTGGGCGAGGACGGCCCCACGCACCAGAGCGTGGAGCACGCGGCCAGCCTGCGGCTGATCCCCAACCTCGACGTCTGGCGCCCGGCCGACGGCGCCGAGACCACGGCCGCCTGGGCCATGGCGCTGGCCAGCGCCACGCGGCCGACGGCGCTGCTGCTCAGCCGCCAGGCGCTGCCGCACCTGCCCAAGCCCAGCCTGGGCGACATCGCCAAGGGCGCCTACGTGCTGGCCGACCCCGCCGAGGTGGGCCTGAAGAAGAAGGCGCAGGCCGTGATCCTGGCCAGCGGCTCCGAGGTGCAGCTGGCGCTGAAGGCGCAGGAGGCGCTGGCCGCGCTGAAGATCGCCGTGCGCGTGGTCAGCGTGCCCAGCACCACCGCCTTCGACCGCCAGCCGGTGGCCTACAAGCGCAGCGTGCTGCCCGACGGCGTGCCGCGCATCGCCGTGGAGGCCGGCGTCACGGACGGCTGGTGGAAGTACGGCTGCGCCGCCGTGGTGGGCATCGACACCTACGGCGAGAGCGCCCCGGCCGGCGACCTGTTCAGGCACTTCAAGCTCACCGCCGACAACGTCGTCGCGGTGGTGCGCACGGTGCTGGGGCGCTGAGGAAACCGGCGCGGCATGCGAGCGCTGGCGTCGGCGGCTGCCACAGCGGGGCTGGCCGCGTCGGCCCTGGCGGCGCCGCCCGCGCCTGCCGACCCCAGGCTCTGGGCCACGCTCGACGGGCATTGCGTCCAGCACCCCGTGCCGCGCAGCCAGCCGGCCTTTCCGCTGCCGGCCCGGCAGGCGGGCTTGCGCGGCCGAGTGCTGGTGATGCTGCACTTCGACGCGCCCGACCGGCCGCCCGCGCTCGAGCTCGTCCACCGGCCCTCGGCGTACATCCTGCGCGAGGCCATCCAGACCTGGGCTGCCGACCTGCGGCGGCCCTGCCACGCCGGCGAGCGCCTGAGCGTGCGGCTGGTGTTCGCCTACCAGTTCGAGGGCGAGAGCGCCGGCTTCGGCCGCTTCGGCGCCACGGACCTGCTGGCGCTGGCGCGCGGCGGGCCCGGCCAGCGGCAGGCCTTCGACACCACCGGCATGCGCTGCCCGATCGCCGTGCGCTGGCAGTACCTGCGTCCCTACCGCCCCAACGAGGTCACCGTGCTCGGCCCGCCCGACCCGGCGCACGCGCCTGTCGTCGCCCGGCTGCAGGCGCTGGAGCTGGCGCTCACGCGCCCGGCCGCCGACGTGGCCTGGGGCGACGTCGCTAGCTTCGAGATTCCCTGTCACCCGAGCCCATCCGCACCCAAGGAGTAAGTCATGACCATCCGCATCGGCATCAACGGCTTCGGCCGCATCGGCCGCATGGTGTTCCGCGCCGCCGTGCAGAACTTTTCCGACATCGAGGTCGTCGGCATTAACGACCTGCTCGAGCCCGACTACCTGGCCTACATGCTCAAGTACGACAGCGTGCACGGCCGCTTCAAGGGCGAGGTCGCCGTCGACGGCAGCACGCTGGTCGTCAACGGCCGGCGCATCCGCCTGACGGCCCACAAGGACCCGGCCCTGCTGGCCTGGGGCGAGGTCGGCGCCGACATCGTGGTCGAGAGCACGGGCCTGTTCCTCACCAAGGACACCTGCCAGAAGCACCTCGACGCGGGCGCGAAGAAGGTCATCCAGAGCGCGCCCAGCAAGGACGACACGCCGATGTTCGTCTACGGCGTCAACGACAAGACCTACGCCGGCCAGGCCATCATCAGCAACGCCAGCTGCACCACCAACTGCCTGGCGCCCGTGGCCAAGGTGCTGAACGACGCCTTCGGCATCAAGCGCGGCCTGATGACCACCGTGCACGCCGCCACCGCCACGCAGAAGACGGTCGACGGCCCCAGCAACAAGGACTGGCGCGGCGGCCGCGGCATCCTCGAGAACATCATCCCCAGCAGCACCGGCGCGGCCAAGGCCGTGGGCGTGGTGATCCCCGAGCTGAACAAGAAGCTCACCGGCATGAGCTTCCGCGTGCCCACGTCCGACGTGTCCGTCATCGACCTGACGGCCGAGCTGGTCAACGAAGCCAGCTGGGACGACATCTGCAACGCGATGAAGGCCGCCGCCGCCGGCCCCATGAAGGGCGTGCTCGCCTACACCGAGGACAAGGTGGTGGCCACCGACTTCCGCGGCGAGCCCTGCACCAGCGTGTTCGACGCCGACGCCGGCATTGCGCTGGACAAGACCTTCGTCAAGGTCGTGGCCTGGTACGACAACGAGTGGGGCTATTCGAACAAGGTGCTCGAGATGGTGCGCGTGATGGCGTCGAGGTGACGCCCCCCGGCCGCGGCCGGCCTGCGCGATGCGTCACGGCGCGCCGCGGGCCAGCGTGCCGCAGCCGGCCACGGGCTCCTACACTGTGGCGATGAGCGCCGCGCCCACCCCCCCGATCGCCCTGAAACTGGCCGCCGCCCTGGCGGCCTTTTTGCTGGCCGCGGCCGCGCTGCCGGCCCGGGCGGCGCCGGCGGCCGCCGAGGTCATCGTCGGCTTCAAGCCGGGCGCCGAGGTGCTGCGCTGGCACCCCATGGCCGAGCGGGTCGCCGCGGCGCAGGCCCAGCGCGTGCTGCAGCAGCGTGCCGACCGCCTGGGCCTGCGCCTGGGCCGCGCGCTGCAGGCCGGCCCTGCGGTGGGCCGCGGCGTGCAGGTGCTGCGCGCCGAGGGCGTGGACGCCGTCACGCTGGCGCGCCGGCTCGCCGCCGACCCCGATGTGGCCTACGCCCAGCCCAACGGCCGCAAGCGCCTGGTGGCGGCACCCAACGACCCGCTGTACCCCGCCAGCAGCACCGAGCGCCGCAGCAACGGCAGCGCGCTGCAGGACGGCCCCGCCAGCGGCCAGTGGTACCTGCGCGCGCCCACCGTCGGCGTGCGCTCGGCCATCGACATCGAAGCGGCCTGGGCGCGCACGCGCGGCAGCGCCGGCGTCGTCGTCGCGGTGCTGGACACCGGCGTGCGCTTCGACCACCCCGACCTCGCGACGCGGCTGCTGCAGGGCTACGACTTCGTCAGCAACGCCACCGTGGCCAACGACGGCAACGGCCGCGACGCCGACCCCAGCGACCCGGGCGACTGGGTGAGCGCCGCCGAGGCGGGCCGCGGCACGTTCACCGGCTGCGAGGCGTCGGGCAGCTCCTGGCACGGCACGGCCACCAGCAGCCTGGTCGGCGCCGCCACCGACGACGGCAACGGCATGGCGGGGGCCGCGCCCGGCGTGCGCGTGCTGCCGGTGCGCGTGCTGGGTAAGTGCTACGGCTCCGACGACGACATCGTCGCGGGCATGCGCTGGGCCGCCGGCATCCCGGTGGACGGCTTGCCGGCCAACCCGAACCCGGCCCGCGTGCTGAACCTCAGCCTCGGGGGCAGCGGCGCCTGCTCCCCGCTCTACCAGGCGGCGGTGGACGAGATCACCGCGCGCGGCGTGCTGGTGGTGGCGGCGGCGGGCAACAGCGTGGGCGGCGCAGTCAACGAGCCGGCCAACTGCCGCGGCGTGCTGGGCGTGGTGGCGCTGCGCCATATCGGCAGCAAGGTAGGCTTCTCGGACATGGGCCCGGAGATCGGCATCGCGGCGCCGGGCGGCAACTGCATCAACGTGGCGCCCGGCACGCCGTGCCTGTACCCCATCCTGGCCGCCACGAACACCGGCAGCCAGCAGCCGCTGGCGTCGGCCTGGTCCACCAGCTACGACATCACGGTGGGCACCAGCTTCTCGTCGCCGCTGGTGGCGGCGGTCGCCGGGCTGATGGCTTCGCGCAACCCGGCGCTGGCGCCGACCGAGCTCGTGTCGCTGATGAAGACCACGGCGCGGCCCTTCCCCACCAGCGGCGCCGACAACGGGCCGGGCGACCCGACCCCCGTGCCGGTGTGCGGCAGCGGCGCGCCCACCGGCCCCAGCGGCCAGTGCTACTGCACCACGGGGCTTTGCGGCGCCGGCATGCTGGACGCCGGGGCCGCCGTGCAGGCCGCGGCCGCGCTGGCGGCGCCGGGCACGGGCGTCACCATCGGCCTGCGCAACGCCGATCCCGTGGCCGGCCAGACGCTGGAGCTGTTCGTCTCGGGCAGCGGCGGCGCCACGCCGGCCAGCTACCTGTGGCAACTGATCGACGGCGGCGGCGCCGCCACCGGCTTCAGCGGCGCCACCAGCGGCGCTACGGCCCAGCTGCCCACCGCGGGTGCGGGCACGGTGCGCGTGCGCCTGACCGTGGTCGACAGCGCCAGCGCCAGCACGAGCGGGGAACTGTCCGTCGTGGTGCGCGGCACCAGCTCGCCCGGCGGTGGGGGATCGTCGGGCGGCGGCGGCTCCGGCGCCGACGGGGGTGGTGGTGGCGGCGGCGTGACCGCCGGCTGGATGGCCGGCCTGCTGCTGGCGGTGCTGGTGCTGGGCGCCGGTCGCGTCAGCGAGCGGCGTCGCAGGGCCTGAAGCCGGCCGCGGCCAGCTTCTCGGCCTGCTCGGGCGCGGCGCGCGGCACGCGCAGCACCGTGCCCTCGCCGCGGCCCGGCAGCGACACCACCCGCGCGCCCCGCAGCGTGCGCGGCACCCGCTCGGCCAGCCAGGCCTCGGCGGCCTCGCGGGTGTCGTGGCGCGACAGCACGAAGCCCGGCGCCAGCTCGGGCGGGCTGGTCAGCCGCTCGACGCGCAGGCCCAGGCGGCGCAGCTCGTCCTCGCGCGCGGCGCGGGGGCCGGCGTCGGGGTAGCGGCCGCCGAAGACGATCCACTGGCCTGCCTCGGCGACGGCCTCGCGCTGCACGGCATCCGGGGGCACCAGGGACTCGCCGAGGCGAAGCTCGGCGGCGCCCAGCTGGGCTGGCGTCAGCGGCGCCGTCTCCAGGCACGCCAGGGCGGCGTCGCGCGCGGCCTGCACCACGGCGCTGGCGCTCTTCGGCGGCACCACCGTCACGGCCTCGGGCGACACCTGCGCGGCCAGCCGCTGCGGCTCGCGCTCGGCGTGGCGCGGCGGCGCGCCCAGCCATCCACTGGCCCAGGCAAAGTACAGGCCGTTGGCCAGCAACAGCAGCACGACCAGGGCGCGCAGCATCGGTGTCAGGCCGCGACACCCGGCGGGCCGGGCGTCAGGCGCACGCTGGCGTCGCCGCTGACGACGAGGTGCACCCGCTCGCCGGTGCGCACGCGCAGCGCGCCCTGCGCGTCCACGCCGTCGGCGATGCCCTCGAGGACGCTGCCGCCCTGCACGGTGACGGCGCGGCCCTGAAGGAAGTCGCGCGCGGCATAGCCGGCCGCGAAGGACGCGAAGCCATCGTGCTCGAAGCGCCTGAGCGCCCGCGCCAGCGGCAGCGCCACGGCCGCCAGGGCCTTTGGCGCGCTGGCGGCCGCGTCGATCTCGTGCAGGCTGGCGTAGCCGTGGGCCAGCGCCGGGGCCGGCTCGGCGTCCTGCGGCAGGGGCAGCACGTTCAGGCCCACGCCCACCACCACCTTGCGGTGGCGGCCCACGGCCACGGTCTCGATGAGCACGCCGCCGAGCTTGCGCCCGCCAGCCGGGGCCGCGGCGTCGCGCAGCCACAGGTCGTTGGGCCACTTAAGCAGCAGCCGGGGCTTGGCGGGATCCGGCTCCAGGGCCTCGGCCAGCGCCACGCCCACCGCCAGCGACAGGCCGCCCCACTGCGCCGGCGTCATCGGCAGGCCCAGCGAGAAGGTCAGCGACCGCCCCGGGGCACTGCTCCAGCCGCGCCCCAGGCGGCCGCGGCCGGCGGTCTGCTCCTCGGCCACCAGCAGGCCGGGCACCAGGTCGGCGGCCCGGCGCCCCAGCGGCGTGGCGGGCGCACCGGCGCCGGCGTCGAACTCGCCGGGGCCGGTGATGGGGGCGTCGCGGTCGCCGCCGGCCGACCGGGCCCGCTCGAGCAGGCGTGTGTTGGTGCTGTCCAGCCGTGGCACCACCTCGATCTCGAGGCCCGGCAGCACCGGCTGCAGCTGCGCGCGCAGCGCCTCGACCCCCCAGCGCAGGTGCGCCGGTGCGGCGGGCGGTGGCGAGGGCGCGTCCACGCAGCGGCCTTCGGGAGCGGCGTCAGCGCTTGGGCGCCAGCATCGTGCGCCGGCAGCGCGGGCTGCCGCAGCGGCACTCGTACTGCTTCTTCAGCTTGGGGGTGTAGCGCTCGTCGATGACGAGGCCGTAGTCGTAGAACAGCTCCTCGCCCGGCGACAGCGTGCGCAGCGCGTGGATGAACACGCGGCCGTCGTCGGTCTCCTCGGCCTTGCAGTTGGGCTCGCAGGCGTGGTTGATCCAGCGCGCGGCGTTGCCGCCGAACTTGGCGTCGATGACGTGGCTGCCGTCATCGAGGCTGAAGTAGAAGGTGTGGTGCGGGTCCGAGGGGTCGTGCGGGTGGCGGCGCAGTGCCTCGGGCCAGGTGATCGTCTCGCCCGTGTACTCGATGATGCGTTCCCCGGCGGCGATGGGCTGCAGCGCGAACACGCCCTTGCCGTGCACGCCGCTGCGGCGCACCTGGATGCGGCGGCCGCCGCGGGTGGCGGCTTTCGCGGCGGGGCGGGCTTGCGGGGTCTTTTTCATTCGGTACATTGAAATCATGCGGGTGCGCGCGCGTACGCACATACGCGAGGGGCGGCTCATTGTAGGGAGCCGCCCGCAGGCCCGGGAACACGACAGGACCATGACCAAGACCATCATCATTGCCGAGAAGCCCAGCGTCGCGCAGGACATCGTGCGCGCCCTGGGCAGCGCCGACGGCAAGTTCGAGAAGCACGCCGACCACTTCGAGAACGACCGCTGGGTCGTCACCAGCGCCGTGGGCCACCTGGTGGAGATCAAGGCCCCGGACGACTACGACGTCAAGCGCGGCAAGTGGAGCTTCGCCAACCTGCCGGTGGTGCCGCCGCACTTTGACGTGGCGCCCATCGACAAGGCCAAGACGCGCCTGAACGCCGTGGTCCGCCTCGTCAAGCGCAAGGACGTGGGCGCCATCATCAACGCCTGCGACGCCGGGCGCGAGGGCGAGCTGATCTTCCGCCTCATCCTGCAGTACGCCTTCGGCGACAAGGGCACGGCCAAGCCCGTCAGCCGGCTGTGGCTGCAGAGCATGACGCCGCAGGCCATCCGCGAGGGCTTCGACAAGCTGCGCACCGACCAGCAGATGCGCGGCCTGGCCGACGCCGCGCGCAGCCGCTCCGAGGCCGACTGGCTGGTGGGCATCAACGGCACCCGCGCGATGACGGCCTTCAACTCGCGCGACGGCGGCTTCTTCCTCACCACCGTGGGCCGGGTGCAGACGCCGACGCTGTCCATCGTGGTCGAGCGCGAGGAGAAGATCCGCAAGCACGTGAGCCGGCCGTACTGGGAGGTGAAGGCCACCTTCGACGCCCAGGCCGGCCAGTACGAGGGCAAGTGGCTCGACCCCGCGTTCAAGAAGGGCGACGACCCCGACGCGCGCGCCGACCGCCTGTGGAACGAGGCCGACGCCCGCGCCATCGAGCAGGCCGTGCGCGGCCAGCCGGCCCGCGTGACGGACGAGGCCAAGCCCAGCACGCAGGCCAGCCCGCTGCTGTACGACCTGACGACGCTGCAGCGCGAGGCCAACTCGCGCTTCGGCTTCAGCGCCAAGACCACGCTGTCGATCGCGCAGGCGCTGTACGAAAAGCACAAGGTGCTCACCTACCCCCGCACCGACAGCCGCGCGCTGCCGGAAGACTATGTGGGCACGGTGAAGAAGACGCTGGAGATGCTGGCCGACGAGGACCTGCCCGGCCCGCTGCGCGAGCTGAGCGGCCACGCGCGCAAGAGCCTCAACGACGGCTACGTGAAGCCCGTCAAGCGCGTGTTCGACAACACCAAGGTGTCGGACCACTTCGCCATCATCCCGACGCTGCAGGCGCCGAAGTCGCTGACCGAGATCGAGCTCAAGCTCTACGACATGGTGGTCAAGCGCTTCATCGCGGTGTTCTACCCGAGCGCCGAGTTCATGGTGACCACGCGCACCAGCACCGTGAAGTCCGGCCTGGTCGAGCACCGCTTCCAGACCAACGGCAAGGTGCTGGTCAACCCCGGCTGGCTGGCGGTGTACGGCAAGGAGGCGCAGGACGACGACGCCAACCTGGTGGCGGTGGCGCCGGGCGAGCTCGTGCGGACGGAACACGTCGAGGTGCTGGCGCAGAAGACGCGCCCGCCGGCGCGCTACACCGAGGCCACGCTGCTGAGCGCGATGGAGGGCGCGGGCAAGCTCGTCGACGACGAGGACCTGCGCGACGCGATGAAGGACAAGGGCCTGGGCACCCCGGCCACGCGCGCCGCCACCATCGAGGGCCTGATCAACGAGAAGTACATGCTGCGCGACGGCCGCGAGCTCGTGCCCACGGCCAAGGCCTTCCAGCTGATGACGCTGCTGCGCGGCCTGGCCATCGAGGACCTGACCAAGCCCGAGCTCACCGGCCAGTGGGAGTACCAGCTCGCCGAGATGGAGCACGGGCGGCTCAGCCGCGACGCCTTCATGGGCGAGATCGCCCGCATGGCCGAGCGCATCGTCAGGAAGGCCAAGGAGTACGACCGCGACACCATCCCTGGCGACTACGCCACGCTGGCGGTGCCGTGCCCCAACTGCGGCGGCGTGGTCAAGGAGAACTACCGCCGCTTCGCCTGCGCCGGCACCGACGGCGCGGCCGAGGGCTGCGGCTTTTCCATCACCAAGATCCCGGCCGGCCGCGCCTTCGAGATCGCCGAGGCCGAGGGCCTGATCCGCGACAAGGCGATCGGCCCGCTGGAGGGCTTCCGCAGCAAGGCCGGCTGGCCCTTCACGGCCGAGCTGAAGCTGGTGCACGACGCCGACATCGCCAACTGGAAGCTGGAGTTCGACTTCGGCGACGACGAGCGCCAGGCGCAGGCCGACGGCGAGCCGGTCGACTTTTCGGGCCAGTCCAGCCTGGGCGCCTGCCCCAAGTGCAAGGGCCACGTCTACGAGCACGGCACGAACTACGTGTGCGAGCATGCGGTGGGCGCGCACGTCACCTGCGACTTCAAGAGCGGCAAGATCATCCTGCAGCAGCCGGTGTCGCACGAGGAGTTCACGAAGCTGCTGGCCACCGGCAAGACCTCGCTGCTGCAGGGCTTCGTGTCGAACAAGACGCGGCGCGCCTTCAAGGCCTACCTGGCGTGGGACGCCAAGGAGGGCAAGGTCGGCTTCGAGTTCGAGCCGCGGCCCGAGCGCAAGCCGGCGGCGGCCCGCAAGGCGCCGGCCAGGAAGGTCGCCAAGGCCTGATGCCCAAGCGGTCGCCCGCACAGCCGCCGGGGCGGCCCTGATGACGCCTTGACCACGGCTATCGCCTTCAAGCTGCTGGCCATCCTGGCCACGGTAGCGCTGGGCTGGCTGGCCGGGCGGCTGAACTGGCTCGCCTCGGCCGGCGTCGACCGCGTGGCCGCGGCGCGCGTGCTGTCCGACGTCGCCTTCATGGTGTTCGTGCCGGCGCTGCTGTTCCGCACCACGGTGCGGCTGGACCTGGCCAGCCTGCCCGTGCCCCTGCTGGCGGCGTTCTTCGTGCCGATGACGCTGCTGCTGCTGGCCGTGCACGCGGTCGTGGCGGTGCGGCGGGCACGGCCGGCAACGCGCGGGCTGCCGGCCGCGCCTGCCACGCGCGCCGTGGCGGCGACCTTCGCCAACTCGGTGCAACTGGGCATCCCGATGGCCGCGGCGCTGTTCGGCGAGGCCGGCCTGGCGCTGCACATCGCGCTCGTCAGCCTGCACGCCCTGGTGCTGCTGAGCACGGCCACCGCGCTGGCCGAACTGGCCCTGGCGCGCGAGCAGGCCCGCCAGGGCGGTGCCCGCAGCCTGGCGCGCACGCTGGGCCTGACGGTGCGCCAGATGGTGGTGCACCCCGTGGTGCTGCCCATCCTGGCGGGGCTGGCCTGGAACCTCACCGGCCTGGGCCTGCACCCCGTGCTCGACGAGGTGCTGGCCCTGCTGGCCAGCGCCGTGGTGCCGCTGTGCCTGGTGCTCATCGGGCTGTCGCTGGCGGCCTATGGCCTGAAGGCGCACTGGCGCGGCGCGCTGGGCCTGGTGGTGCTGAAGCTGCTCGTGGCGCCGGCGCTGGTGCTGCTGGCCGGGCGCTTCGTGTTCGGCCTGGACGGCCTGCCGCTGGCGGTGATCGTCATGCTCGCGGCGCTGCCCGTGGGCAGCAACGCGCTCATCTTCGCGCAGCGCTACCGCGTGCTGGAGGCCGAGGCCACGGCGGCGATCGTCGTCTCGACCGTGGCCTTCGCGGGCACGGCGGCGGGGTGGCTGGCGCTGCTGGGTGCCCTGGGCCTGCTGCCCGCGGTCGCGGGCTGAGACAATGCCGGCATGAATGCGATCGACGACATCGGCGTGCTGATGGGCGCCCTCGGCGCCGCCGCCCGGGCGGCGTCCTCGTGCATGGCGGCCGCGCCCACCGCGGCCAAGGACGCCGCGCTGCGCGCGCTGGCGCGCCGGCTTCGCGAGGCCGGCCCGGCGCTGGCCGCGGCCAACGAGCAGGACCTGGCCGCCGCCCGTGCCGCCGGCCTGGCCGAGCCCCTGGTCGACCGGCTCAGGCTCACCCCGGCCGTCGTGGCCACGGTGGCCGAGGGCTGCGAGCAGATCGCGGCCATGCCCGACCCCATCGGCGAGATCACCGGCGTGAAGCGCCGCCCCAGCGGCATCAGCGTCGGGCAGATGCGCGTGCCGCTTGGCGTGTTCGGCATGATCTACGAGAGCCGCCCCAACGTCACCATCGAGGCCGCGAGCCTGGCCATCAAGAGCGGCAACGCCTGCATCCTGCGCGGCGGCTCCGAGGCCGTGCACAGCAACCGCGCGCTGGCGGCGCTCGTGCGCGCCGCGCTGGCCGAGGCCGGCCTGCCGGAAGACGCCGTGCAGCTGGTGCCCACCACCGACCGCGCCGCCGTGGGCGCGCTGATCGCGATGCCGCAGTTCGTGGACGTGATCATCCCGCGCGGCGGCAAGGGCCTGATCGAGCGCATCAGCGCCGAGGCCCGCGTGCCCGTCATCAAGCACCTCGACGGCAACTGCCATGTCTATGTCGATGGCGAGGTCGACCTCGAGCTCGCGCTGCGCGTGACCGACAACGCCAAGACGCAGAAGTACAGCCCCTGCAACGCCGCCGAGAGCCTCCTCGTGCACGCAGCGCAGGCGCCGGCCTTCCTGCCGCGCATCGGCGCGGTGTTCGCGGCCAAGGGCGTGGAGATGCGCTGCTGCCCGCGCGCCGCGGCGCTGCTCGCCGGCCTGCCGAAGGTGCGGCCGGCCACCGAGGAGGACTGGGCCACCGAGTACCTGGCGCCCATCATCAGCATCAAGGTGGTGGACTCGCTCGACGAGGCCATCGCGCACGTCAACACGCACGGCTCGCACCACACCGACGCCATCCTCACCACGAACCACCCCAACGCCATGCGCTTCCTGCGCGAGGTGGACTCCGCCAGCGTGATGGTCAACGCCAGCACGCGCTTCGCCGACGGCTTCGAGTACGGGCTGGGCGCCGAGATCGGCATCAGCACCGACAAGTTCCACGCCCGCGGGCCCGTGGGCCTGGAAGGGCTGACATCGATGAAGTGGGTGGTGCTGGGGCAGGGCGAGGTGCGCGGCTGAGCAGGCCATGGGCTGGCTGACGCTGGCGCTGGGGGCGCTGCTGACGTTCTGGGTGGTGGGCGCGCACCGGCGGCTGCTCGGGCTGCGCACCGAGGTCGAGTCGGCCTGGCGGCGACTGGCCGATGCGCTGGCGCTGCGCGATGCCGCCGTGGAGCCGCTGGTGGCGCTGCTGCGCCGCCCCATGGCCGGCGAGCAGGGCGCCCTCGACGCCTTCCTGGCCGCCGCCGCGCAGGCGCGGCAGGGCGCGGCGGCGCTGGGCTCGCGCCCGCTGGACGCCCCGCTGGCGCGGCAGTGGCTGGCGGCCGAGGCGGCGCTGGCCGGTGCCGCCTCGCGGCTGCTGGCCTTGCTGGAGCCGCAGCCCGAGTTGCGGGCCGACGAAGAGATCGCGCCGCTGCTGGCCGCCTGGACCGGCGCGCAGCCGAAGCTGGCCTACGCGCGCCAGCGCTTCAACGAGGCCGCCGAGGCCCACGACGCCGCCATCGCGCTGTTCCCGACCACGCTGCTGGCGCGCGCCTTCGGCATGGCGCCGGCGGGGCGGGTGTAGCGCGTCAGTCGCGGCCGGTGGCCGTCAGCGGCGCCAGGCGCTCGGAAGGCGGCAGCTCGACGCCGCCGTCGAACTCGGTGGCGATCTGCGTGCACACGGCCCGGCACAGCGTGGCGGCGCGCTCGCTGCCGATGCGGTAGTAGATCTGCGTGGCATCACGCCGGCGCGAGAGCACGCCGGCCCGGTGCAGCGTGGCCAGGTGCTGGCTCATGTTGGGCTGCGTGGTGTCGATCTCGGCCAGCAGCTGCGAGACGTTCTTCTCGTGGCCGCACAGCGCGCTGATGATCTTCAGCCGGATGGGCGTGGACAGCAGCCGGAACAACTCGGCTGCGGAGTCGAACACGGGATCGGACTCATTGGCGGGCTCGGTGGCGTGCCTGGGCATGGCGGGCTCCTTGCGGGCGGGCTCAGGGGCTGCCCGCTGGACGGGCGGCAGAGCGGGGGAACCGGTAGTGGTCGCGCTGCAGCACGGCCGCGACCGCCATCACGTCCTCGGGGAACAGGCCCAGGTTCAGCTCGGTGCTGCACATCTCCACCATCGACAGCAGCGCGCCGGGCGTGCCGACGCGGCCCTTGGGCCGGTAGATGGCCGAGCCGTCGCCGCCCACCTTGCGCGCGTGGCAGGCGGTGCAGGCGTGTTCCTGGATGAGCTTCGCGCCCAGCTTCAGGTCGGCCTCGGGCCAGCTGTGCAGCGCGGGCTGCGCGGCGGCCGGGCCGGCCGTCCACAGGCCCAGCAGGGCCGTGGCCGCGGCCAGCGCGCCGGCCGTGCCCGGGTGTCGGGCGTGCGTCATGAGCGGGCCTTGGGCGCGGTGCGGACCAGGTCCAGCAACTCCATCACGTCCTCCTCGAACATCTCGCCGGGCAGCACCTGCACCAGGCGGCCGTCGCGGCCGACCACGGCGGTCAGCGGGATCAGGTTGCGCGGCGCCAGCGCGGCGGCCAGCGGGGCCACGTCCTGCGTGATCGCGAAGCCGTAGCCCTGGGCCTGGGCGTAGCGCTGCACGACGGCGGCGTCGCGGTCGCGCGCCACGCCCAGTACGCGCAACGGCGCGCCGGCGGCCTGCGCGGCGCGGTGCAGCTTCTCGACGTGCTGGTTGTGGCGGCGGCAGAACGGGCAGGTGGTGGACCAGAACACCACCACCCCCACCTGACCTTGCCATTGCGCGGCCTCGAGCGTGCGGCCGTCCAGCAGGCGCACGGTGGGCCAGGCGACGGGCTCGCCCGGGCGCGCCGCGGCGGCGCGCGCCACCAGGGGCAGGCCCGCCACCGCACCGGCCAGTGCCGCCAGCAGCGGGCGCCGGCCTATGCCGGCCGCGGCCCCGGGGCCCGGCACGAGGCCCGTGCCGCCGACCCGGGTTTCCACGGCGTTCCGGGAACGGCCCGAACCGTACATTCGCATGGATTGATATTAACGGTTCGCGCCTGGGTGTGTGCAAGCCGCTCCGACCCCGCGCGCCCCCCGCGTGTGGGGCCCCGAGCCGTCGCACAATGGGCGCGTGCCCGCTGATCCACCCTTTCACCGGGTGCCGGAACCCCCGGCGCCCCTTGTTCCCCGAGGAGACATCGACGTGATCCGACACCCTGCCGTGGCGGCCCTGGCCGCTGCCGTCACCGCCCTGAGCACACTGGCCGTCCCTGCGGTGGCCCAGGCCCAGGCGACCGCACCCGACATGGTGCTGGCGCGCAACCTGGCCGCCACCTGCGCCAACTGCCATGGCACCAACGGCCACGCCCGCGGCGACATGAAGTCGCTGGCCGGCATGCCGGCCGACAAGCTCATCGCCACGATGGCCGACTACCGGGCCGGCAACCTGCCCGCGACCATCATGCACCAGATCGTCAAGGGCTACACCGACGAGCAGATCAGGCTGATCGCCGCCCACTTCGCGGCGCAGAAGCCGGCCAAGTGAGGGGACACACACCATGACGAACGCATTCCATCCTTCCCGCCGCCGCCTGCTGGGCGCCGGCGCCGCCCTGGGCGGCATCGCCACGCTGGGCCTGGCCGGCTGCGCCACGACGGACGGCCCTTCCATCGGCCGCGTGGTCGTGGTCGGCGGCGGCTTCGGTGGCAGCACCGCGGCGCGCTACCTCAAGATGTGGGGCGGCAACGTCGACGTCACGCTGGTCGAGCGCAACGCCGAGTTCGTGTCCTGCCCGATCAGCAACTACGTCATCGGCGGCCACGCCGGCATGGACCGCATCACGCGCGGCTACGGCGGCCTGCGGGCCATGGGCGTGAAGCTGGTGCAGGGCGAGGTCACGGCCATCGACGCCGCCGCGAAGAAGATCAGGCTGCGGGACGGCACCGAGCTGCCCTACGACCGCCTGGTGCTGAGCCCCGGCATCGGCTTCATGACCGAGCAGACCGGCGGCCTGCAGGCCCAGCTCGACAGCGGCCGCGTGCTGCACAGCTGGCAGGCGGGGCCGCAGACGGCGGCGCTGCGCAAGCAGCTCGAGGCCATGCCCGACGGCGGCGTGTTCGCGATGACCATCCCGAAGGTGCCCTACCGCTGCCCGCCCGGGCCCTACGAGCGCGCCTGCATGGTGGCCAGCTACTTCAAGCAGGCCAAGCCGAAGTCCAAGGTGCTGGTGCTGGACGCCAACCCCGAGGTGCAGAGCAAGAAGGCCCTGTTCGAGCGCGCCTTCAAGCAGCACTACGAGGGCATCATCGAGTACCGCGCCAACAACGAGGTGCGCGAGGTCTCCACGCAGGGCAGCCAGCTCGTGGCCAAGCTGGAGTTCGACGACGTCCGGGCCGACGTGCTGAACGTGATCCCGGCGCAGCGCGCGGGCGACCTGGCGCGCAACACCGCGGGCCTGGTGAACATGAACAACCGATGGGTGGGCGTGAACTGGCTCACCATGGAGAGCACGGCGGTGCCGGGCGTGCACGTGCTGGGCGACGCCACCTTCAGCGCGCCGGCCATGCCCAAGAGCGGCCACATGGCCAACCAGCACGCCAAGGTGGCGGCGGCGGCGATCATCCAGCTCCTCAAGGGCGAGGCGGTGAGCCCCACGCCGGTGGTGATGAACACCTGCTACAGCTTCGTCACGCGCACCGACGTCGTCCACGTGGCCAGCGTCCACCAGTACGACGCCGCCGACAAGACCTTCAAGACCGTGCCGGGCTCGGGCGGCGTCAGCGCCGCGGCCAACCAGCTCGAGGGCCGCTACGCCCTGAGCTGGGCCGACAACATCTGGGCCGACATGCTCAACACCTAGCCGCGCGGCGGCTCGCCCAGCACCGCCCTCACCGCGCCGAGCAGGTCGGCGCTGGTGAAGGGCTTGTCCAGCGTCGGTGCGCCGCACTCGGCCAGCGACTGCCGGGCCGCGTCGGACAGCGTGTCGCCGCTGACGAACAGCACGCGGCCCGCGAGCGCCGGTTGCTCCTGCCGCAGCCGGCGCCACAGCGCCGGGCCGTCGAGATCGGGCATGCGCACGTCGCTGACCACGGCGTCGAAGCGGGCCTCGGCCAGCATCTCCAGCGCCACCGCGCCGGACTCGGCGGCCAGCACGTCGAAGCCGGCGCCTTCCAGCACCTCGCGCATGAGGGCGGCGACCTCGGGTTCGTCGTCGACGACGAGGATGCGGCGCGTCTCGTCGGCCGCTGTCGCGGCCACGGCCTCGGCCGCCGGGGAGGGCGCGCCGCCGGCCGGCTTGGCGCCGCTGACCGGCAGGCTGAGGCGGAACGACGCGCCGGGCAGCGCGCCCTCGGCGGCGCCCTCGCGCGCGGGCTCCAGCACCAGGTCGCCGCCGTGCTCGAGCACGATGCCCCGCGACACCGACAGCCCCAGCCCCGTGCCCAGGCCCACGGCCTTGGTGGTGAAGAAGGGCTCGAACAGGCGTGCGCGCAACTCGGGCGGCACCCCGGGCCCGCTGTCGGCCACCCGCAGCCACACGCGCGGCTCGCGACCCGCCCGCGCGGCCTCCACGCCGGTGGCGATGGCCAGCACGCGCTGGGCGGTGCCGGCGCCTTCCATGGCCTGCTGCGCGTTGACCATGAGGTTGAGCACCACCTGCCCGATCTGGTCGGCGTCGGCCTGCACCTCGGGCAGGCCCTCGGCCAGCGAGAGCTCCACGCGCACGCCGTGACTGCGCAGCGTGTAGCCCAGCATGTCGACGGCAGCGCGCACGATGTCGCCCAGCTGCACCGGTCGCCGCGACGGCGGCCGCTGCCGCGCCATGTTCAGGAAGGTGCGCACGATGCGGCCGCAGCGCTCGGCGGCCTCGCGGATGCGGCGGGCGTCGTCCTGCAGCGCGGCCGGCTCGGCGCCGCTGGCCACCTTCTCCTCGAGCAGGCTGGCGCGGCCCATGGCGATGGCCAGCGGGTTGTTGAGCTCGTGCGCCACGCCCGCCAGCAGCGAACCCATCGCGGAGAGCTTCTCGCTCCGGCGCAGCGTCTCGCGCTGGCGCTCCACCTGGTCGGCGGCCTCGCGCTGGCGGCGGAAGGTGTCGGTGACGGCGTCGACCCAGTCCTGCCAGCGCGTGCCCAGGCGCGGCACCGGCGCCGCGGGGTCGGCCGCCAGCTGCCGCAGGTAGGCCAGCACCGCCACCGAGGGCGTGACGAACCAGCGCGCGAACAGCCACTGGCCGAGCACGAACACCGCCAGCAGCGCCCCGCCGAGCAGCGCGTTGGGCACCAGGCTGCGCCACACCGGCGCGCGCAGGGCCTCGCGCGGCAGCGCCTCGACGGCGATCCACGGCAGGCCCTCGCGGCTGGCGCTGGCCAGCACCCAGTCGCCCACGTGGGCCACGAGGCTGCGCTCGCGCGCCAGGCGGTCGAGCAGGGCCTCGTCGGCCGCGATGCCCAGCGCCGCCAGGCGCGCGGCCAGGTCGACGCGCACGCGCGTGTCGGCCAGGCCGCTGCCCTGCGGCCGCTGCAGCGGCTGCGCCGCGTCGGCCAGCACGACGAGACCGCGCTCGACGATCCACACCTGGGAGCCTGGCCGCTGCCAGCGCTGCGCCAGGCGCTGCAGCGTGTCGAGCCGGAAGTCCAGGCTCACCTCGCCGCGGTAGCGGCCGTCCAGGATCACGGCGCTGCCGTGCGAGAGCACCAGCTCGCCGTGCAGCTGGCTCACGTAGGGCACGCCCCAGAAGTCGGTGCCTTCGGGGTCGGCGGCCAGGTCGCGCTCGGCGCGGGCCACGCCGGCGCGGCGCGGTGCGTCCAGCCCGCGCAGGCTGGGCACGCCCATGGTGGCCAGCATGCCGGCGGTCTCGACCCAGGGGTAGCCGAAGCTGAGGTTCTCGTCGGCGGCCGCGAACCACGCGGCCTCGAAGCCCGGCGTGCGCGCATGCACGATGCGCGCCGTGTCCAGGAAGACGCGGGCGCGGCGCAGCCAGACCTCGTCGGGCGCGCGGCCGTCGGCGGGGGCCCACCAGAACTGGCCGAAGCGCTTGCCCGCGCCGTCTTCGGCACCGTCGACGGCGTAGCCGTCGACGGCGGCGCGGGGGCGCAGCGCGCGCCGCAGGGCCGGGCCGGCGTCGGGGGGGGCGGCCCAGTGCGTCTCGAGCAGGCGGCGCAGGTCCTGCACGTGCTCGGCAGCCGGCCGGGCGAGTTCGGCCAGCCACTGCGCGCGCTCGTCCAGGCGCGCCGCGAACTCGCGCTCGGCCTCGGCCGAACGGGCCGTGAACTGCCGCGCCGTCAGCGCGGCCAGCAGCAGGCCCACCGGCACCACCAACCACCACAGCAGCCGCCGCGCCAGCGCGGGCGTGCCGGCCGGCACGCGGGGCAGGGTGGTCACGCCGCGGGCGGCACGTAGACGTAGCCGACGTTGCGCACCGTCTTCAGCACCTCGGGCTTGTCGGGGTTGCGCTCGATCTTGCGGCGCAGCCGCATCACGCGCAGGTCGATGGAGCGGTCGAACACGTCCCAGCCGCGGTTGTGGGCCTGCTCCATGATCTGGTCGCGCGTCAGGGGCCGGTTCGGATGCCGCGCGAACAGGGCCAGCAGGTCGAACTCGGCGGCGGTGATCTCCACCTCGCGGCCGTCGGCCGACAGCAGCTTGCGCCGCTCGAGGTCGAGCTCGAGGGTCCCGAAGGGCACGCGGCGCGACCCCTCCGCGGCCGGTGCCGCCGGCGTGCCGGCCGGCGCCTGCGTGCGCCGCAGCACGGCGCGCACGCGCGCCAGCAGTTCGCGCAGTTCGAAGGGCTTGCCGACGTAGTCGTCGGCGCCGAGCTCCAGGCCCACGATGCGGTCCACCGGCTCGCTGGCGGTGGTGAGCATCACGATGGCCACGCCGGGGTGGGCCTCGCGCATCCAGCGCGCCAGGCTCAGGCCGTTCTCGCCGGGCATGTTGATGTCGAGCAGGGCCAGCGCCGGGCGCTGGGCCGCCAGCCGCTGGCGGGCGTCGGCGGCGCCGCCGGCGGTGCTCACGGCGAAGCCG
Source organism: uncultured beta proteobacterium (assembly GCA_903828235.1). GTDB lineage: Bacteria > Pseudomonadota > Gammaproteobacteria > Burkholderiales > Burkholderiaceae_C > Rubrivivax. Next base: position 14,966 of record CAIKLM010000163.1, on the reverse strand, counting down.
TGGCGGCCGAAGTACTCGGCCAGCAGGCCGCACAGCTCGGGCTCGTCGTCGACGATGAGCAAGGGCGTCGGCTGGGCGCTGGCGGTGTCGGCGGGCGGCGTCATGACGGCATCGCCGGGATCATAGCCAGCGGTCCCTGCCGCGTCGCCCCAGGGCGCGGCGGCGAACCAGGGGTGGTGATGAACGACGTGCGGTCGCCAGGGCGGTGGCATCCGCGCATGGTGGGCGCCGGCTGTTTCGGCGCGGCATCGGGGCGGCGCCCGCCGTGTTTCGTTTGTTCGCGGGCGACGCCGGCGCTGCAACAAAGCAAACCCGCCGAGCCGGCGGCTGACATCCGGGCGATACGACCCGGCCTCAGTATCGGGGTTAGCCACCCCCACCCCAACGCGCCCACGCCATGAACGCCGCCGACGCCAGTGCCCACGGCCTCGCCCGCTCCAGCGGCTTCCCGGCCAGCGTGCTGCCCGACCTGCACCGCAGCGAGGCCTTCGTCGAGGACCTGTTCGACAGCAGCGCGTTTGCGCCCGAGCTCAGCGCCCGGGCCACGGCGGCCGGCCGCTGGCACACCGCGCTGCTGTGCGGCGTGCCCTTGCTGGTGGCGCTGCTGGGGGGCGTGCTGGCCTTCTTCCACGGCATGGGCTGACGCCGCCCGCGAACACCGAGAGAGACGCCGTCCAGGCGCAGGCATCGGCTCAGGGAATCGCCACCAGGAACCCGGAACGCCGCCCACCGGGCGGCCCGCGCGGGCGACCGCCGCACACGCCTTCAGCGCAGCAGCACGCGGCCGAACAGCGCCGGCACCACGAACTCGACGAGGTCGCCGTCGGCGCGCACGGGCTCGCCACCCAGGGCGTCGGCCAGCGTGCCCGGCGGCAGGCCTGCCGGGCGCGGCAGGCGCACGGTGCGCGGCGCGGCGGCGTTGTTCACGGCCACCAGTGCCCAGCGCTCGCGGCCGTCCTGCACCAGCCGGCGCGGCCAAACCACCACGTGCTCGTCCACCACCACCGGCGCCATCAGCTCGCCGCGGCGCAGCATCGGGTGGGCATGGCGCATCGCAATCAGGCGCCGGAACTGCTCGCGCAGCGCCAGGTCGGGCTGCCCGCCCTCGTCGGCCCAGGGGTAGGGCGCGCGGTTGTAGGGGTCGTCGCCGCCGGTCACGCCGACCTCGTCGCCGTAGTACACGGTGGGCGCACCCGGGTAGCTCATCTGCAGGAACACGCCCAGCAACAGCCGCCGCTTGGCGCGCTCGATGACGGCCGGGTCCCTGGTGTCGTCGTGCCAGCCGAAGACGTGCAGCGCCCGCGCCTGGTCGTGGCTGGACAGCAGGTTCATCAGCGCGCGGTGCACCGGCGCGGGATAGGCCTCGCGCAGGTGCTCGAGCTGCGCCACCAGGCCCGCCGCCTTGCCGCCCGCGGCGTAGTCCTGCACGGCGTTGCGGAAGACGTAGTTCATCGTCGAGTCGAACATGTCGCCGAGGAAGTACTTGCTCGAGTCGAACCAGGTCTCGGCCACGGTCAGCGCATCGGGACGGGTGGCCTTGACGGCCCGTCGCCACTCGCGCCAGAAGTCGTCGCTCACCCAAGGCGCGACGTCCATGCGCCAGCCGGCGGCGCCGCGCCTGAGCCAGGTGCGGGTGACGCTGTCGGGGCTTCGGAAGGCGAAGTCGCGCCAGGCGGGGCTGGCCTTGTCGAGCTCGGGCAGGTCGGGCACGCCCACCCAGCCGCGGTACTGCCGATCGGGCTGCTTCTGCGTGAGGTCGAAGCGGTACCAGCCGAAGTACGGGCTCTCGGGGTTGGGCTTGCCGCCGCTGAAGGCGCCGCTGCCGCCGAAGTTGCCGTAGCGGTCGAAGTAGATCGAGTCGCTGCCGGTGTGGTTGAGGCTGGCGTCGGGGATGACGCGGATGCCGCGGCGCGAGGACTCGCGGATCAGACGCTCCCAGGCGGCGTTGCCGCCGAAGGCCGGGTCGACGTTGAGGTAATCGGCGTGGTCGTACTTGTGGTTGCTGGCGGCGCGGAACACCGGCGTCATGTAGATCGTGTTGGCGCCGAGCTCGCGGATGTCGTCGAGCTTGTCGGCCAGGCCGTCCAGGTCGCCGCCGAAGAAGTCGTTGTTGTAGACCTCGTCGCTGCCGTCGCCGCTGCCGGGCTTCCAGGGCTTGCCGAGCCAGCGCGGGTGCTTCTCGACGGTGGTGTTGCGGTAGCGGTCGCGCCCGGGCTGCGGGTCGTTGGCGCGGTTGCCGTTGCGGAAGCGCTCGGGGAAGACGTAGTAGTAGACGATGTCGGCCGCCCACTCGGGCACGCGCAGGTCGGGGGCGTGCACGGTCTGGCGGAAGCGGCGGATGCCGCCCGGGTTGGCGGGCCGCTCGGCCACGGCGCCCGGGCCGCCGGTGCCCTTCTCGCGCGTCCAGTGCAGAGGCTCGGCGTTGTTCTGGTAGGCGAAGAGCTTGCCGCCGATCTCGACCTCGAACCAGTAGCCGTAGACCGCCACCTCGGCGAAACGGTGGCTCGCCGTGAAGCGCTCGCGCCCGTCGGGCCCGGCCGTGCGCACCATGGCCACGCGGGTGGCCGGCAGGTACTCCAGCACCTCCTGGTTGCCCTCCAGGCGGCGCTTTTCCACCACCAGCGTGGCTCGTTGCACGCCCGGCGCGGCGGTGAAGGCGAAGGCGACCTCGGTGCCCGCCGGCACGGCGCCGAAGGGCTGCTTGTGGGCAGGGCTGCGCGAATCGAATCGCAGGCTCAGCGCCACCGGGTCGGTGACGGCGACGGCGCGCGGGTCGGCCCAGCTCTTGGGGCCGATGTCCAGTTGCGGCCGGCCGCCGGCCCAGGCCAGGCGCAGCGTGTGCTCGCCGGCGAAGGTGTGCGCGAAGTTGGCGCCGCGGCCGAAGCCGCCGGGGCCGATGGTGCTGGCGTCGGCCCAGGCGGCGTCGGCGATCTTGAACTCGTGCCGCCCTTCGAGCCGGACGTTCAGGTAGTAGGCGTCGCAGCTGAACTGGAACTGGAAGTCGTCGAGCGCCGCCCAGTTGTTGGGCGTGCCGCGCAGGAACAGCGCCGTGGCGCCCAGCGGGGCCTCGTCGGCCGGGCATTCGTCGATGCGCAGCTCGGGGGTGGTGGGGTCGGCCATCGTCACCGTGAAGCGGTAGGTGCCGCGGAAGCGGCGTTGCAGCTCGGGGCCCTTGCGCACGAGGCGCCGGCCGTCGGCGCTGCCGAAATCGGCGTCGGCGCTCCAGCCTTCGTCGCCGAGCTTGAAGCGGTGCTCGCCCGACAGCCGAGCGACCAGTTCCCAGCGGTTGCAGAACCACGTGAAGCGCTGCGCCTCGGGCGCGGCCCAGGCATTGAAGCCGCCGCGCAGGTACAGGGCACGGCCGTCCAGCGGGTCGGGGCGGCAGGCGGCTTCGGCCTGCGCGGGCTGCGCCGCTGCGGGCAGCGTGGCCGCCAGCAGCAGGGCGGCAGCGGCGGCCCGCGCGGGCGCCGCCGCCCTCATCCCTTCACGCCCCCGGCGGTCAGGCCGCTGACGATCCAGCGCTGCGCCAGCAGGAACACCAGCGTGATCGGCAGCCCCGAGAGCACCGCCGCGGCGGCGAAGTCGCCCCACAGGTAGCGCTGCTCGTACAGGTAGAACTTGCTGCCCACGGCGAGCGTGAGGTTGGGTTCCTCGCGCAGCAGGATGCTGGCCACCGGGTACTCGATGATGATGCCGATGAACGCCAGCACGAACACCACCATCAGGATCGGCACGGCCATCGGCAGCAGCACGTGGCGGAAGGCCTGCCAGTGCGTGGCGCCGTCGACCTTGGCGTTCTCCTCGATCTCCGCGGGGATGGTTTCGAAGTAGCCCTTGATCGTCCAGATGTGCATGGCCACGCCGCCGAGGTAGGCGACGATGAGCCCGGCGTGCGTCTCGATGCCCAGCCACGGCACCTGCGTGCCCAGGCCCTCGAAGATGGCGTAGATGGCCACCAGCGCCACCGCCACCGGGAACATCTGCAGCAGCAGCATGCTGTTGAGGATGAGCTGCTTGCGCGCGAAGCGCAGCCGCGCGAAGGCGTAGGCCGCGGTGGTGCTGATGGCCACGATGAGCAAGGCCGAGATCGTGGCGATCTTGATGCTGTTCCACAGCCACAGCAGCACCGGGAAGGGCGGCTGCGTCACCGTGCCGTCGGGCTGGGTGACGGGGATGCCCAGCGCCAGCTGCCAGTGCTCGAAGCTGATCTGCGTGGGGATGATGCTGCCGGTGGCGAAATTGCCCGGCCGCAGGCTGATGCTGATGACGGCCAGCAGCGGGAACAGCGTGAAGGCCAGCAGCACCCACAGCACGCCGTGGGCGGCCCAGGCGCGCCAGCGTTGGCTCTTGCCGGTGACGATGGGCATGTCAGCGCCTCCCTTCGTTGTTCTGCGTGAAGCGCAGCTGCACCAGCGCCATCACCGCCACCAGGATGAAGATGAGCGTGGAGATCGCCGCCGCCAGGCCGAAGTTCTGGCCGCTGTCGGTGAACGCGATGCGGTAGGTGTAGCTCACCAGGATGTCGGTCGTGCCGGCCGGCAGCTTGGTGTTCAGGAAGTCGGGCCGCCCGTCGGTGAGCAGGCTGATGAGCACGAAGTTGTTGAAGTTGAACGCGAAGGCGCTGATCAGCAGCGGCGTCAGCGGCTTGATGATCAGCGGCGCGGTGATCCTCCAGAAGTTCACCCAGGGGCTGGCGCCGGCCAGCGCGCTGGCCTCGTACAGGTCGGCCGGGATCGACTTCAGCAGCCCCGAGCACAGGATCATGATGTACGGGTAGCCGAGCCAGGTGTTGACGATCAGGATCATCGCCTTGGCCAGCATCGGATCGGCAAACCAGGCCGGCCGCACGCCGAACACCGCGTCGAGGATGGCGTTGATCTCGCCGAAGTTCTGGTTGAACAGGCCCTTCCACACCAGGATGCTGATGAAGCCCGGCACCGCGTAGGGCAGGAACAGCAGCGTGCGATACAGCGTGCGGTGCTTCAGGCCCTCCCACTCCAGCAGCACTGCCAGCGACATGCCCAGCGCCGTGGCGAACAGCACCGTCAGCCCGGCGAAGACGACGGTCCACACGAAGATGCTGACGAAGGGGCCGCGGACGTCGGCGTCCAGCAGCATGCGGCTGTAGTTGGCGAAGCCGATGCCCACGGTGAACCCGGGCGAGATGCGGTCGATGCTGCCGTCGGGCGCGGCGGACTCGAAGTAGCCCGTCTCGCGGTTGGGCGCGAACACGCGGCCGCTGCCGGCCTGCACCAGCGCGCCGTCGGCGCGCGCCGTCCACAGCGGCTCGATGACGCCGAACTCGCGCAGGCCGGCGTAGCGCAGGACCTCGCCAGTGCCATTGGCGTTCGGCAGCGCCAGGGCCAGGCGCTGCAGGCCCTCGCGCTGGGCGATCACGGCCTTGAGGTCGAGCGCCGGGCCAAGCGCCAGGCCCGCCTCGGGCGCCATCGCCACGGGCGTGGCCGGGGGCGCGCGCAGGTCCAGCGGCGGCGAGACCAGCGGCGCGCCGCCGCCCTCGCCCGGCGCCAGGCGCAGGCGGACCGCGCTGCCCTCGGCGTGCAACGTGTACGGCCGCGCGCGGGCCTCGTCGACCACGCTCTGATCCAGCAGGTACTGCCGCGAGCCCTGCTCCGACAGCAGGTGCGCCGACGAGTAGTTCGTGAAGCCGATCTGCACCGTGTAGACCAGCGGGAAGGCCACGAACAGCAGCATGCCGGCCACGCCCGGGAACAGGTACTTCCAGGCCACCGAGGTGGCCGTGCCGTAGACGACCAGCGCCGCGCTGCCGAAGGCCAGCACGCCCACCGCCACCAGCGGCTGGCCGGCGGCCCACAGGTTGAACACCAGCCACAGCAGCGCCAGGCCCGCGAGCGCGGCGATGCCGTGCTGCAGCCACGGTCTCGGGGGGGCAGCGGCGCTCATCGGGACTTCATCCGCGCCGCAGCGCCGTCCAGGGCTTCCTTCGGCGCCTGCCGGCCGCTGGTGATGGCCTCCAGCGCGGCGTCGATGGCCGGGAAGAAGCGGCCCATCTCGGGGATGTTGGGGATGGGCTCGCCGGCGCGCGCGTTGGCCATGGTCGCGGCGATCTTCGGGTCGGCGCTCAGCTCGGCGTAGTAGGCCTTGTCGGCCGGCACGCCCAGCGGCACGTCGGCGCTCACGATCTTGAGGTTCTCCACCTTCAGCAGGTGGTGCTCGAGGAACTCGCGCGCGATGTCCTTCACCTTGCTGGGCGCGGTGATCATGCAGCCGAGCACGCCCACGAAGGGCCGGCTCGGCTTGCCGCCGACGCTGGGCAACGGCGCCACGGTGAAGTCGATGCCCACCTTGCGCACGTTGTCCCAGGCCCAGGGGCCGTTGATCATCATCGCCACCTGGCCCTTGGCGAAGGCGCTCTCCATCTCGGCGTAGCGCGCGCCGCGCGGCATGTGGCCGTCCTTGATGAGCCGCTCCAGCATCAGCACGCCCTGCAGGGCGCCCGGCGTGTTGACGCCCACCTGCGTGGGGTCGAGCTCGCCCTGCGCGTTGCGGCCGAAGATGTAGCCGCCCGGCCCGGCGATCATTCCCCAGCTGAAGAAGCTGTTGTTGTAGGCCCAGAGGATGGCGCTCGTGCGGCCGCCCGACTGGGCCTTGAGCCGGCGGTCGATCTCGATGATCTGCTCGAAGCTCGTCGGCGGCTCCGGCACCAGCGCGCGGTTGACGATCAGGCCGACGGCCTCGATGGCGATCGGATAGCCCCAGGTCTGGCCGCGGTAGCTGAAGGCCTTCCAGGCCGATTCGTCGATGCGCTCGCGCAGCGCGCGGCCGGGGCGGATGGGCACGATGAGGCCGCCCTTGGCCCATTCACCGACGCGGTCGTGTGCCCAGCACATGATGTCCGGGCCCTTGCCCGCTGCGGCGGCGGCCTGGAACTTGTCGGGCGCACCCTCGGGGTGCTGCACCACCACCTGCACGCCGCTCTTCGCGGTGAAGGCATCGCCCACCTTCTGCAGGCCGTTGTAGCCCTTGTCGCCGTTGATCCACACCAGCAGGCGCAGGTTGCCCGGCGCGGCCACCGCCGACGCCGTCATCGCCAGCGCGGCCGCGGCCGCGGCCAGCCCGCGGGCCAGCACACGATCACGCCGCATGCGCGCGCTCGGTCGGTGCGGCGGCCAGGCGGCGGAAGGCCTTGCCGTCGGCGTCGAACAGGTGGGCCTTCGCGGGCGGCACGCCCAGGCTCAGCGCGCTGCCGCTGGCCAGGCGCCGGTCGCCCTCGACGGCGCAGGTCAGCACGTCCGCCACGCCGGGGTGGCTGCAGTACGCGTAGGTCATCCCGCCGAGGCTCTCGACGAAGGTCACCTCGGTGGCCAGGGCGTTGGCAGCCTCGCCTGCGCGCAGGTGCTCGGGGCGCACGCCCAGCTTCACCGCATCGCCCGGCCGGGCGGCACCCGCGTCGACGAGGCAGCGGATGGGCTCGTCGCTGCCCTTCACGCGCACCACGGCGTGCTGCGCCGAAGCCTCGGCCACGGTGGCGTCGAGCAGGTTCATGCCCGGGCTGCCGATGAAGCCGGCCACGAACAGGTTGCAGGGGTGCTCGTACAGCTCCAGCGGCGCGCCCACCTGCTCGATGCGCCCGGCCTGCAGCACGACGATGCGGTCGGCCAGCGTCATCGCCTCGACCTGGTCGTGCGTGACGTAGACCATGGTCGTCTTGAACTGCTCGTGCAGCTTGGCGAACTCGTAGCGCATCTTCACGCGCAGCGCGGTGTCCAGGTTGGACAGCGGCTCGTCGAACAGGAAGACCTCGGGCTGGCGCACGATGGCGCGCCCGATGGCCACGCGCTGGCGCTGGCCGCCCGACAGGTCCTTCGGCTTGCGCTCGAGCAGGTGCTCGATGTGCAGCAGCTTCGCGGCCCGGGTGACGGCGTCGCGGATCTCGGCTTCGGGCACCTTCGCCAGCTTCAGCCCGAAGGCCATGTTGTCGAACAGGTTCATGTGCGGGTACAGCGCGTAGCTCTGGAACACCATCGCGATGCCGCGCTCGGCCGGCGGCACGTCGTTGACGACGCGGCCGCCGATGGACAGCTCGCCCTCGGTGATGTCTTCCAGCCCGGCGATGGTGCGCAGCAGCGTGCTCTTGCCGCAGCCGCTGGGGCCCACGAAGACCATGAACTCGCCGTCGCGGATGTGCAGGTCGATCCCGTGCAGGATCTTCGCGTCGCCGAAGGCCTTGCCGACCCCGGCCAGTTTGACTTCGGCCACTGCGTTGTCTCCGGGCCGGGGCCCTGGCGGTGATGTAATGAATATACAGTTCACCAATGCCGTTGCCCAAACGCCCCGGGCACGCGGAACTGATGGTTAACCATTAAGAATCAGGCACTTGCGATGACGTTCGGGAATCCACCATGTAGCATTACTACATGATCGACGGCCTTGCGAGTACCCTGGCGCCTGGCCGCCGCGGCCCGTTCGGCGCGCACGCGGTGGCCGGGGGCGTGAACCTGGCGCTGTGGTCCGATCACGCCACCGCGATCGACTGGTGCCTGTTCGATGCCGGCGGCACCCAGGAGCGGGCCCGCCACCGCCTGCACCGCGACGCCGACGGCGTGTTCCACGGCTTCCTGGCCGGTGCCGGGCCGGGCTTGGTGTACGGGCTGCGCGTCGACGGGCCGCGCGGGCCGCAGGCCGTGCGCGAGGGCCACCGCTTCAACCCCGCCAAGCTGCTGCTCGATCCCTGGGCGCGCGAGGTCTGCGGCCGCTTCGAGTGGCGGCCCGAGCACCACGGCTACCCGCTGGGCGCCTCGCCGTTCGACGCCGTGGACGCGACCGACAACGCCGCCACGGCGCTGAAGGCCCGCGTGGCGCCCCCGCGCGCGCCGGCGCGGCGCGAGCGCGCGCCGCGCCACGCGCCGGCCGCCCGCGTGTTCTACGAGCTGCAGGTCAAGTCCTTCTCGATGCGCCACCCGGGCATTCCGCCCGCGCTGCGCGGCACCTACGCGGCGCTGGCCCACCCGGCGGCGATCGCGCACTTCCAGCGCCTGGGCGTGACGACGCTGTCGCTGCTGCCGGTGCAGCTGCGGCTCAGCGAGCCGATGATGCCGCCCGGGCTGGTCAACCACTGGGGCTACAACACCCTGGGCTTCTTCTGCCCCGACCCGCGCTTCGCGCAGCGGCCCGACGACCCCACGGCCGTCGCCGACGAGTTCCGGGCCACGGTGGCGGCGCTGCACGAGGCCGGGCTCGAGGTGGTCATGGACGTGGTCTACAACCACACGCCCGAGGGCAACCACTTCGGGCCCACGCTCGCCTTCCGCGGGCTGGACCAGAAGAGCTGGTACCGGGTGGCCAAGGACGGGCCCGATCGCGGCACGCTGGTGGACTTCACCCATTGCGGCAACACCGTCAACGTCGCGCACCCACGAGTGGCGCGCTTCGTCGTCGACAGCCTCGCGTTCTGGGTGCGCGAGATGGGCGTGGACGGCTTCCGCTTCGACCTGGCGCCCGTGCTGGGCCGCGGCGCCGACGGCCGCTTCTCGCGCGACGCGGCCTTCTTCCGCATGCTGCAGGACGAGCCGGCGCTGGACGGCGCCATGCTCGTCGCCGAGCCCTGGGACGGCGGCCCGCGCGGCTACCGCGTGGGCGGCTTCCCGGCGCCCTGGCAGGAGTGGAACGACCGCTTCCGCGACGCCGCGCGCGGCTTCTGGCTGGGCCTGCCGGTGCCGCGCGGCGGCACGCCGGCGCCCGTGACGCGGCGCGAGCTGGCGGCCTGCCTGGCGGGCTCGCCCGAGCTGTACCAGGGCGACGGCCGCCCGCCCACCAGCAGCGTCAACTTCGTCACCGTCCACGACGGCTTCACGCTGGCCGACCTCGTGGCCCACTCGCGCAAGCACAACCACGCCAACGGCGAGGACAACCGGGACGGCCGCGACGACGAGCTCTGCGCGAACTTCGGCGCCGAGGGCCGCAGCGACGACCCCGCCGTCCTGGACGCGCGCGCCGCCGTGCAGCGCGGGCTGTTGGCCACGCTGCTGCTGGCCCAGGGCACGCCGCTGCTGCTGGCCGGCGACGAGCTGGGCCACTCGCAGCAGGGCAACAACAACGCCTGGAACCAGGACAACGCGCTGGGCTGGCTGGCCTGGGACCACGCCGACGAGGCGCTCACCGGCTTCGTGGCGCAGCTGCTGGCGCTGCGGCGCGCCGGCGCCCTGGGCGCGCCCGCCACCTGGCACGAGGCGCCGCTGCGCGTGTTCGCCATCGACGACGGCGCGACCGAGGCGCTGGCCCTGCGTGCCGGCGACTGGCTGCTGGCGCTGAACCCCGACCCCCACGCGCGCCTGCTGCCGCCCGAGGCGTTGGAAGGCGCCCGCTGGACGCTGGCGCTGGACACCGCGGCCGCCCCGCCCGCCGAGCCGGACGCCGCCCTGGCCCCGCGCTCGCTGCGCCTGCTGCGCCGCGGCGCCCCGGCTGCCGGCGCCACCTGACGAGGCCACCATGCCCTTCGACCTGAGCACGCGCCGTTCCGGCATCGTCCTGCACCTCACCTCGCTGCCGGGCCCGCACGGCCAGGGCGATCTCGGCGACGAGGCGCGCCGCTTCGTCGACTGGCTGGCCGCGTGCGGCCAGAGCCTGTGGCAGGTGCTGCCGGTCAACCCCGTGGGGCCGGGCCACTCGCCGTACCAGTGCCCGTCGGCCTTTGCCGGCAGCCCCGGCCTGGTGGCGCTGGCGCCGCTGGTGCGCGCCGGCTGGCTGCCGGCCTCGGCGCTCGACGCGGCGCCGGCCTTCGACGCCGGGCGTGCCGACTACGAGCGCGCCCTGCCGTGGCGCTGGCAGCGACTGCAGCAGGCGGCCGCAGGCTTCTTCGCCCGCGGCACGGCGGCCCAGCGGGGGCGCTTCGAGGCCTGGTGTGCCGCGGAGCAGGCCTGGCTGGACGAGTGGTGCCTGTTCGCCGCGCTCAAGGACGCCCACCACGGCCAGCCCTGGTGGGCCTGGGGCGAGGCGCTGGCGCGGCGCGACGCCGGCGCGCTGGCCGCGGCCCGCGCGACCCACGCCGACGCGATGCGCGAGCGCGCCTTCGTGCAGTGGCAGTTCGACGAGCAGCTGCTCGAGCTGCGCGAGTACGCGCACAGCCGCGGCGTGTTCCTCATGGGCGACGTGCCCATCTTCGTGGCGCACGACAGCGCCGACGTCTGGTCGCGCCCCGAGCTGTACTTCATGGACGAACGCCACGAGCTCACGGTCGTGGCCGGCGTGCCCCCCGACGGGTTCGGCCCCGACGGCCAGCGCTGGGGCAACCCGCTGTACCGCTGGGAGCGCATGGCCGCGGACGGCTACGCCTGGTGGGTGGCCCGCCTGAAGCGGGCGCTGGCGCAGGCCGACCTCGTGCGCGTGGACCACTTCCGCGGCTTCGCCGGCTACTGGGAGGTGCCGGCCAGCTGCCCCACCGCGCGCGAGGGCCGCTGGGCCCCGGGCCCGGGGCCGGCCCTGTTCGAGGCCTTCCGCGCCGCGCTGGGCCACGACCTGCCCGTGGTGGCCGAGGACCTGGGCACGATCACGCCCGACGTCATCGCGCTGCGCGACGGCTTCGGCCTGCCGGGCATGCGCATCGTGCAGGAGGCCTTCAACGGCTGGGGCGACGGCAGCCCCTCGGCGCAGGCGCAGCACCCCTTCCTGCCGCACCACCACGTGCCGCACGCCCTGGCCTACAGCAGCACGCACGACAGCGACACCGCCTGCGGCTGGTGGGCGGGCGCGCGCCCGGAGGTGCGCGCCTTCGCCGCCGAGTACCTGGCCTGCAACGACGCGACACGCATCCACTGGGCGCTGATCCGTGCCACCAGCCAGAGCGTGGCGCGGCTGGCGCTGTTCCCGCTGCAGGACGTGCTGGGCCTGGACAGCGGGCACCGCATGAACCGCCCCGGCACGGCCGACGGCAACTGGCGCTGGCGCTTCACCTGGCCGATGCTGGAGCCGCAGGCCGCCACCTGGCTGGCGCGCATCACCACGGCGGCGGGGCGCGCCGGCTGATCCCCCCGCCGGCGCTCGGGTCGGCCGTGCCCAACCCCGGCCAGGGCGGGGACGTCAAGTTACATTTCACGGTCATTTTCGGCGCGTGTTGTCCGGTGCCGACGGGAGCTTCATGGACGCGATCTGCCCCTACGACCTGAGGCCCTGGCTCGGCCAGTACGGTGCCCACATCCGGGCCGACCTTCCGCCCCCGGCGGCGGCCAGCCTGCCGGCCATGGCGCAGGCCGCGGCGGCGCGGTATGCGGGCCAGACGGCCTTCACCACCGTCATGCCCAACGGCATGTACGGCTCGCTCAGCTACCAGCAGGTCGACGAGAAGAGCGACCACTTCGCGCGCTACCTGCGCCAGGTGCTGGGCCTTCAGGCCGGTGATCGCGTGGCCATCCAGATGCCCAACTGCCTGGCCTACCCGGTGGCGCTGCTGGGCGTGCTCAAGGCCGGCTGCGTGGCCGTGAACACCAACCCGCTGTACACCGCCAGCGAGATGGCGCACCAGTTCAAGGACAGCGGCGCCAAGGCGGTGGTCGTCGTCGACATGTTCGCCGACAAGCTCGAGCAGGCGCTGCCGCAGACCGACGTGAAGCACGTCGTCATCACCCGCGTGCCGGAGTTCTTCCCGGCGGTGGTGGGCGGCATCGTGCACGCGGTGATGAACTACTGGAACCGCCAGATCCCCCGGCACGGCGTGGCCTTCACCGCGCTGCCGCAGGCGCTGGCGCAGGGCGCGGCCGCCGGCGGCGACGTGCGCGCCTGGTGGGCCCCGCTCACGCACGACAGCCTGGCGCTGCTGCAGTACACCGGCGGCACCACCGGCGTGGCCAAGGGCGCGATGCTCACCCACGGCAACCTGCTGTGGAACCTGGCGCAGATGCGCGCCATGGTCGCGAGCCACCTCGAGGACGGCAAGGAGGTGGTGCTGACCGCGCTGCCGCTATATCACATCTTCGCCTTCACGGTGAACTTCCTCTGCATGTTCGAGGCCGGCGCACGCAACATCCTCGTGCCCAGCCCGCGCCCGATCCAGAACCTGCAGCGCGCGATCGAGAACTACAAGATCACCTGGCTCACCGGCGTGAACACCCTCTACAACGCGCTGCTCAGCGAGGAGTGGTTCACCGCCTTCCCGCCCAGGCACATCAAGGCCGCCGGCGGCGGCGGCGCGGCGATGCACCACGCGGTGGTCGAGCGCTTCGAGCAGGTGACGGGCGCGCCGCTGGTCGAGGGCTACGGCCTGACCGAGAGCTCGCCGGTGGTGTGCTTCCAGCCGCTGAACGGCAAGCGCCAGAAGGACACCATCGGCATCCCCGCCCCGATGACCGACGTGCGCCTGGTCGACGACCGCGGCGAGCCGGTGCCGCTGGGCCAGCCGGGCGAGCTGGTGGTGCGCGGCCCGCAGGTCATGCGCGGCTACTGGCAGCGGCCCGAGGCCACCGCCGAGGTCATCAAGAACGGCTGGCTGCACACCGGCGACGTGGCCGTGATGGACGCCGAGGGCACCTTCAAGATCGTCGACCGCAAGAAGGACATGATCCTCGTCAGCGGCTTCAACGTGTACCCCAACGAGATCGAGGACGCGCTCACCCGCCACGACGGCGTGCTCGAGGCGGCGGTGATCGGCGTGCCCGACGACAAGACCGGCGAGGCCGTGCGCGCCTACGTCGTCAGGCGCGACGAGGGCCTCACCGCCGAGGCCCTGATGGCGCACTGCCGCACGCTGCTGACCGGCTACAAGATGCCTGCGCGCATCGAGTTCCGCGACGAGCTGCCCAAGACGCCGGTGGGAAAGATCCTGCGACGCGACCTGCGCGCCGAGGTGCTGGGCGCGCAGAAGAACAAGACCTGAGGAACCGCCATGCTCTCCGAGACCGAAACCCGGCTGCTGGGCGTGATGATGATGGTCATCATGCTGGGCATGGGCGCGAGCCTGACGTTCAAGGACTTCGCCATCGCGCTGCGCAAGCCCGCGGGCATCGCCGTCGGCCTGCTGTGCCAGTACGGGATCATGCCCTTGCTGGCCTTCGTGCTGGCCAAGGCGCTGGCGCTGCCGCCGGCCTATGCCGTGGGCCTCATCCTGATGGGCTGCATGCCCGGCGGCACCACCAGCAACATCTTCACCTACTTCAGCAAGGGCACGCTGAGCCTGTCGATCCTGATGACGATGAGCTCCACGCTGGTGGCCATCGTGATGGTCCCGATCACGCTGGCCTTCTACAGCCAGGGCATCGAGGGCCAGTGGCAGATCCCGCGCGAGAACGTCATCCAGGTGCTGTTCGTGCTGCTGGTGCCCACCGTGATCGGCATCGCGCTGCGCAAGTGGAACGCCAACGTCGGCGCCGTGATCGAGATGATCGGCGGGCTGCTGGGGGTGCTGGTGATCCTGTTCCTGATCGTCAGCTGGGTGCCGCGCAACTGGCAGCTGCTGCTGGACACCGGCTTCCCGGTCTACACGGCCTCGATCGGCCTGGGCCTGGCGGGCTTCGTGCTCGGCTACCTGCTGTCGCGCGCGCTCAAGCAGGACGCGCGCCGCGCCCGCACCATCGCGCTGGAGACCGGCATCCAGAACGGCCCGCTGGCGGTGCTGATCGTGCTGCTCACCTTCAGCGGCACGCAGCAGCAGGAGGTGCTGCTGATCCCGGTGCTGTACTCGCTGTTCATCGTGCTGAGTTCCAGCGCGGTGACGGTCTGGTTCCGCCGCATCACCACGCGCGAGGAACTGGCGCGCGACGCCGCCAAGATCGGCGCGCTGGCGCGCGCCTGAGGCCCGGCCTCAGCGCCGCCGCGCCCCGCGGCGGCGGGGTTCCGGCGCGGTGCTCACCTGCAGCACCCGCACCGACAGCGGCGCCAGCAGCAGCGTCGCTTGGCCCTGCGCGTCGGCGCGCGCGGCGGTGGCACCGCCGGCCGGGTGCAGCGACACGAGCCGCGCGCGCGGCGGCAGGCCGGTGATCTGCGCCGGCGCCGGGGCGGTG
>CAIKLM010000162.1 GCA_903828235.1 uncultured beta proteobacterium | reverse complement strand
CGCGCGCGCGGGCTTGGCGGCGCTGCGGGGCGCGGGCGCCGGGCGCGGCGCCGGCTTGGCGGGGGCCGCAGCCTGGCGCATCTCGCGCCGCATCGCCACCGCGTCCTGCTCGGCCATGCTGGCCTCGCCAGCGCGCAGCCGGAACAGCCGCATCGAGTTGCTCACCGACTCCACCTGCGACGACAGGCCGGTCGACGACGCCGCCAGCTGCTCCACCATCGCCGCGTTCTGCTGCGTGATGCCGTCCATGTGGGACACCGCCTCGTTGATCTGCGCGATGCCGTTCTGCTGCTCGGCGGCCGCGGTGCTGATGGACTCCAGCGTGTGGCTGACCTTGCCCACGGCAGCCAGCGCCTCGGCCATGCGCTCCTGGGCGTCCTGCGTGCGTCGCGCACCGTTGTCGACGCGCTCGGTGCTGTCGGCGATGAGCTGGCGGATCTCCTTGGCCGCCACCGTGGTGCGCTGGGCGAGCGAGCGCACCTCGGCCGCGACCACGGCGAAGCCGCGGCCCTGCTCGCCGGCGCGCGCGGCCTCGACCGCGGCGTTCAGGGCCAGGATGTTGGTCTGGAAGGCCACGCCCTCGATGACGTGGACGATCTCGCCGATGCGGCGCGACGACTCGGCGATGTCGTTCATCGTCTCGGCCACGGCCTGCACGGCGGCGTGGCTGCGCTGCGCGATGTCGGTGGTCTGCGCGGCCAGGCGCGCGCCCTCGACGGCGGCGGCGGCGCTGTTCTGCACCGTGCTGTTGATCTGCTCCATCGAGGCCGCGGTTTCCTCCAGGCTGCCGGCCTGGCTCTCGGTGCGACCCGAGAGATCGTCGGCGCCGGCCGCGATCTCGCGTGCGGCGTGCTCGACCTGCTGGACTTCGCGGCGCGTGTCGCTGACCACCGCGCGCAGGTTCACCGACAGCTGTCGCAGCGCCTGCTGCAGCTCGCCGATGGTGCCGCCCGCGCCTTCGGAGACGGCATGCGACAGGTCTCCCGAGGCCAGCCGGTTGGCATCGGCCACCGAGACGCCGATGGCGCCGAGCGTGGTGCGCAGCGACAGCCAGGCGACGAAGCCTCCGCCGATGGCCGCCACGGCCGCCGCGGCGACCACGCCACCGACGGCACCGGCGCCCACCACCAGCAGGCCCAGCGCGGCCTGCAGGGCCACCAGCCGCCCCCCGGCGCCCAGCCGCAGCCACTGCGCGGCGCGGCCGGCCCAGTCGGTGCGGCGCACGTCGCCACGGTGCAGCACATGCACGAGCCGGCCCTGCTGGGCCTCGGCCCGCATCGTCGCGTACAGCTGCTCGGCGGCCTGCACGGCCTCGCGCGAGGGCTCGGTGCGCACCGACAGGAAGCCGACGATGCGATCGCCGTCGCGCATGGGGGTGGCGTTGGCCTGCACCCAGTAGTGGTCGCCGTCCTTGCGGCGGTTCTTCACGAGCCCGGTCCAGGGCAGGCCGGACTCGATCGTGGCCCACATGTCGCGGAAGGCCTCCGACGGCATGTCCGGATGCCGCACCAGGTTGTGCGGCTGCCCCAGCAACTCGTCGCGGCTGAAGCCGCTGACCTCGACGAAGGCGCCGTTGCAGAACATGATGCGGCCCTTGAGGTCGGTGACGGAGATCAGCGACTGCCCGCTCGGGAACGGGTACTCGCGCTGGCTGACGGGTTGGTTGTTGCGCATCTCTGACTTCCTTCGCAGGGGCCCGGCGAGCGGGTGCCTCCCGCTGCGGGCCGCACCCTTGCCTTGCCGTGCCCAGCTTATCGGCCATACCCCGAGGGGCTTGAGTCGAGATGACGGGGCTTGCACCCGCAGTTCAGTCCCGCAGGGCCTCGGCGGGACGGTAGGCAGGCCCCTGCGCGATGCGCCGGCCGTAGGACAGCACGGCGTCGCTGCCCGCGGGCCAGGCGGCCTCGAAGCGCTGCCGCCAGGCCGCGACATCGGGGCGCAGCGCCAGCGCATCGGCGAACACCGGGTCGTCACCTCGCCCCAGCACGGCGCCCAGGCGGCGCTCGCCCGCACGCGGTGGCGCCACGCCCAGGCGCAGCACGAGGCCGGCGTCGTCGGCCTCGAAGTTGGGCATGCCGGCGGCGCCGTTGTTGAGCACCCAGCCGGGGCCGCGCGCTGCCGGCACGCGCTGGAACACCGGCAGGCAGGTGTGGCTGCAGGCGAAGGCATCGACCCGGGCGCGATCGAACCAAGCGCCCACGACGCCGCGGTGGGCGGCGTCGCGCAGGTGCTCCTGTGCGAAGCCCCAGCCGGCCAGCGAGGTGGCGTCGCCGTGCACGATGGCCACCTGCAACCCGGCAACCGAGGCCCGGGCGTGCATCGGCAGCGCCGCCAGCTCGGCACGCTGCACCGGCGTGGTGGCCGCGCGCAGCCGGGCGTGGATGCGGTTGGAGCGCGCCACGACCTCGTCGTCCACCCAGTCGGGGTAGGCGCAGCCGCAGCCGGCGTCGCCGTCGGCCGTCTCGTCGGCCAGCTCGGTCTCGACGTTGCCGCGCAGCGCGACGTGGGCCAGCACGCGGCGCTGGATGCGCTCGAACCAGCCCGGCTCGGCGTCGAACCAGTGGAAGTCGCCGTTGAAGACGACGGCGCGCCGGCCGTCGTGTGCGGCCTGCGCCTCGAGCAGCCGCTCCAGCGCGTCGAGCGCGAACTCGTTGCCGTACAGGCCGCCGACGACGTAGAGCGTGTCGAGCCCGGCGAGGTCGGCCCGCGGCGGCGCGGCGAAGTCCTCGGGGCGGTAGCGGTAGTGCAGCGGGCAGCTGCGCCCGGCGGGGGCCTGACCCGCGTTCACGACGGCTCCTCGGCGGCCGGCGCGCGGAAGCGGGCGACGAAGCCGCGGTCGATGCGGTCCTTCCACCACCAGGCCCAGCGGCCGTGCGCGCCGAAGGGCCCGCGCGCGGCGATGGCGCGGCCGTCGGCCGTGGCCAGCAGCGCGAGGAAGCGGCGCTGCGGCGCATAGGCCCGCAGCGCGCCGCCGGCCAGCGCCGCGCGCAGGTTGTGCAGCAGCACCGGGCCCTGGCGCACCGCGTAGACGCCGGCCTTGGGCAGCGCCGGGCCGCGCACCCAGTGCGCGCCGTCGCCGACGGCGAAGACGGCCGGGTGCGAGCGCGAGCGCAGGGTCTCGTCGATGTCGATGAAGCCGTCGTCGCCAGCGGCCAGGCCGCCGCGGCGGGCGGCGTCGCGCTGCCAGTCGTGGGCCTGCGCGCCAGTGGCCCACAGCACCAGGCCGGCGCCGGCCAGCGTGGTGGCGTCGCCGGCCACGCCAAGCTTCAGCGCCACGCCAGCAGCGGCCAGCGCGCGCTCGGCCGCCCGCAGCGCCGGCGCCGCGATGCCGGGCAGCAGCTCGGGG
>CAIKLM010000161.1 GCA_903828235.1 uncultured beta proteobacterium | reverse complement strand
CGCGGCCTCGGCGCCGGGCGCTGCGGCGCCGGCACGGGCTCCCGCCCCCGCCGGGGCACCCCCGGCTCCCGCTGCCGCCCCCGCCACGCCGACCTCGCGCATCGAGATCACCGGCGGCCGCGACACCGACACCGAGGCCCGGCGCCGTGCCAGCGCCGCCAAGATCGTCGTCGGCCGCGACGAGATCGACAAGTTCGGCGACGCCACCGTCGGCGAGGTGCTGCGCCGCCTGCCGGGCGTCACCACCCCCGGCGCCCCCGGCCGCGGCGGCCCGCCGCGCATGCGCGGCCTCGGCGGCGGCTTCACGCAGATCCTGATCGACGGCCAGCGCATCTCGCCGGGCTTCAACCTCGACAGCCTCAGCCCCGACCAGATCGAGCGCATCGAGATCCTGCGCGCACCCACTGCCGAGACCGGCGCCCGCGCCATTGCCGGCACCATCAACATCATCACGCGCGAAGGCTTCCGCATCCGCCTGAACGACCTGCGCGTGGGCCTGGGCACCGAGGGCGGACAGCCGCGCGGCGGCATCAACTGGAGCCACAACGACACCGCCGGCGCCCTGACCTACACCCTGGGCGCGAACTTCTTCCAGTTCCGCAGCCTCGACGAGAACACCACCACCACCACGGTGGAGCGCCTCGCCGACGGCGCGCCGCTGGAGGCGCGCGAGTCGCGCAGCAGCACGCGCAACGAGCGCTTCGGCGCCAACCTCAACGCGCGGCTGCAGTGGCGGCTGGGGGGCCAGGGCGACTCGCTGACGCTGATGCCCAGCGTGTTCCACAGCGAGAACACCGGCCGCGGCACGACGACGCTGACGCAGTCGCTGCGCCGGCCGTCGACGCCCCCGTTCTACGACACCGCCACCAGCACCAACGACGGCCAGTTCACCAACGCCCGCCTCGGCGCCATGTGGCGCCAGCGCCTGGGCGACGTGCGCGTGGAGCTCAACGGCAACGGCGCCGCCTTCCGCTCGCGCAGCAGCGCGCTGCGCGAGGAGCTCGGCGGCGCCGGCCTGGCCCCCGGCTTCGCCAAGCTCTTCGACGACCGCACCGAGACGCGCGAGCGCTCGGCCAACGTCTCGCTCAAGGGCTCGCTGGTGGCCGGCGGCCGCGAGGTGGCCGGCAGCGCGCGCCCCGGCGGCGTGGCGGCGACCACGCCCGAGCACCAGCTGGTCTTCGGCGGCGAGATCGAGACCGTCTCGCGCGACGAGACCCGGGTGTCGGTGCCCGACCTGGCGGACTTCGGCGACAACCTCAGCGCCAGCACATTGCGCGTGGCCGCCTTCGTGCAGGACGAGTGGAACCCCACGCCCAAGTGGGGCGCCAACTTCGGCCTGCGCTGGGAAGGCATCCGCACGCGCGGCGACACCGGCCAGGGCACGCGCCCCGAGAACACCAGCAGCGTCTGGACGCCGCTGCTCAACGCCGTCTACCGGCCCGACCCCCGCAGCCGCGACCAGCTGCGCCTGTCGCTCACGCGCAGCTACCGCAGCCCGCCCACGGGCGCGCTGATCGCCAGGCCCACGATCAACCGCGAGTACCCGGTCACGCCTGTCGACCAGCCCAACACGCCCACCTTCCCCGACAGCGCCGGCAACCCCGACCTCGAGCCCGAGCTCGCCACCGGCATCGACCTCGCCGTGGAGCGCTACCTCGAGGGCGGCGGCATCCTCAGCGCCAACCTGTTCCACCGGCGGATCAGCAACCTCATCCGCAGCCGCACCGAGCTGGAGAGCGTGTCCTGGAGCGCGCTGCCGCGCTGGGTGCGCCGCCAGCGCAACATCGGCGACGCCAGCACCAGCGGGCTGGAGCTCGAGGCCAAGTTCCGGCTCGACCAGCTCGTGGCCGGCGCGCCGCGCGTGGAGCTGCGCGCCAACGCGGCGCTGTTCCGCAGTCGGGTCGAGGGCGTGCCCGGCCCCGACAACCGGCTCGAGCAGCAGTCCCGGGGCACGCTCAACGTCGGCGCCGACTACCGCTTCCGCGGCACCCCCATCACGGCCGGCGGCAACGTCAACCTCGTGCCCGAGACGACCACGCGCCTGGACGAGAGCCAGACCACCACCGCCAGCCGCAAGCGCGTGTGGGACCTCTACGCGCTGTGGACCTTCAACCCGGCGCTGGGCCTGCGGCTGCTGGCCAACAACCTGGCACCGCTGGACAGCAGCACGCTGGACGTGATCGACAGCGCCGGTGAACGCACGCGCCGCTTCAGCACCGGCCCGAGCCAGACGAACTGGCAGCTGCGGCTGGAGATGAAGCTCTAGCCAGGACGCCCGGGCGATGTGGCGCGCCGCCGCCGATGCCGTGCTGGTGCTGCACGCGGCGGTGGTGCTGTTCGTGGTGGGTGGCCTGCTGCTCGTGGTGGCGGGCAACCTGATGCGCCACCGCGCCGGCGGCCCGCGCTGGCCCTGGGTGAACCGGCCGTGGTTCCGGCTGCTGCACGGCGCGGCCATCGCCACCGTCGTGGCGCAGGCCTGGATGGGCGTGACCTGCCCGCTCACCGAACTGGAGTGGTGGCTGCGCGCGCAGGCCGGCGAGGTGCTGCCCGCGCAGGGCTTCATCGAGCTGTGGCTGCACCGGCTGCTGTTCTACACGGCGCCGCCGTGGGTGTTCGCCACCGCCTACACGGCCTTCGGGCTGGCGGTGGCGGCGGCCTGGTGGCGCTGGCCGCCGCGCAGGGGCTGAGAGTGTGAGAGGCAATCCAATGCACCCGCGCATTGGATTGCCTCTCACACTCTGAGGCCCCAGAGCCTGTTCGGGCGCTCAGGTCGGCGTCGGCACGCCGGTCATGCGGTCGTGCCGCAGGAACCAGCGGCGCGCCAGCGCCACCAGCTGCGGCTCGGTCGGCTGGTCCACCATCTCGTGGCCCACCAGGTGCCGGGCGATGGCCGGCCGGTGCTTGTGGGCGTAACGCTCGAAGTCCGCGATCGCGGTGTGGCTGCCCGTCACGAGCACCTCGGTGATGCCCTCGAGCGCGTCGCAGACCTCGCCGAAGAACTCGTGCTCGGTGCGTACGCCGCTGCGGTGGCGGTGCGAGAGGTGGCGGTGCTCCTGCACGCGCGAGGCCCGCACGTGCTCGGCGTCGAACTGCAGCAGGCGCGCCTCGTGGTGGTCGATCAGCAGCACGGCGTGGAAGAAGGTCATGGTGGGGCTCCAGGCAAGGGGTGAAGGGGGTGTTCCGGGGCCGGCCTCAGGCGCGGCGGCCGTTCTCGATCGCGGCCTGGCAGGCCACGCAGCGCAGCGCCCAGGGCTCGACCTTGAGGCGGTCGAAGGGGATCTCGGCATCGCACTCGGCGCACAGGCCGTAGCGGCCGGCATCGGCATCGCGCAGCCGGGCCAGCGCGGCGCTGACCTCGCCCAGCGCCACGGTGTCGCGGTCGCCCAGGGCCTGGTCGAGCTCGCGCTCGGCCTCGCGCTGCGGCGCGTCGTCGCCATCCTGCTGCAGCACCTGGTGCGCATGCTCGGCGCGGCTCGTGCCGCCCAGGTGCTCGGCGAGGCGCCGGTCGATCTGTTGCAGCTGCTGCTGGAGCGCGCTTTCGAGCAGCGCGTGCTGGCCGGCGGTGAGGTGGCGCATGGTGGTCGGTCGTCCGGGGTTGGGGGTTCGGGGCATCTCGCCCTGGCCGTCATGGTGCGCCGACTCGGCGCCGCCGGCCTTGAGGCGCGTCAAGGGGCCCTGCCTACAATGACGCGCACGATGAGCCCGACCGTGCCGCCCCTGGCCTGCGACGTGCTGGTGATCGGGGCCGGCCCGGCCGGCAGCGCCTGCGCGCAGCGCCTGGCCTCGCGGGGCCGGCACGTCGTGCTCGCCGACCAGCATGTCTTCCCGCGCGACAAGGTCTGCGGTGACGGGCTGATCCCGGACGCCCACGCCGCGCTGGCCCGCCTGGGCGTGCTCGACGAGGTGCTGGCGCGGGCGCAGCCCGTGGGCGTGGTGCGCTGCGTCGCGCCGCGCGGCCACCACGTCGACGTGCCCGGCCACCTGTGCGTGCTGCCGCGCCGCGAGCTCGACCACCTGCTCGTGCGCGCGGCCGAGCGCGCCGGCGCGCAGCCGGCCATGCCCTGGCGGTTCGAGCGGCCGCTGCTGCAGGATGCCGGCACGCCGGCCGAGCGCGTGGCGGGCGCGCGGCTGGTGGCGCGCGACGGCCGCGTGGCCGAGGTGGCGGCGCG
>CAIKLM010000160.1 GCA_903828235.1 uncultured beta proteobacterium | reverse complement strand
GGCGCGGGCGCGGCGGTGGGCGCGGCCGGTGGCGGCTTCGCGACGGCGGGCACCGCCGGCGGGGTCGGCGCGGTCGTGGCGCAGGCCGCGAGCAGCACGGCCAGGGAGCCAGCGGCCAGGGCGTGGGGGCGGAGGGGAGTCTTCATGGCGTCGGCGGGGCCCGTGGCGGCCCGGCGTTGGAATGCGGCCAAGGCTAAGGCCTGGCGCACGCCTTGCCATCGGGGGGCCACCCCAGGAGGCCGGCGCCCATGGCATCGAGGGCGCCCGCGGGCGCCGGCAGGTCGATGCCGTGCTGCACCCGCCGGCGCGCGCCGGCTGCGCCGGCCTCAGTCTGCCTGCTTGCGCAGGAAGGCCGGGATCTCGAACTCTTCCATGCCGTTGTTGACCAGCGCATCCACCTTGGCCGCCGCGTGCGTGCGGTTGGCGCGCCACACGCTGGGCGTGTTCAGGCCCTCGTAGCTGTGGGCCTGCGGCGCCGCCTGCACGCCGCCCAGCCCGGCGCCGCCGGCGCTCATGGTGGCAGCGGCCGGCGCCGCGGCGGCCGGGGCCAGCGGCGTGTTCAGCACCGGCAGGTTGTCGGTGCCGGTGCGCGGCAGCGCCTGCGGCTGGTGCTGCGGCGCGTGCACCAGCGTCATCGGCGGCGGCGTCTGCACGCCGCGCGCCTTGGCGCTGCTCAGGCCCGTGGCGATCACCGTCACGCGCAGCTGGTCGCCCAGGCTCTCGTCGTACGCGGTGCCGAAGATCACGTGCGCGTCCTCGGCCGAGTAACGCTTGATGGCGTTCATCGCGTTGCGGCTCTCGGCCAGCTTGAAGGTGGCCTTGCTCGCCGCGATCAGCACCAGCACGCCGCGCGCACCGCTGAGGTCGATGCCCTCCAGCAGCGGGCAGGCCACCGCCGCCTCGGCCGCCTTGGTGGCGCGATCCGGGCCGCCGGCCACGGCCGTGCCCATCATCGCCTTGCCGGGCTCGCTCATCACCGTCTTCACGTCCTCGAAGTCCACGTTCACGAGGCCGGGGATGTGGATGATGTCGCTGATGCCGCCCACGGCGTTCTTCAGCACGTCGTTCGCGTGCGCGAAGGCCTGCTCCTGCGTGACGTCGTCGCCCATCACCTCGAGCAGCTTCTCGTTGAGCACGACGATCAGGCTGTCGACGTTGGCCTCGAGCTCGGACACGCCGTCGTCGGCCTGCTTGCCGCGGCGCCGGCCCTCGAACTCGAAGGGCTTGGTGACCACGCCCACCGTGAGGATGCCCATCTCCTTGGCCACGCGCGCGATCACCGGCGCCGCGCCGGTGCCCGTGCCGCCGCCCATGCCGGCGGTGATGAACAGCATGTGCGCCCCGGCGATGGCCTCGCGGATGCGCGACTCGGCCTCCTCGGCCGAGACGCGCCCCATCTCGGGCTTGCTGCCGGCGCCCAGGCCCGTCTTGCCCAGCTGCACCAGCGTGCCGGCGCTGCTGCGGTGCAGGGCCTGCGCGTCGGTGTTGGCGCAGATGAACTCCACGCCCTGCACGCCTTGCGAAATCATGTGCTCGACGGCGTTGCCGCCGCCGCCGCCGACGCCGATCACCTTGATCTGGGTGCCTTGTTCGAACTCGTCGATCATCTCGATGGGCATGTGAGCCTCCTAGCGAAAAGTTGCAGTTGCCTGGGTGGGTAACGGAAAGCGGGCTTCTTTTGGGGACCGCGGTCTTCGTCGTCGGTTCGTCATGAGCCCTCTCGTCTAGAAATTGCCGAGAAACCAGTCCTTGGCGCGGCCGACCAGGTTCTTCACCGAGCCGGCCTGTGCCGCCGCCTTGTGCCCGCGGCTGCGGGCGATGCGGGCCTCTTCGAGCAGCCCCATCACGGTGGCGCTGCGCGGGCTGGCCACCATGTCCGACAGGGGCCCGCCGTACAGCGGCAGGCCCTTGCGCACGGGCTTGAGGAAGATGTCCTCGCCCAGCTCCACCATGCCCTGCATGACGGCGCTGCCGCCGGTGATGACGATGCCGCTGGACAGCAGCTCTTCGAAGCCGCTCTCGCGGATCACCTGGTGCACGAGGCTGAAGATCTCCTCCACGCGCGGCTCGATCACGCCGGCCAGCGCCTGCTTGTTCAGCAGCCGCGGCGCCCGGTCGCCCAGGCCCGGCACGTCGACCATGGCCGAGGGGTCGGCCAGCAGCTGCTTGGCCACGCCGTGGCCGAGCTTGATCTCCTCGGCGTCCTTCGTCGGCGTGCGCAGCGCCATGGCGATGTCGCTGGTGATCAGGTCGCCGGCGATCGGGATGACGGCCGTGTGGCGGACGCTGCCGTCGGTGTAGATCTGCACGTCGGTGGTGCCGGCGCCGATGTCGACCACGGCCACGCCGAGCTGCTTCTCGTCGTCGGTCAGCACGGCGCTGGCACTCGCGCTGGGGTTGAGCACCAGGCGCTCGACCTCCAGCCCGCAGCGGCGCACGCACTTCAGGATGTTCTCGGCCGCGCTGCCGGCGCCGGTGACGATGTGCACCTTCACCTCGAGCCGGCTGCCGCTCATGCCGATGGGCTCTTTGACCTCGTGCCCGTCGATGATGAATTCCTGCGGCTCCACCAGCAGCAGCCGCTGGTCGTTGGGGATGTTGATGGCCTTGGCCGTCTCGACCACGCGCGCCACGTCGGTGGGCGTGACCTCGCGGTTGTCGCGCACGATCACCATGCCCGTGCTGTTGAGGCCGCGGATGTGGCTGCCGGTGATCCCGGTGTAGACGCTGGTGATCTTGCAGGCGGCCATCATCTCGGCCTCCTTCAGCGCCTGCTGGATGCTGGCCACCGTGGCCTCGATGTTGACGACCACGCCGCGCTTGAGGCCGTGCGTGGGCGCCACGCCCAGGCCGGCCACGCGCAGCTCGCCGTCCACGACCTCGGCCGCCACCACCATGACCTTGGCGGTGCCGATGTCCAGCCCGAACACCATGTCCTTGTAGTCCTTGGCCATTGGGGTGTTCCTCGGAGTTCCTCGTGGGGTCAGTTCGTCGCGCCGGCCGTGGCGGCGGCGCTGGGGATGGGGGTCACGCCGCGCAGGCGCAGGGCGTAGCCGCTCGGGTGGCGCAGGTCGGCGTGCAGCAGCGGCGCGCGCCAGCGCGCGTTGGCCGCGGCGAAGGTGCGCACGAAGCGCTCGGTGCGCGCCACGACCTCGTCGTCGCTGCCGCGGCCCAGCTCCATCGTGGCGCCGCTGTCGAAGGCGGCACGCCAGGAGCCGCGGCCCGACAGGTGCAGCGCGCTGAGATGCAGGTCGTGCCGGGCCAGCAGCGGGCGCAGCCGCTGCAGCATCGTCAGCACCTCGGCAGCGCGGTCCTCGGGGCCGCTGAGCACGGGCAGGGCCTCGTCCTCGACGTCGCCCACGTTGGCGTCGAACACCTCGCCGAAGCTGTTGACGAGGCGGCCGGTGTCGACGGCCTCCAGCGGCTCCTCGCCGGCCCACAGGGCCACCGGGCGGTGTTCCTCCAGGCGCACCTGCAGCCGGTCGGGCCAGACGCGGCGCACCACCGCCCGGCGCACCCAGGGCACGCTCTCGAAGGCGGTCCGGCTCTGCTGCAGGTCGACGCTGAAGAAGTTGCCGGCCAGCCTCGGCGTGGCGTTGGCGCGGATGGTGGGCACGCTGTTGCGCGCCAGGTCGCCGTCGAGCTGGATGGCGCGGATGGGGAACCAGGGGCTGCGCATCAGCCAGGCCCAGGCCGCGACGCCGGCCCCGGCCGCGGCCAGCACGAACACGGCGGTGGCCACGGCGTTCATCAGGCGCACGTCGGCCGGCAACGGCACGCCGCCGCGCGCGGCAGAGCCGGCGGTGGCGTTGGCGGGGCGGCGGAGCGTGACCATGGCTGGCTTCAGTCGCGCGCGTTGTCCAGCGTGGCCTGGGCCAGCAGCAGCAGGCACAGGCGCTCGTAGCCGATGCCGGCCTGGCGGGCCGACATCGGCACCAGCGAGTGGCCGGTCATGCCGGGGCTGGTGTTCATCTCGAGCAGGAAGATCCGGCGGTCGCTCAAGCGCAGCATCAGGTCGGCGCGGCCCCAGCCGCGGCAGCCCAGCGCGCGGTAGGCGGCCAGCGTCAGGCGCTGCACCTCGGCCTCCTCTTCGGGTGGCAGGCCGCTGGGGCAGTGGTAGCCGGTGTCGTCGGAGAAGTACTTGTGCTCGTAGTCGTAGTTGCCGCCGGGCGCGGCGATGCGCACCACCGGCAGCGCGCGCGCCGCCTCGCCCGCGCCCAGCACGGGGCAGGTGAGCTCGATGCCCGCCACGAACTCCTCGCACAGCACGTCGGGGTCGTACTGCGCGGCCAGCTGCACGGCCGCCTGCATCTGCGAGTAGCCCTCGACCTTGCTGATGCCGATGGAGCTGCCCTCGCGCGGCGGCTTCACGATCAGCGGCAGGCCCAGCGTGTCGGGCACGGCGATCACGCGCTCGCGCTGCAGCTGGCCCGGCTGCAGCAGCACCCAGCGCGGCGTGGGCAGGCCCTCGGCCAGCCAGACGCGCTTGGTCATGGTCTTGTCCATCGCGATGGCGCTGGCCAGCACGCCGCTGCCGGTGTAGGGCAGGCGCAGCAGCTCCAGCGCGCCCTGCAGCGAGCCGTCCTCGCCGCCGCGGCCGTGCAGCGCGATGAACACGCGCGCATAGCCATCGTCGGCCAGCGCCTGCAGCGGGCGCTCGGCGGGGTCGAAGGCGTGCGCGTCCACGCCCTGCGAGCGCAGCGCGGCCAGCACGCCGGTGCCGCTCATCAGGCTGACCTCGCGCTCGGCGCTGCGGCCGCCCATGAGCACGGCCACCTTGCCCAGGGCCGCGGGGTCGATGGCCTGCTCGGTGTCGAAGGCCGCGCTCATGCAGCAACTCCTGGCGAAACGGTGTCGGACAGCGCCTGCAGCCGGCCCGGCAGCGTGCCGATGGAGCCGGCGCCCATGGCCAGCAGCACGTCGCCCTCGCGCAGCGCGGCGTGCAGCGCCGCGGGCAGGTCGGCCAGCCGCGGCACGAAGTGCGCGCCGGGCACCGCAGCGGCCATGCTCGCGCCGTCGGCCCCGGCGATGGGCGCCTCGCCGGCCGGGTACACCTCGGTGAGCCAGACCTCGTCGGCCCCGCGCAGCACGGCGGCGAAGTCGGCGAAGCAATCGCGCGTGCGGGTGTAGCGGTGCGGCTGGAAGGCCAGCACCAGGCGGCGGCCCGGGAATGCGCCGCGCGCGGCGGCGATCACGGCGGCCAGCTCCACCGGGTGGTGGCCGTAGTCGTCGACCAGCAGGTAGCGGCCGCCGCTGGCTGCGCGCAGCGGGCCGCTGCGCGCGAAGCGGCGGCCCACGCCGGCGAAGGCCTCGAAGGCGCGCGCCGCGGCGGCGTCGGGCAGGTGCAGCGTGCGCGCGATGGCCAGCGCCGCCAGCGCGTTGCGCACGTTGTGCTCGCCAGCCAGGTTGAGCGTGACGGCCAGGTCGTCGAAGCCGGCCTGGCGCGCCGTGAAGCGCATGCGCCCGCCTTCCAGCGCCGCCAGGTCGACGGCGCGCAGGTCGGCGCCCTCGCCCAGGCCGTAGGTGGTGACGTAGCGCTCCAGCCGCGGCAGCACCGCGCGCACGCCGGCGTCGTCGGTGCAGACGACGGCACGGCCGTAGAACGGCAGCCGCGCCACGAACTGCACGAAGGCCTCGTGCAGGCGCGCGAGCTCGTGGCCGTAGGTCTCCATGTGGTCGGCGTCGATGTTGGTGACGACGGCCAGCACGGGGCTCAGGGCCAGGAAGCTGGCGTCGCTCTCGTCGGCCTCGGCCACCAGCAGCTCGCCGGCGCCCAGCCGAGCGTTGGCGCCGGCGCTGCGCAGCTCGCCGCCGATCACGAAGGTGGGGTCGGCGCCGGCCTCGGCCAGCACGCTGGCCACCAGCGCGGTGGTCGTCGTCTTGCCGTGCGTGCCGGCGATGGCGATGCCCTGCTTGTGGCGCATCAGCTCGGCCAGCAGCGCCGCCCGCGCCACGATGGGGATGCGCGCGGCACGCGCGGCCACCACCTCGGGGTTGCCGGCCTTCACCGCGGTGCTGGTGACCAGCGCCTGCGCGCCCGCGATGTGCGCGGCGTCGTGGCCGATGTGCACCTGCACGCCCAGGCGCGCCAGCCGCTCGGTGGTGGCGCTGGCCTGCAGGTCGGAGCCGCTGACGGTGTAGCCCAGGCCGGCCATGATCTCGGCCAGCGGGCTCATGCCGGAGCCGCCCACGCCGACGAAGTGGATGTGGTGGACGGCGTGGTTCATCGGGCCATCCTCTTCACCTGCGCCTCGATCTCGTCGGCCACGCGCGCGGCGGCCTGCGGGTGGGCCTGGGCGCGGGCCTTGACAGCCATCGCGAGCAGCGTCGCGCGGTCGAGCCGCGCGATCTCGGCGGCCAGGCGCGCGGGCGTCAGCTCGCCCTGCGGCACATGCACGGCGGCGCCCTGCCCGGCCAGCCACTGCGCGTTGTCGCGCTGGTGCGCGGTGGTGCTCACCACCAGCGGCACCAGGATGGCCGGCACGCCGGCGGCGCACAGCTCGCTCACGGTGATGGCGCCCGCACGGCACACCATCAGGTCGCAGGCGG
This sequence comes from uncultured beta proteobacterium, assembly GCA_903828235.1. GTDB lineage: Bacteria > Pseudomonadota > Gammaproteobacteria > Burkholderiales > Burkholderiaceae_C > Rubrivivax. Next base: position 21,017 of record CAIKLM010000160.1, on the reverse strand, counting down.
CCAGCTGCGCGGGCATGTCGTCGACGAAGGCGCGCACCTCGGCGGCGATGCCGTGGCCGGCGTAGGCGGCGCGCACGGCGGCTTCGTCGGCGGCGCCGGTCTGGTGCAGCACCTGCGGCCGCGCGTCGGCCGGGAGCTGCGCGATCGCCTCGGGCAGCGTGCGGTTGAGCACCTGCGCGCCCAGGCTGCCGCCCACCACCAGCAGCTTCAGCGGGCCGCTGCGGCCGGCCAGGCGCTGCGCCGGCTCGGCGATGGCCTCGATCTCGGCGCGCACCGGGTTGCCCGTGACGACGCCGTTCTTCGTGCCCCGCGCGGCCGCGCCGTCGAAGCCGAAGGCCACGCGGTCGGCCAGGGGCAGCAGGGCCTTGTTCGACATCAGCAGCGCGGCGTCGGCGTTCACCAGCAGCAGCGGCTGGTTCAGCCAGCTGGCCATCAGCCCTCCGGGAAAGCACACGTAGCCGCCCATGCCCAGCACGGCGTCGGCGGCGCGGCGCTTCAGGATCGCGCGGCAGTCCCACATCGCCTTGAGCAGGCGCAGGCCGCCGGTGGCGGCGTGCAGCAGGCCCTTGCCGCGCAGGCCGCTGAAGGAGACGGTGTCCAGCGCGATGCCGCTCGGCGGAACGAGCCGGTTCTCCATGCCGTGCGAGGTGCCCAGCCACGACACCGTCCAGCCGCGGCGCTGCATCTCGCGCGCCACCGCCAGCCCCGGCATGATGTGCCCGCCCGTGCCGGCGGCCATGACCACGAGATGCGGCATCACGCCCTGCCCCCGCGCATCAAGACGCGGTTCTCGATGTCCACCCGCAGCACCATCGCCAGCGCCACGGCGTTCATCAGGATCGCGCTGCCGCCGTAGCTCATCAGCGGCAGGGTCAGGCCCTTGGTGGGCAGCACGCCCAGGTTGACGCCCATGTTGATGAAGGCCTGGAAGCCGATCCAGATGCCGATGCCCTGACACAGCAACCCGGCGAACACGCGGTCCAGCGCGATGGCCTGGCGGCCGATGCCGACGATGCGCCGCGTGAGCCAGAAGAAGGCGACGATCACCGCGGCCACGCCGACGAAGCCCAGCTCCTCGCCGATGACGGCCAGCAGGAAGTCGGTGTGCGCCTCGGGCAGGTAGTGCAGCTTCTCGACGCTGGCGCCCAGACCCTGGCCGAAGATCTCGCCGCGGCCCAGCGCGATGAGGCTGTGCGTGAGCTGGTAGCCCTTGCCCTGCGCGTACTTCGGGTTCCAGGGGTCCAGGTAGGCCAGGATGCGCTCGCGCCGCAGGTCGTCGAAGGCCAGGAACAGGCCCAGCACCAGCAGCATCACCAGCGCGATGAGGAAGAACATGCGCGCGTTCACCCCGCCCAGGAACAGGATGCCCATCGCGATGGTGGCGATGACGATGAACGCCCCCATGTCGGGCTGGCGCAGCAGCAGCGCGCCCACGAAGGCCAGGGCCACGACCATGGGCATGACGGCGCGCCAGAAGTTCTCGCGCACGTCCATGCGCCGCACCATGTAGCTGGCGGCGTACAGCGCGATGGCCAGCTTGGCCAGCTCGCTGGGCTGGAAGTTCATGAAGCCCAGCGGGATCCAGCGGCGCGCGTTGTTGACCACCTTGCCGATGAAGGGCAGCAGCACCGCCACCAGCAGCACCAGCGCGACGAGGAACACCCACGGCGCGTTCTTCTCCCAGAACGACACCGGCAGCTGCACCGTCAGCAGCGCTGCGACGAAGGCCACGCCGATGGCGATGAGGTGCTTCTTCAGGAAGAAGCCCTGCGTGATGCCCGAGAAGCGCGGGTTGTCGGCCAGCGCGATGCTGGCCGAGTACACCATCACCAGCCCGAAGGCCACCAGCGCGGCCACCACGGCGACGAACTGCGTGTCGAAGCTGCTCAGGCGCACCGGGCGCGCACCGGCCACGTCGACGTGCTCGCGCACCGGCAGCGGGCCGCGGGCGCCCTCGCTGCCACGCCGGCGCGCCAGGCGCGCGCGCAGCTGCGCCCACAGGCCCTGCAGCGTGCCGGCGGCGTTCACGCGAGGTCTCCCCGCTCGGCCGCCCGCGCCTGCACGGCGGCCACGAAGACCTCGGCGCGGTGGGCGTAGTTGCGGAACATGTCCAGGCTGGCGCAGGCCGGGCTCAGCAGCACGGCGTCGCCCGGCCGGGCCTGCGCGAAGCACCAGGCGACGGCCAGCTCGAGCGAGACGAAGCGCTGCAGCGGCAGCTCGCTCGCCAGCGGCTCGAGCGCGGCCTCGATGGCCGGGGCGTCGCGGCCGATGGTGGCCACGGCGCGCGCGTGGCGCCGCAGCGGCGCGGCCAGCGGCGCGAAGTCCTGCCCCTTGCCGTCGCCGCCCAGGATGACCACCAGCCGCGCCGGCGCGAGGTCGGCGCCCAGGCCCTCCAGCGCGGCCACGGTGGCGCCGACGTTGGTGCCCTTGCTGTCGTCGTAGGCGTCGACCTCGCCGACGCGCGCCACGAACTGCACGCGGTGCGGCTCGCCGGCGTACTCGCGCAGCCCGTGCAGCATCGGCGCCAGCGGGCAGCCGATGGCCGTGGCCAGCGCCAGCGCCGCCAGCGCGTTGGCCGCGTTGTGGCGGCCGCGCACGCGCAGCGCGTCGGCCGGCATCAGGCGCTGCAGGTGGATCTCGGGCTCCTCGCCCTTCTTCAGCCGGACGCCCTCTTCCGGCGGCAGCGCGCGCACCAGCCAGGCCATGCCGCCGTCGACGACGAGGCCGAAGTCGCCCGGGGCGCGCGGGGCGTCCAGGCCGAAGCGCACGGCCGTGCGCTCGGGGGCCTTGGGCCGGCCCTTCTGCGGGCCCTTCTCGTGCAGCTCCGGGCGCGGCAGCAGCGCCTCCACGGCGGCGTCGTCGCGGTTGATCACGCACACCGCCCGCGTGCCGAAGATGCGCGCCTTGGCCGCGCCGTAGGCGGCCATCGTGCCGTGCCAGTCGAGGTGGTCCTGCGTCAGGTTCAGGATGGCCGCGGCGTCGGGCTCGAAGCCCCAGGCGGCGCGCGACACGCCGCTGCCGCCGCCCTCGAGCTGGAAGCTCGAGAGCTCCAGCACCCACACCTCGGGCAGCGCCGTGGCGGGGTCGGCGTCGTGGGCGGCCAGCCGCTCGGCCAGCACGTCCAGCAGCGCCGGGCCGATGTTGCCGGCCATGGCCACCGTCTTGCCCGCGCGTTCCACCAGCAGCGAGGTCATCGCGGTGGTGGTCGTCTTGCCGTTGGTGCCGGTGATCGCCAGCACGCGGGGCGCGTAGCCGCGCGCGGCCTTCAGGTCGGCCAGCGCGCGGGCGAACAGGTCGAGCTCGCCCAGCACGGCGATGCCGGTGGCGCGGGCCTCGTCCAGCAGCGGCGCGATGCGCTCGTCGGCGGGCGCCAGCCCAGGGCTCTTCAGCACCAGCTGGCAGCCCTGCAGCAGCGCGGGCTCGGGCGCGCCCGAGCGCAGCGCCACGCCCGGGTGCTCGGCGGCCAGCGCCGCGGCACCGGGCGGCTGCTCGCGCGAATCCCACACCGTCACCGCCGCGCCGTGCCGCGCGCACCAGCGCGCCATGGCCAGGCCGCTGGTGCCGAGGCCCAGCACGAGGACGGGGGTTTGCTGCAGCCAGTCCATCGCGATCAGCGCAGCTTCAGGCTGGCCAGGCCCACCAGGCACAGCAGCATCGTGATGATCCAGAAGCGCACCACCACCTGCGTCTCGGCCCAGCCCTTCTTCTCGAAGTGGTGGTGCAGCGGCGCCATCAGGAACACGCGCCGGCCCTCGCCGTAGCGCCGCTTGGTGTACTTGAACCAGGCCACCTGGATCATCACGGAGAGGGCCTCGGCCACGAAGATGCCGCCCATGATGCCGAGCACGATCTCCTGGCGCGTGATGACCGCGATGGTGCCCAGGGCCCCGCCCAGCGCCAGCGCGCCGACGTCGCCCATGAACACCTGCGCCGGGTTGGCGTTGAACCACAGGAAGGCCAGCCCCGCGCCGGCCATGGCGGCGCAGAACACCAGCAGCTCGCCGGCGCCGGGGATGTGCGGGAACAGCAGGTAGCGCGAGAAGTCCGCGCGCCCCACGACATAGGCGAACACGCCCAGGGCGCTGCCCACCAGCACCACCGGCATGATGGCCAGGCCGTCCAGCCCGTCGGTGAAGTTCACGGCGTTGCTGGCGCCGACGATGACGAACCAGCTCAGCGCGATGAAGCCGAACACGCCCAGCGGGTAGCTGATGCTCTTGAAGAACGGCACCATCAGGTCGGCGCGCGGCGGCAGCTCGGTGGAGAAGCCGCTGCCCACCCAGCGCAGGAACAGCTCGAGCACGCGCAGGTTGCTGGTCTCGGCCACGCTGAAGGCCAGGTACAGCGCGGCCACCAGGCCGATCACGCTCTGCCAGAAGAACTTCTCGCGGCTGCGCATGCCCTCCGGGTCCTTGTGCACGACCTTGCGGTAGTCGTCCACCCAGCCGATGGCGCCGAAGCCGAAGGTGACCAGCATCACCACCCAGACGAAGCGGTTGGTCCAGTCGAACCACAGCAGCGTGCTCACGCCGATGCCGATGAGCACCAGCACGCCGCCCATCGTGGGCGTGCCGCGCTTGCCCAGGTGGGCCTGCACGCCGTACTCGCGGATGGGCTGGCCGATCTTCATCTCGGTGAGCTTGCGGATCACCCAGGGCCCGAAGGCCAGGCCGATCAGCAGCGCCGTCATCGCCGCCAGCACGGCGCGGAAGGTCAGGTACTGGAACACGCGCAGGAAGCCCAGTTCCTCGGGGTACAGCGCCAACAGCCATTGCGTCAGGCTCAGCAGCACGGCGCGTCTCCCCACGCGGTGCGAAGCGCCTGCACCACCTGTTCCATCTTCATGAACCGCGATCCCTTCACCAGCACCGAGCGCGCGACCGGGCGCTGAGCGGCGTCCTGCAGCGCCGCGGCCAGCTCGGCCGTGGTCGCGAAGTGCCGCCCGGCGCCGGCGTGCGCGCACAGCGCACCGGCGGTCCAGAGGGCCTCGATGCCGCGCTCGCGCGCACGCTCGCCCACCTCGGCGTGGAAGCGCGGGCCCTCATCGCCGACCTCGCCCATGTCGCCCAGGATCAGCCAGCGCGGCCCGGGCAGGCCGGCCAGCACCTCGATGGCGGCGAGCACGGAGTCGGGGTTGGCGTTGTAGCTGTCGTCGACCAGCGTCACGGGGCCCGTGGGCGACGACAGCCGGTGCAGCTGCGAGCGGCCGGCCACCGGGCGGAAGGCCTCCAGCCCGGCCTGTACGGCGGTCAGCTTCTCGCCTGCGGCCAGCGCGCAGGCGGCGGCCGCCGCGGCGTTGCGCAGGTTGTGCGTGCCGGGCAGGTGCAGCTTCAGCGAGGTGCTGCCGGCGGGCGTGGCCAGCGTCAGCGCCCAGGCCGCGGCCTCGGTGTCCCAGGTGCCGCTGGCCACGACGTCGGCGCCGTGGCCGCTGTTGCTGTTGCCGTCGTGGCCGCGGGTGTCCTGGGCGCCGAAGCTCAGCACGCGCCGCGCCCCGGCGCGCGCGCGCCAGCGCGGCGTGAAGGCGTCGTCGGCCGGGATCACCACCGTACCGCCGGCCGGCAACGCGTCGATGACTGCGCCGTTCTCGTCGGCCACGGCCTCGACGCTCTTCATGAACTCCTGGTGCTCGCGCTGCGCGTTGTTCACCAGGGCCACGGTGGGCTGCGCCAGCGCGGCCAGCAGCGCCATCTCGCCCGGATGGTTCATGCCCAGCTCGACCACGGCGGCGCGGTGCCAGTGCTCGTCGTCCTGGCGCAGCCGCAGCAGGGTGAGCGGCACGCCGATGTGGTTGTTCAGGTTGCCGGCCGTGGCCAGCATGGCGCTGCCGTGCGCGGCGCGCAGGATCGCGGCCACCATCTGCGTGACGGTGGTCTTGCCGTTGCTGCCCGCCACGGCCACCAGCGGCAGGTGGAAGCGGTGGCGCCAGCCCTGGGCCAGCTGCTGCAGCGCGGCCAGCGTGTCGGCCACCAGCAGCCCGGGCAGGCCGCCGGGGCTGGCCTGCCCCAGCGCGTCGGCGCGGCTTGCCAGCACGGCCACGGCGCCGCGCGCGCGGGCCTGCGCGATGAACTCGTGGCCGTCGAAGCGCTCGCCGCGCAGCGCCACGAAGAGGTCGCCGGGCTCGATGCTGCGCGTGTCGGTGTGCACCCGCGTGAAGGCCAGCTCGCCGCTGCCGAGCACGGTGCTGCCGGGCAGCAGGGCGTGGGCTTGGGCCAGGGTCATCATGCGCCGGCCCCCCGCCGCGCCAGCGCCGTCCGCACCTCGTCGGCGTCGCTGAAGGGGTGGGCCACGCCGGCGACGACCTGCGTCGTCTCGTGGCCCTTGCCGGCCACCAGCAGCACGTCGCCCGGCGCGGCCTCGCGCACGGCAAGGGCGATGGCCTCGCGGCGGTCGATCACCCCCTGGGCGTTCGCGCCCGCACCGGCCAGCACCTGCGCGACGATGGCGGCCGGGTCCTCGCTGCGCGGGTTGTCGCTGGTCACGACGACGCGGTCGGCCAGGCGGCTGGCGATGGCGCCCATCAGCGGGCGCTTGGTGGCGTCGCGGTCGCCGCCGCAGCCGAACACGCACAGCAGCCGGCCGCCGCGGGCCGCCGCCAGCGGGCGCAGCGCGGCCAGCACCTGCTGCAGCGCGTCGGGCGTGTGCGCGTAGTCGACCACGGCCTCGACGGCGTCGCCCTCGGCGGCCACGCGCTGCAGCCGCCCGGGCACCGGCGTCAGCGCGCCCAGCGCGGCCACGGCTTCGGCCAGCGGCGCGCCCAGGGCGCGCAGGCCGCCCAGCACCACCAGCAGGTTGCTGGCGTTGAACTCGCCCACCACGCCGGTGGCCAGCCGCTGCCGCGCGGCGCCCTCGGCCACCTCGAACACCAGGCCGTCGGGGCCGTAGCGGCGCTCGCCGGCCACCAGCCGCGCATCACCGTGCAGCGAGACGGTCCACAGGTCGATGCCGCTGCCGCGCAGCCCGGCCGCCAGTTGCGCGCCAAAGGCGTCGTCGACGTTCACCACAGCGGCCTTCAGGCCCGGCCACTCGAACAGGCGGCGCTTGGCGGCGCCGTAGGCCCGCATCGTGCCGTGGTAGTCGAGGTGGTCCTGCGTGAGGTTGGTGAACAGCGCCACGTCGATGGCGCAGCCATCGAGCCGGTGTTCCGCCAGGCCGATCGACGAGGCCTCCATCGCGCAGGCCGCCAGACCGTCGCCCGCGAAGCGCGCCAGCGTGGCGTGCAGCGTCACGGGGTCAGGGGTGGTCAGGCCGGTCTCCCGCAGGTGGCCGGGCCCGCGCGACGAGGGCGGCTCGCCCACCCCCAGCGTGCCGATCAGGCCCGCCGGCCGGCCCAGGGCGCACAGCGCCTGCGCCGTCCACCAGGCGGTGCTGGTCTTGCCATTGGTGCCGGTGGTGGCCACCACCGCAAGGCGCTCGGACGGCCGGCCGAAGAAGCCGTGCGCGATGGGGCCCGTGGCGGCCTTCAGGCCGGCGTAGGCGGCCACGCGGGCATCGGCCGGCAGGCCGCAGGCCTCGGCGCCCTCGGCCTCGACGAGGCAGGCCGCGGCGCCGTCGGCCAGCGCCCCGGCCACGAAGCGGCGCGCGTCCACGGCCTGGCCGGGCCAGGCGACGAAGCCGTCGCCGGGCCGCAGCCGGCGGCTGTCGGCCACCAGCGTGCCCTGCGGCACGCGCGCGCGCAGCCACTGCTCGGCCTGTTCGGGGGTGGCGAGCCGCTGCATCTAGAAGCTCTCCGTGGCCGCGGGCACGGCCTTGGCGGCGATCTGCGCCTTGACGTCGAGGTCGGGCGCCACGTTCATGCTGCGCAGCGTCTGCGCCACCACCTGGCTGAACACCGGCGCGGCAATCTCGCCGCCGTAGTACACGCCCCGGCCGGGCTCGTCGACCATCACCGCCACCACGATGCGCGGCTCGCTGACCGGCGCCAGGCCGACGAAGAACGAGCGGTACTTGCTGGTGCTGTAGGTCTTGCCCTCAAGCTTGCGCGCGGTGCCGGTCTTGCCGCCCACCGAGTAGCCCAGGGCCTGCGCCTTCGGCGCGGTGCCGCCGGGGCCGGCGGCCAGGCGCAGCATCTCGCGCACGGCGCGCGCGGTCTCGGGGCTCATCACGCGCGGGCCGGCGACCACCTCGCCGTCCTCGCGCCGGACCATGCTCACCGGCAGCAGCTGCCCGTCGCTGGCGAACACCGTGTAGGCCCGCGCGAGCTGGAACAGGCTGGCCGACAGGCCGTAGCCGTAGCTCATGGTCGCCTGCTCCACCGGGCGCCAGCTCTTGTAGGGCCGCAGCCGGCCGGTGACGGCGCCGGGGAAGTCGATCTGCGGCCGCTGGCCCAGGCCGATGGCGGTGTACAGCGCGTGCATCTCGCGCGCCGGCATCTGCAGCGCCATCTTCACGGTGCCGACGTTGCTGCTCTTCTGCACCACCTCGGCCACGGTGAGCACGCCGTGCGGGTGGGCATCGGTGATGCGGCTGCCGGTGACGACGATCTGGCCTGGCGCGGTGTCGATGCGCGTGTCGGGCCGCCAGGGCCCGCGCTCCAGCGCCAGCGCGGCGATGAAGGGCTTCATCGTCGAGCCGGGCTCGAAGACGTCGGTGAGCGCCGCGTTGCGCAGGCTCTCGCGGTGCATGGTGGCGCGCCGGGCGGGGTCGTAGCTGGGGTAGTTGGCCAGGGCCAGCACCTCGCCGCTCTTCACGTCGAGCACGACCACGCTGCCGCGGCGGGCGCGGTGCTCGATCACGGCCTCGCGCAGCCGCTGCCAGGCGAAGAACTGCACCTTGCTGTCGATGGCCAGCTGCACGTCGTCGCCGTGGCGCGGGTCGGCCTGCTCGCCCACGTCCTCGACGACGCGGCCGAAGCGGTCGCGCACCACGGTGCGCTGGCCGCGCTGGCCCGACAGGCGCTGCTGGAACGCCAGCTCGATGCCGTCGATGCCCTTGCCGTCGATGTCGGTGAAGCCCACCACGTGCGCGGCCGACTCGCCCTCGGGCCAGCGGCGCTGGTATTCGGGCAGCCGCTGCACGCCCTTCAGGCCCAGCGCCTGCACGGCCTGCCACTGCTCGTCGGTGGCGTGGCGCTTGATCAGCACGGTGCCGGTGGCGCCCTCGAGCCGATCCTGCAGCTCGGCGAAAGGCAGCTTCAGCGCCGCGGCCAGGGCGCGGCGCTGCGCCACGTCGGCGGCGAAGCTGCGCGTCTCGACCTGCACGCTGGGCATGGCCACGCTGGTGGCCAGCAGCTGGCCGTGGCGGTCGACGATGCGGCCGCGGCTGGCCGGCAGCGGCTGCGTCACGACGAAGCGCTTCTCGCCCTCGGCCTGGTAGAAGTCGGTGTGGACGATCTGCAGCCACACGGCGCGCAGGAACAGCACCGCGAAGCCCGCCGCCACCAGGGCCACGACGAAGCGCGAGCGCCACGGCGGCGTCGGGCTGGCCAGCAGCGGGCTGGTGGCGTAGTTGACGCTCTTCACGCCGCCCAGGCCGGCGGCCGCGCCGGCGCCCCTGGGGCGGGCGCCGCTGGCGTGCTGGCGGCCGGTGGTGCTCACCGCGCGCTCCCCGGTGCGGCCGGCACGTCGTCGACGTAGACCGTGATGGCCGGCGTGACGCTGCCCATCTTCAGCTGCTCGCGCGCCACGCGCTGCACGCGCGCGTTGGTGGCCTGGGCCTGGCGCTCGGCGTCGAGCCGCCGGTACTCGGCGTCGAGCTGGCGCTGCTCGGCGCGCGCGCGGTCGAGCTCGGCGAACGCCCGGCGCGACTCGTAGGCCGTGCGCACCAGCCCCAGGGCGCTGGCCAGCAGCAGCGCCACCAGCAGCAGGTCGAGCTTGCGGATCATGCGGGCACCGCCGTGCGCTCGGCCACCCGCATCACGGCCGAGCGGGCGCGCGGGTTGGCCGCCACCTCGGCGGCCGAGGGCTTGACGCGGGCCAGCGCCTTCAGCCGCAGCGGCCGCGGCGGCGCCATTGGCGCGCGGCGGTCGACGACGTCGCGGCTCTCGGCGGCGATGAAGGTCTTCACGATGCGGTCTTCCAGCGAGTGGAAGCTGATGACCACCAGCCGCCCCGCCGGCGCCAGCAGCGCCAGCGCCGCCTTCAGGCCCTGTTGCAGCGCCTCAAGCTCGGCGTTGACGTGAATCCGAAGAGCCTGAAACGTGCGCGTTGCAGGGTCCTGGCCCGGCTCGCGGGTCTTGACGGCACGAGCCACGAGCGCGGAAAGCTCGAGGGTTGTGCGGACGGGAGCGCCGCTTTCGCGGCGAGCGACAAGCGCCTTTGCAATCGCAGCAGCAAACCGTTCTTCGCCGTGTTCACGAATCACCTCCTCGATGGTCTTGGTGTCGGCCCGCGCCAGGAATTCGGCGGCCGTCTCGCCGCGCGTGGTGTCCATGCGCATGTCCAGCGGCGCGTCGGCGCGGAAGCTGAAGCCGCGCGACGGGTCGTCGATCTGCGGCGAGCTCACGCCCAGGTCGAGCAGCACGCCCTGCACCTGACGGATGCCGAGAGCGCTCAATTCGGTCGTCATGTCGCCGAAGCTGGCGTGGCGGATGGCAAAGCGCGGGTCGTCGATGCGCGCCGCCTCGGCCAGCGCCGCCGGGTCCTTGTCGAAGGCCACCAGCCGGCCCCCGGGCGCCAGCTTCGCCAGCACGGCGCGGCTGTGCCCGCCGCGGCCGAAGGTGCCGTCCACGAAGATGCCCTCCGGCTGCACCACGAGCGCCTCGACGGCCTCGTCGCGCAGCACGGTGGTGTGGGACCATTCGCGGGCGGGGGCGTTCACCGGATGACCAGGCTCTTCAGCGCCTCGGGCGCCCCGAGCGCGATGGCGGTGGCCTCGCGCACCTCGTAGCGCTGCAGGTCCCAGATCTCGAAGCTCGACCCCATGCCCAGCAGCTTCACTTCGCGGTCCAGCGCCGCCCAGCTGCGCAGCTCGGGCGGGATGAGCACGCGGCTGCCGCTGTCGATCTCGACGTCCGTCGCGCTGCCGATGTACAGCCGGCGCCAGGCGTCGTGCTCCTGCGGCAGGGCCAGCAGCTGCGCCTCGAAGGGCTCCCAGACGCTGACCGGGTACAGGCTCAGGCAGCCGTGCGGGTGCTTGGCGACGACCAACTGGCCGTTCACCGAGGCCATGAGCTGTTCGCGCCAGCGCGCGGGCACCGTCAGGCGGCCCTTGGCGTCCAGCGTGAGCACAGGCCCCCCGCGAAATGTCATGCCCGACGATCCTTCCCTGGGTGGGCCCGCGCCCTCGTCACCGAGGTACAGCCCACAAAAACCCACAAAAACACACCGAGCCCCACTGTAGCGCAAGCGCAGCGCCAGCGTCAACGCGACGTCAGGAAAAAAATCAATCAAATCAACGACTTAGCCGCCAATTCGGAAGTGGCGCGCAGAAAAAATCGTTCCCAGTGAAGGACTTGGCAGCGGGTGTGAAAGTCGTTTCGAGGGCTTGCGGCCCTCCGGGGCGCGGTCAGGAGCCCGTCGCGGCCCACACCAGCCGTGCGGCGGCCAGGTCTTCCAGCGCCGTGCCGACGGACTTGAACACCGTCCGCTGCTTCTCCTGCGTGCGCCCGGGCACCGTGCCGCGGCACAGCTGGGTCAGCGTGGCGCGCACGTCGGCGGCGGTGAAGACCCCGCGCGAGATCGGGCCCAGCAGGTCGCCGGCCTTGGCCAGGGCCTCGTCGGTGTCGATGGCGATGCGGGCGCCGCGGAAGCACTCGTCGTCGGCCTCGCGCATGGCGGGGGTGAAGCCGCCGATGAGGTCGAGGTGGCTGCCCGGCGGCAGCCAGGCGCCCTGCACCAGCGGCTCGGTGGCCAGCGTGGCGCAGCTGACGATGTCGGCGGCGGCCACGGCGGCGGGCAGCTCGGTGTCGTCGACCAGCTCGGTGTCGTAGCCCGCGGCCTGCCAGCGCACGGCCAGCGTGGCCGCCGCCTCGGGGCGCCGCGCCCACACCGCCACGTGGCGGATGGGCCGCACCGCCGAGTACGCCGCCGGCAGCAGGGCCGCCACGCGGCCGGCGCCCAGCACCAGCAGCCGGCGGGCATCGGGCCGCGACAGGAAGGCGCCGGCCAGGGCCGAGGCGGCGGCGGTGCGGCGCGCGGTCAGCACGTCGGCGTCGAGCAGCGCCAGCGGGCGGCCCGTGGCGGCCTCGAACAGCAGGTAACTGCCGTGCAGCCCGGGCAGGCCGCGCGCCGCGTTGCCCGGCGCGACGTTGACGATCTTCACGCCGTAGAAGCCGCCGTCCCCGGCCGTGGGGGCCGTCCAGGCCGGCATCAGCAGCGAGGTGACGTGCCCGCCCGCGCCGTCGGGCATCGTGTGCACGTGCCGCTGCGGCACCTCGGCGCCGGCGGCGAAGGCCTGGCGCAGGGCGTTCACGAGGGTGTCGAACGGCAGGGCGGCCTCCACGGCCGGGGCATCGATCAGGCGCAGCATGTCCCGATGATGCCAAGGTCGCGCGTCAGGCCGACGGCAGAAGGCCCTCGTGCCGCGCCACGCGCTCCAGCGCCGTCTCGAACTGCGCACGCGCCAGCGCCGTCACCTGGTGCAGGTAGGCGTGCAGCTCGGCGTCCTCGGGGCTGCGGCTCTCGCAGTCGGCGCTGTAGGCCTCGAAGTGCGACAGCTGCACCAGCAACTCGGCCACGTGGCGGGGGCACTCGCAGGCGATGGTGGTGGACAGGCCGGCGAACGAGGCCAGGGCCTCGTCGTCCCAGCGGCGGGCAGGCACGGGCATGGCGCTGGGCGCCGCGGCGGCCCCGGCGGCGGGCAGCTCGATCTGCTGGCGCCAGCCGCGCAGCCACTGCGCCAGCGCGGCGTCGCTCTGCGGCCCGCGCAGCAGCGCCAGGCCGGGCACGCGGCCGAACAGGCGGCAGGTGCGCTCGGACGCGAAGCCGTACAGCACCGCCATCGGCTTGCCCCGCCAGGCCGGCATGGCCTGCAGCAGCCGGTCCAGCCACTCGTCCTGCAGGCTGGGGGCGTAGACCAGCAGCGCGTCGGCCGTGGCGGCCAGCGGCTCGGCGGCGGCCTCCTCCAGCGTCTCGAACGGGCCCTGCAGGTGCAGCATGCGGCCGGGCGGCACCAGCGCCTGCTGCACCACGCCCTTCAGGCGCTGGCCCAGCAGCTTGCCCACCACGACCACGCGCCAGGCCTGCGGCGGGACGCCCGCGCGCGACGACAGGCTGCGCCCGCGCGCCGCCAAACCGGGCGCGTCGGCCGCGGGGGCGGCCGGGCCGGAAGGCGCATCGGCACGCTCGTCTGCCAGCAGCGCCCGGGGCGCCGGCGCACCAGAGGCGCCCGGCAGCGCCGGGGGCCCCAGCGTCGCCTCGGCCACGCGGGCGCCGGCCGCCTGCGACAGCGTGCGCGCGTGCGTGTCGACCACCTGGCGGAGCTGCGCCATGTCCAGCTTGGCAAGGCTGCCGATGGCATGGCCCAGGTCCGTGAGCTGCTTGAGCTGCGCCAGGCGCTGCACCTGCGCAGCGCTGTACAGCCGCTGCCCGCTGGGCGAAAGCTGCGGCTGCGACACCTGGTAGCGCCGCTCCCACACGCGCAGGGTGGCCACGGGCATGCGCAACATGCGCGCCACGGCGCCGCTGCGGTAGCGGGGTTCGTGCTGGGCGGGGTCGTCGGCGGGGGCCGCAGGGGCGCCGGGCGGGCTGGGGCTCTCGCTCATGACATCTCCTTGCCGTTGCATTGACGCGCATAGTCCGCGTCGCTCACCGGTCATTCTGCAGCCGAACCCATCCTGACGCTGGTGTGACTATGCTTCACCCCATGACTCGCACAGGCAACCCCGCGTCGAGCCCGCGCGACAGCGGCTTCAAGGGCAACAAGGCGGCCTTGCCCAGCAAGCCCTGCGCTGCCTGCGGCCGGCCCATGAGCTGGCGCAAGCGCTGGGCCGCCAACTGGGGCGAGGTCAAGTTCTGTTCCGACGCCTGCCGCCGCGGGCGCGCCACCCGGGCGGCCCGTGGCTGAGCCCGCCTCGCGGCCCGGCCCGCTGCGCCACCTGGTGCTGGTGCTGGGCGACCAGCTCGACGCCGAGGCCAGCGGCTTCGACGGCTTCGACCCGGGCTGCGACGCCGTCTGGATGGCCGAGGTGGCCGAGGAGTCCACGCACGTCTGGAGCAGCCAGCCGCGTACCGCCCTGTTCCTGGCGGCGATGCGGCACTTCGCGCAGGCGCTCGGCGCCGCCGGGCGGCCGCTGCACTACACCCGGCTCGACGACCCCGGCAACCGCGGCAGCCTGGCCGCGCAGCTGGCCGCCGACATCGCCCGGCTGCGCCCGCAGGCCCTGGTGATGACGGCCCCCGGCGACTGGCGCGTGCTGCAGGCCCTGCGCGAGGCCGCGGCCGCCGCCGGACTGGCGCTGGACGTGCGCGAGGACCGCCACTTCCTGTGCAGCGTGCGCGAGTTCGCCGCCCACGCCCGCGGCCGCAAGCAACTGCGGCTGGAGTTCTTCTACCGCGAGATGCGGCGCCGCCACGGCGTGCTGCTCACGCCCGCCGGCGAGCCCGAGGGCGGCGAGTGGAACTACGACGCCGACAACCGCAAGCCCTTCGGCCCTCAGGGCCCGGGCTTCGTGCCGCCGCGCGCCACCTTCGAGCCCGACGCCACCACGCGCGAGGTGATCGCGCTGGTGCGCGAGCGCTTCGCCGCGCATCCCGGCCGGCTCGACAGCTTCGCGTGGCCCGTCACGCGCGCGCAGGCGCTGCAGTCGCTGCAGCGCTTCGTCGACGAGCGGCTGGCCGGCTTCGGCGACGTGCAGGACGCCCTCTGGCCCGGCGAGCCCTGGCTGTGGCACTCGCACCTGGCGGCGGCGCTCAACCTGAAGCTGCTGAACCCGCGCGAGGTGGTGGCCGCCGCCGAGGCCGCGTACCGCGCCGGCCGCGCGCCGCTGGCGGCGGTGGAGGGCTTCGTGCGCCAGATCCTCGGCTGGCGCGAGTACGTGCGCGGCATCTACTGGACGCAGATGCCCGGCTACCTGGAGCGCAACGAGCTCGGCGCGCACGAGCCGCTGCCGGCCTGGTACTGGACGGGCGACACCGCCATGGCCTGCCTGAAGGACGCCATCGGCCAGACGCTCGAGCACGGCTACGCCCACCACATCCAGCGCCTGATGGTGACCGGCCTGTACGCGCTGCTGCTGGGCGTGGACCCCAAGGCGCTGCACGCCTGGTACCTGGCCGTCTACGTCGACGCGGTGGAGTGGGTGGAGCTGCCCAACACCCTGGGCATGAGCCAGTACGCCGACGGCGGCGTGATGGCCAGCAAGCCCTACGTCGCCACCGGCCAGTACATCGCGCGCATGAGCCCGCACTGCAAGGGCTGCCGCTTCGATCCCACGCAGCGCACCGGCGACCGCGCCTGCCCCTTCACCACGCTGTACTGGGACTTCCTGATGCGGCACGAGCAGCGCCTGGCCGCCAACCCGCGCATGGCGCTGCAGGTGAAGAACCTGGCGCGGCTGGCGGCGCCGGAGCGCGAGGCCGTGGCCGCGCGCGCCACCGCCATCCGGCGCGGCGAGGTGGCCGGCGCATGAACTCGCTGTTCGACGCCGATCCCGCCACGGCCGCGCCCGCCTGGGCCGACGCGCTGCCGCCCACGCGCAGCGCGGCGCTGGCGCGCGTCGCCCGCGTGCGGCCGGCCGCCTACGCCCGCACCCGCAACCACCTGGACGGCGCCGTCACCGGCCTGTCGCCCTACCTGACGCACGGCCTGGTCACGCTGCGCGAGGTGCTGGCCGGAGTGCTCGGGCGCGGGCCGCTGCCGGTGCAGCACAAGCTGGTGTTCGAGCTCGGCTGGCGCGAGTTCTTCCGCCACGCCTGGGCGCACCAGGGCGGGCGCATCCTCGACTCGCTGCACCCCGGCCCGCGCGCCGACGCGGCCTACGCGCGCACGCTGCCCGACGACATCCGCCAGGCGCGCACCGGCGTGCCCGTGGTCGACCGCGCCGTGCAGACGCTCTACGCCACCGGCACGCTGCACAACCACGCCCGCATGTGGCTGGCCAGCTATGTGGTGCACCTGCGTCACGTGCACTGGCGCGCCGGGGCCGACTGGCTGGTGGCCCACCTGGCCGACGGCGACCTCGCCAGCAACCACCTCAGCTGGCAGTGGGTGGCCGGCACCGGCAGCCACAAGCCGTATCTCTTCAACGCCGAGAACGTGGCCCGCCACGCGCCCCCGGCCTGGCACAGCGCGGGCACGGTGGTCGACCAGCCCTACGAAGCACTGGACCGCGCGGCCCGTGCCGCGCACGCGCTGGCGGGCCCCGGCCAGGCCACGGCCGCCGCCACGCCCGAGCCGCCGCTGCACGCCACCCCGCCGCCGAGCCTGCGCCTGGGCCCGCCCGATGCCGGCGCCGCCGAGCGGCTGCGCGGCCGCGAGGTCTGGCTGGTGCACCCCTGGGCCCTGCGGCCGCCGCCGGCCGACGTGCCGGCCGATGCGGTGGTGATCGGCCTGTACCCGCAGGAGCACCACCGGGCCTGGCCCTGGCCGGCCGCGCGCTGGCAGTGGGTGGACGAGGCCATGGCCGCCGTCGCGCCGCAGCGCTGGTTCGCCAGCGCCGGGCAGGCCGCGGCGGCGCTGGCCAGCGCCGTGCGCGTGCGCTCGGTGGACGACCCGCACCTGCCGGCCGGCTTCAGGCCGCTGCTGGCGCTCGACGCCGCACCCAGCCTGTTCCCGCCGGTGCCGCGGCCCTGCGGCAGCTTCTCGCAGTGGTGGACGCGCGCCACGCGCGGCCTGCAGCAGGCCGGGGAGCTGCTGTGACCACGCCGCAGGCCCCCCGCGAGGACGACACGCTGACCGTGCTGTACGACGGCGGCTGCCCGCTGTGCCGGCGCGAGATCGCGCACGTGCAGGGCCTGGCGCAACGGCAGGGCGACGCCGGGCTGTGCTTCGTCGACATCAGCGCCGACGCGGCCTGCGACGCCGACGAGCGCGCGGCGCTGCTCGCCCGTTTCCACGTGCAGCGCGGCGACGGCACCCGGCTCGACGGCGCCGCGGCCTTCGTAGCGATGTGGCAGCGGCTGCCCGGCTGGCGCTGGCTGGCGCGGCTGGCGCGGCTGCCGGGCGCGATGCCGCTGCTGGAGGCCGGCTACCGCGGCTTCCTGCGCGTGCGTCCGGCGATGCAGCAGCTGGCTCGGCGCTGGGAGCCCACGCCGGGGCTGAGCCGCCACCTCGAGCGCGAGCTGCGCTCCGACCACGCCGGCGAGACCGGCGCCGTGTTCATCTATCGCGGCATCGCCGCCGTGGCCCGGTGGCGTGGCCAGCGGGGCGATGCCGAGCTGCTGGCCTTCGCCCAGCGCCACGGCCAGGCCGAGGCTGAGCACCTGCGCCTCGTGGAAGAGTGGCTGCCGCGGCACCGCCGCAGCCGCCTGCTCGGCCCCTGGCGCCTGGCCGGCTGGCTGACGGGCGCGCTGCCCGCGCTGGCTGGCGCGCGCGCCGTGCACGCCACCATCGCCGCGGTCGAGACCTTCGTCGACCGCCACTACCAGCAGCAGGTCGACCACATCGCCACCCACGGCGCGCCCGAGGGCCTGCTGCCGCTGCTGCTGCGCTGCCAGGCCGACGAGTGCCACCACCGTGACGAAGCCGCCGCGCTCGCCGCAGCCGCCGGCCCGCTGTCGTGGCCGCTGCGCGCCTGGTGCGCCGTCGTCGGCAACGGCTCGGCCGCGGCGGTGGTGCTGGCTCGGCGAATCTGAACACCCGACCCCACGGAGCCCCCATGCCCTTCAACGACATCGCCCTCGTCACCGGCGCCCGCGGCGGCATCGGCCGCGCCTTGGTGGCCCGCCTGCGCGCGCGCGGGCTGCGCGTGGCCGCCGTGGGCCGCGACGCCGCCCTGCTGGCCGAGCTGCCGGCCGACGCGCACATCGCCGCCGACTGCACCACGCCCGAGGGCGCCGCGGCCGCCTTCGCGGCCTGCCGCGCGCAGCTGGGCGCCGCGCCCTCGCACCTGGCGCATGCCGTGGGCAGCACGCTGATCGCGCCGCTGCACCGCACCCGGGCCGAAGCGGCGCGCGAGGTGCTGCGGGTGAACCTCGAGAGCAGCCTATGGACGCTGCAGGCCTGGATCGCCGCGCTCGAGGGCGCGCCGGGCGCGGCCGTGCTGGCCAGCTCGGTGGTGGCGCGCATCGGCGTGGCCAACCACGAGGCCATTGCGGCGGCCAAGGGCGGCGTGGAGGCGCTGGTGCGCAGCGCCGCGGCCACCTACGCCGGCCAGGGCCTGCGCATCAACGCCGTGGCCCCGGGCATGACCGACACGCCGATGACCGCCGGCATGCTCAAGCTGCCGGCAATGCGCGAAGGCGCCGGCAAGCAGTACCCGCTGGGCGGCGTGCAGACGGCCGACGAGGTGGCCGCGGTGATGGACTGGCTGCTCGCCCCCGAAGCCGCCCGCCTGACGGGGCAGGTGATCGCCGTCGACGGCGGCTTCACGACGGTGCGCCCGCTGGTGAAGTAGCCGCTGCCGTGGCGCGCGCCCTCGTCTGGTTCAAGCGCGACCTGCGCGTGGCCGACCACGCGCCGCTGGCCGCCGCCGCGGCCTGCGACGAGGCGCTGGCCCTCTTCGTGATCGAGCCCGCCTGGCTGCGCAGCCCCGAGTGCCACCCGCGGCATGTGGCCACGCTGCTGGCCTGCCTGGCGGCGCTGGGCGAGGCGCTGGCCGCGCGCGGCCTGCCGCTGGTGCTGCGCGTCGGCGAGGCCGTGGAGGTGCTGGCGCAGCTGCGGCGCGAGTGGCGCTTCGACCGCCTCTTCAGCCACGAGGAGACGGGCCCGGGCTGGAGCTACGCGCGCGACATCGCCGCGGGCCGCTGGTGCCGCGCCGAGGGCGTGGCCTGGACGGAGTGGCCGCAGACCGGCGTGGTGCGCCGCCTGAAGGACCGCCGTGGCTGGGCCGGGCGCTGGCAGGCGCGCATGGCCGCGCCGCTGGTGGCGGCACCCGCCGGCCTGCGGGCCGCGCCCGGCTTCGGCGCCACGCCGCTGCCCACGCTGCGCGAGCTGGGGGTCGACCCCGCCCCGCCCACGCCCGCCGCCGGCGAGGCGGCGGCGCAGCGCACGCTGCAGGGCTTCCTGGCCGGCCGCGCCGTGGGCTACCGCCGGCACCTGTCGAGCCCGCTGACGGCCGAGGACGGCTGCAGCCGGCTGTCGGCCCACCTGGCCTTCGGCACGGTGTCGATGCGGCAGGTGCACCAGGCCACCGAGGCCGCCATCGCCGCCACGCCGCACCGCGAGCTGGCCTGGGGCCTGCGCGGATTCTCGAGCCGGCTGCGCTGGCACTGCCACTTCATGCAGAAGCTCGAGGACGAGCCGCAGATCGAGTTCCGCAACTTCGCGCGCAGCCACGACGGCCTGCGCGCCGGCGACGGCGTGCACCCGGGCGCGGTCGACACGGCGCGGCTGCAGGCCTGGTGCGAGGGCCGCACCGGCTTCCCGATGGTCGACGCCTGCATGCGGCAGCTGTGCGCCACCGGCTGGCTGAACTTCCGCATGCGCGCCATGCTCGTGAGCTTCGCCGCCTACCACCTGGGCCTGCACTGGCGCGAGCCCGGCCTGTTCCTGGCGCGCCAGTTACTCGACTTCGAGCCCGGCATCCACTGGAGCCAGATGCAGATGCAGAGCGGCACCACCGGCATCAACACGCTGCGCATCTACTCGCCGGCCAAGCAGCAGGCCGAGCAGGACCCTGACGGCACCTACGTGCGCCGCTGGCTGCCCGAGCTGGGCACGGCGGCCTACCCGCAGCCCATCGTCGACGAGCGTGCGGCGCTGGCCGACATCAAGGCCCGGCTGTACGCGCTGCGCCAGACGGGCCCGGCCCGCGACGAGGCCGACGCCATCCAGGCCCGCCACGGCTCGCGCAAGGCCGGCCTGCCGCCCAGCGCCGGGCGCCCGGCGCGCACGCGCCGCAAGCCCGGGGCCACCCCCGACGACGCGCAGGGCGAATTGTTCTGACCACAATGCGCCGCATGGTGATGGACAACGACCCCCTCTGGCGGCTGCGCCACGCGCTGGCCGGCCTGGGCGTGGCGCTGCTGCTGTCGGTGTTCATCGCCGCGGGGCTGGGGCGCGTGCTGGGCGACGCGTTCGCCGGCACCTACGGCGCGCGGGTCACCGTCTACGCGCTGCTGATGCTGCACGTGGTGGTGGGCGCGGGCGTGCTGTTCGTCAAGGTGGCTCAGCACGAGACGCGGCCGCTGACGGCCGGCCGCGTGCTCAAGTGGCTGGCCAGCCTGTGGCTGTGGCCGCTGCTGCTGCTGGCGCGCCGGCCGCCACCCAAGGCCGACTGAGCGCCGCCAACTGAACGCCGCCGACTGAACGGCGCTACTGCGACTGCAGGATGCGCCGCCCGGCCAGCTGCTGCACCGGCCGCGCGTTCATCGGGTAGATGCGCGCGAACAGCTCGATCTGCTCGGCCGACAGCGTCACCGGCTGCCGCATCACCACCCAGCGCACGCCCTCCGTGCAGGGCGGCGTGGTCAGCGAGCCCATGTAGGTGAAGTAGCGGCGGTCGTCCGGCAGCAGGTCCTGCAGCGGCAGCGCGGCGCGCGCCGGCACTTCCTGGCCCTGCTCCAGCGGCAGGTTGTTCCAGACCGTCTGCACCACCGCGTTCGCCGGCCCGCGGTCGATGAGCAGGGCCACGATCGCCAGGTTGCCCTGCGCGTCGCGGTGCACGAGGTGGGCCGACATCTCGAACTGCCGGCCGTCGATGCGGTGCTCCGACGGACGGCTGAAGTGCAGGTGCAGCAGCTCGAAGCGCTGGCCGCCGATCTCGACGTGGCTGCCGGGCACGAAGTTGGCCTGCACCGTGCGGCCGCTGTCGATGACGCCGAAGCGGCTGTCGCCCCAGGCAAACACCACGGGCTCGAGGTCCACGGCCAGGCCGCCGCGGATGTCGATGGGGCTCTGGCGCTGGCCATTGCCGCAGAGCCGGTACTCGGGCTTGAGCCGCGACCAGGCGGCGGGGGCGCCGTCGCCCTGGTAGGCCCACTCGGCCGCCAGCGCGGGCGGCGCCGCGGGCGTGGGCGCCGGTGGCGCGGCAGCGGGCCGGG
>CAIKLM010000159.1 GCA_903828235.1 uncultured beta proteobacterium | reverse complement strand
TACACCAGGACGCACACTCTTTGCCTACACGACGCTCTTCCGATCTCTCTGGGCCTCGGCGCGCGGCAGCCGCACGCGCAGCCACAGGCGGCAGCCGGCGGCGTCGAGCCACTGCTGCTCGACCTGCAGGTTGCGCAGCGCCAGGCGCGATTGCACTTCGCCGACGCTGGCGAAGCGTTCGTTCAGGCTGGTGCGGCCGTCGCGCGTGACCTTTTCGATCGACTCGGTGATGCGCGAACGCACCTCGGCCTGGATCTGCTGCGCGAGCTCGGTGACCGCGCGCGCCCGGGCGGCCTCGCGCGCGGCGTCGAGCGTGCCGGCTCGGGCGATCTCGGCCACGCCCACGGCAAAGAGGCTGTCGGCGGCGCTGCCGGGGTCGTCGACCCAGGCGGGCTGCGCCGTGGTCGTGATGGCCACCGGACAGCTCTGGGCGGCAGCGGCGTTGCCCAGGAGCACCGCCAGCGCGGCCACCGCGCCGCGGGCCCCGAGGCCCCAGCGGCGGCTGCCGTTCACGGCCTTGTCGCCGGCTGGCCGCGGGCCACGGCGGCCTGGCGGAAGCGGGCGACGAGCATGCTCTCGGTGGCGGCGTCGACCGGTGCGGCCGCAGTGCGGATGATGTCGCCGGGCAGCTGCTCGCTGGCCTCGCGCTGCAGCGCCACGAGCACGCACACGAGGTTGCCGCCTCGGGACTTGACGACTTCGGTGCGCACGGGCCGTGCGCCCTGGAGCGTGGTGGCCACGACCTGCTTGGAGGCCGACACGAAGCGGCTCGCCAGTTGCTGGGCCTGGCCCTCGCGGACGCGGCTCTCCCAGGTCTGGTCCATGGCTTCGACGCGCACCTCGATCTGCTGCGCCAGTGCCAGCCGCGCCCGGGCCGTGGCCTGCTGGCGGTCGATGCCCACGGAGCCCGAGGACTCGACGCAGTCGCCGGCGTGCAGCTCGGGGCCTGAGGGCGGGTTGAGGATCCAGTCGGGCCAATCCTGGGCGGAGACCTGCGTGCCGAGGGCACCGAGCAGGCCAGCCGCCAGCAGCCGGTGCAGAGGCATCATGGTCGGGCGTGAGATGGGGATGGAGCGACCCCGGGCCGTGCCGGGGTCGTGGGTTGCAGCCTCCGGCCGGGCCTGAGGCGTGGCCGTCAGAAGCGCAGCTTCAGGCCGACCTGCATCGAGAACTGGCTGGTGCTGAAGCCGCTGAACTTGACCTGCTGGTAGACGCCTTCCACGAACGTCGCGGTGTTCTCGCCGATGGGGAATTCAAGGCCGGCGCCACCGCCGAAGGTGTTGGAGCCGCTGCCACCGCCGCTCGAGGTGCCCCGGCCGATGTTGGCCTTGACGTAGGGCACCGCTCCGCGGGCTGAGCCCACCGAGCCGAAGTAGTACTTCACGCCGAAGTCGACATTGGTGCTGGTGAATCCGCGCGAGAAGGTCTGGCTGACGCCGCCTTCGAGTTCCAGGGAATCGGTCAGCAGGTAACCGTAAGACAGGAACAGGCTGCCGTTGTTGTCGCCCTCTTCGGGCACCGTGATGTTGCCGAAGAGTGAGACCGACGATCGCTTGTCGGCGGCCAGGGCAGGCGTGGCGGCAAGGGCGGTGGCGATGGCCAGGGCGAAGCCGGCTTTCTTGTGGTTCACGTTGGTGTTCTCCATGTGATCGTGAGGTCTGTGTCCGCGACGTGCGGCGGGCCGACTGTAGGCAAGCGGCGGGCGCAGTGTCGTCCGCTTCATCGTGGAAAAACGCGGCCATTTGTCGCAGCACAGCGACGCAGAACGCAGCAAGCGCCGCGCAGCGTGAGGAACTCTCGGTTCCCTGATGGTGCGGCCGGTCCGGATGCGGACCGGCCATCCGGCCGGATGGTCAGGCCGGCGTGCCGTAGCCCCCGCCGCCCGGCGTCTCGACCACGAACACGTCGCCCGGCTGCATCTCGACCTGGCCGATGTGGGCCAGCGTCTCGATGTGGCCGTCGGCGCGCTCGACGCGGTTGACGCCCAGGGCGCCGGGCAGCCCGCCGGCCATGCCGAAGGCCGGCACCGTGCGGCCGTTGCTCAGGATGCTGGCGGTCATGGCCTCGAGGAAGCGCACGCGGCGCACGCCACCGTCGCCGCCGCGCCAGCGCCCGGCGCCGCCGCTGCCCGGGCGCAGCGCGTAGCTCTCCAGCCGCACGGGGAAGCGGAACTCCAGCACCTCGGGGTCGGTCAGGCGCGAGTTGGTCATGTGGGTCTGCACGACGCTGGTGCCGTCGAAGCCCCCGACGGCGCAGCCGGCGGCGTCGGTGACCGCCCCGGCGCCGCTGCCGCCGCTGATCGTCTCGTAGTACTGGTGGCGCTCGTTGCCGAAGGTGAAGTTGTTCATCGTGCACTGGCTCGCCGCCATCACGCCCAGGGCGCCGTACAGCGCGTTGGTCACGCACATGCTGGTCTCGACGTTGCCGGCCACCACGGCGGCCGGCGGGTTCGGGTTGAGCATGCAGCCCGGCGGCACGATCACCTCCAGCGGTTTCAGGCAGCCGGCGTTGAGCGGGATGTCGTCGTCCACCAGCGTGCGGAACACGTACAGCACCGCCGCCATCGTCACCGCCTTGGGGGCGTTGAAGTTGTTGGGCAGCTGCGCGCTGGTGCCTGTGAAGTCGATGGTGGCGGCGCGGCGCTCGCGGTGCACCGTCAGCCGTACGGCGATCTGCGCGCCGTTGTCCAGCGGCAGCGTGTAGGCGCCGTCCTTCAGCGCGGTGATGACGCGGCGAACGCTCTCCTCGGCGTTGTCCTGCACGTGCTGCATGTAGGCGGCCACGGTGTCGCGGCCGAACTGCGCCACCATGGCCTGCAGCTCCTGCACGCCCTTCTCGTTGGCGGCGATCTGCGCGCGCAGGTCGGCGATGGTCTGCGCCGGGTTGCGCGCCGGCCAGGGGCCCGAGGCCAGCTGCGCGTTCAGCTCGGCCTCGCGCAGGCGGCCGTCGCGCACGAGCAGGAAGTTGTCGAACAGCACGCCTTCCTCGGCGATGGTCTTCGAGAACGGCGGCATCGAGCCCGGCGTGGCGCCGCCGATGTCGGCGTGGTGGCCGCGGCTGGCGACGTAGAAGCTGGGTTGGGTGTCGCCGGCTGACGCCTCGGATCCGGGTTCCCCGGGCCGAGGCGAGCCCCCTTGGGGGGTGGCGACCGCAGGGAGCCTGGGGGCCGACAGGTACACCGGCGTGACCACGGTGACGTCGGGCAGGTGCGTGCCGCCGTGGTAGGGGTCGTTCAGCACGTAGACGTCGCCCGGCTGCATGGCTGGGTTGCGCGCGATGACAGTGCGGATGCTCTCGCTCATCGAGCCCAGGTGCACCGGCATGTGCGGCGCGTTGGCGATGAGCCGGCCCTCGGCGTCGAACAGCGCGCAGGAGAAGTCCAGCCGCTCCTTGATGTTCACCGAGTAGGCGGTGTTCTGCAGCCGCAGGCCCATCTGCTCGGCGATGTTCATGAACAGGTTGTTGAACACCTCCAGCATCACCGGGTCGGCCTGCGTGCCGATGGCGTGCTGCGTCTCGCGCGGCACCCCGCGCCGCAGCTCGATGGGGCCGGCGGCCATCAGCCGGGCCTGCCAGCCGGGCTCGACCACCGTGGTGGCGTTGCGCTCGGCGATGATGGCCGGGCCGTCGATGGTGGCGCCGGCCGCGAGCTGCTCGCGCACGAAGAGCCCGGCCTCGTGCCACTGCCCGGCGTGCACGCGGACGCGCGCCGCCGGCTCGGGCTGGTGCGGCGCGGGCTCGGCGGCGGCGTGGGCCGCGTCGTGGCGCTCGCCGGCACCCACGGCCTCCACCGAGACGGCCTCGATCACCAACTGGCGGCCCTCCATCAGGAAGGCGAAGCGGCGCCGGTACGCGGCCTCGAAGGCCGCCGTCATGGCGGCGGCGTCGTCGAGCGCGACGACCAGCGCCGTGTCCGTGCCCTGGTAGCGCAGGTGCACGCGGCGGTGCACGGTGATCGCGGCCGCGGCCACGCCCTGGCCGGCGACCTCGGCCCGCGCCGCATCGGCCAGCGCGTCCAGCGTTGCGCCGGCCGCGGCTAGGCCCTCCGCGCCCAGCGGCTGCTCGACGCTGGCCTCGCGCATCGCGATCTGGTCGGCCAGGCCCATGCCGTAGGCGCTGAGCACCCCGGCCAGCGGGTGCACGAACACGCGCTCCATGCCCAGCGCGTCGGCCACCAGGCAGGCGTGCTGGCCGCCGGCGCCGCCGAAGCACTGCAGCGTGTACTGGGTGACGTCGTAGCCCCGCGCCACGCTGATGCGCTTGATGGCGTTGGCCATGTTCTGCACCGCGATCTGCAGGAAGCCCTCGGCCAGCTGCTCGGGCGTGGTCGGCCGGCCGGTGGCGCCCGCCACCTGCGCCGCCAGGGCCTGGAAGCGCTGCCGCACCACGTCGCGGTCCAGTGGCTCGTCGCCCGCCGGGCCGAAGACCTTGGGGAACCACTCGGGCTGGATCTTGCCCAGCAGCACGTTGGCGTCGGTGGTGGCCAGCGGCCCGCCGCGGCGGTAGCTGGCCGGGCCAGGGTTGGCGCCCGCGCTCTGCGGGCCCACGCGCAGCCGCGCGCCGTCGAACGTGAGCAGGCTGCCACCGCCGGCGGCGACGGTGTGGATGCTCATCATCGGCGCGCGCATGCGCACGCCGGCCACCAAGGTCTCGAACGCGCGCTCGAACCCGCCGGCAGGACCGTCGACATAGTGGCTCACGTCGGTGGAGGTGCCGCCCATGTCGAAGCCGATCACCCGCTCGTGGCCGCCGGCCAGCGCGGTGCGCACCATGCCGACGATGCCGCCGGCCGGCCCCGAGAGGATGGCGTCCTTGCCCTGGAAGCGGTGCGCCTCGGTCAGGCCGCCGCTGCTCTGCATGAAGAACAGCGGCACCCCCGGCATCTGCGCCGCCACCTGATCGACGTAGCGGCGCAGGATGGGGCTCAGGTAGGCGTCGACCACCGTGGTGTCGCCGCGCGAGACCAGCTTCATCAGCGGGCTGACCTCGTGGCTGGCGCTGACCTGCGTGAAGCCGATCTCGCGCGCGATGCGCGCCGCGACCTGCTCGTGCTGGGTGTAGCGGTAGCCGTGCATGAAGACGATGGCGACGGCGCGAATGCCGGCGTCGAAAGCCGCCCACAGGCGCTCGCGTAGGTGGGCCTCGTCCAGCGGCTCGAGCAGCTCGCCGTGGGCGCCGATGCGTTCCTGCGCCTCGACCACCCGCTCGTACAGCAGCTCAGGCAGCCGGATGTGGCGCTCGAACAGCCGCGGCCGCGCCTGGTAGGCGATGCGCAGCGCGTCGCGGAAGCCGCGCGTGGTGACGAGCAGCGTGCGGTCGCCCTTGCGCTCGAGCAGCGCGTTGGTGGCCACCGTGGTGCCCATCTTCACGCACGCCACCTGCGTGGGCGTGATGGGCGCGCCGGCGGGCAGCTGCAGCAGCCGGCGTATGCCCTCCACCGCGGCGTCGCCGTACTGCTCGGGGTTGTCGGACAGCAGCTTCAGCGTGCGCAGGGCGCCGTCGGGCGCGCGGCCCACGACGTCGGTGAAGGTGCCGCCACGGTCGATCCAGAACTGCCAGCGTGTCGTCATCGGGGGTTGTCCTGCACCAGGGCCGGGTGGGCGTTCAGAGTGAGGTGGCGGCACGGGCCGCCTGGTCGTACATGCCGCTCATGGTGCGCAACAGGCGCGCGAGTTCGCCGATGTCGGCGTTGAGCTCGGTGTCCAGGCTCTGCACCAGGCACTGCTCGCGCACGGCGCGGTACTGCTGCACGAAGGCCTCGCCCTGCGCGGTGGGCGTGTAGAAGACCTCCTTGCCCAGCTTCTCGGCCCGCGCCAGGCCGGCGCCGACGAGCTTCTTCAGCGAGTAGGCCACGACGTGGGTGTCCTCGTAGTTGAGCATGAAGCCGATGTCGGCCAGCTTCTTGCCGCGCACGCGGTGGCACAGGTTGTGCAGCAGCAGCACGTCGGTGATGGTGAGGTCGGGGCAGCCGGCGGCGGCCATGCAGCGCACGCACCAGCGCGAGAACGCGTTCCAGGCCACGATGAGGCCGAACTCGAACTCCGACAGCTCCACGCTGCGCGGCGAGACCAGGTGCGAGCTCGACACGATGCCGCCCGTGCGCGGCGCGCGCCTCGGGCCCTTGGCGGATTTGGAGGGCATCGGTGTTTTCACCAGAACGTCGAAGAAACGTTGACACTTTATCGACGAACTTTCTAGACTTCAACGCACCTCTGGCAAACCCCGAGCCCCATCGTCCTCATTCCGGAAAGGGACCTCCCGATGAAGTCGCTGCCTTCCATCCTGGGCGCTGCCGCCCTGTTCGCCGCCGCCGCCGCGCAGGCCCAGGTCAAGTGGGACCTGCCCTCTGCCTACCCGGCCACCAACTTCCACAGCGTGAACCTGCAGCAGTTTGCCGACGACATCGACAAGGCCACCGGCGGCAAGCTCAAGATCACGGTGCATGCCAACGCCAGCCTGTTCAAGCTGCCCGAGATCAAGCGCGCGGTGCAGGGCGGCCAGGCCCAGATGGGCGAGATCCTGCTGTCGGCCTACCAGAACGAGTGGATCATCTTCGGCGCCGACGGCGTGCCCTTCCTGGCCGACAGCTACGACGAGGCCATGAAGCTGTGGCGCGCGCAGAAGCCGCTGCTCGACAAGAAGCTCGGCGAGCAGGGCATGATGGTGCTGTACTCGGTGGCCTGGCCGCCGCAGGGCATCTACGCCAAGAAGCCGCTGAACAGCGCGGCCGACCTGAAGGGCGTGAAGTGGCGCGCCTACAGCCCCGCCACCAGCCGCATCGCCGAGTTGGTGGGCGCCCAGTCCGTCACCGTGCAGGCCGCCGAGCTGACGCAGGCCCTGGCCACCGGCGTGGTCGAGAGCACCATGACCTCCGGCGCCACCGGCGTGGACAGCAAGCTGTTCGAGCACCTGAAGTTCTATTACGACACCCAGGCCTGGCTGCCCAAGAACGCCGTGCTCGTCAACAAGGCCGCGTTCGACGGCCTCGACGCCGCCACCCGTCAAGCTGTGCTCAAGGCCGCGGCCGACGCCGAGGTGCGCGGCTGGGCCGCCAGCCGAAAGGTCAACGTGGACACGCTGGCGCGCCTGCGCACCGAGGGC
This sequence comes from uncultured beta proteobacterium, assembly GCA_903828235.1. GTDB lineage: Bacteria > Pseudomonadota > Gammaproteobacteria > Burkholderiales > Burkholderiaceae_C > Rubrivivax. The sequence goes on along the minus strand of CAIKLM010000159.1, from coordinate 12,368 downwards.
ATGCAGGTGCTGCCGCCTTCGCCGCAGCTCAAGGCCGACATGGCCAAGGTCGGCGAGACCATGCTGAAGGAGTGGGTCGAGAGGGCCGGCGCCGACGGCAAGACGCTGCTCGACGCCTTCCGCAAGTAAGCGCCCGGGCCCGCCGCGATGCGCCGCGCACTGGATGCCCTGTACGACGGCGCGGCCTGGCTGGCGGCGCTGTCGATGGTGGGCCTGCTGGCGATGGTGCTGCTGACCATCCTCAGCCGCCAGCTGGGCTTCCACGTGCCGGGCACCGACGCCTACGCCGGCTACCTGATGGCCGCGGCCGGCTTCCTGGCGCTGGCGCACACGCTGAAGAAGGGCGAGCACATCCGCGTGACGCTGCTGCTGGGCCGGCTGCAGGGCGGCGCGCGCCGCGCGATGGAGCTGTGGGCGCTGGCCGCGGCCGCCGCGCTGGCGGGCCTGTTCGCCTGGTACAGCGCGCGGCTGGTGTGGCAGTCGCGCCTGTTCAACGACATCAGCACCGGCAACGACGCCACGCCGCTGTGGATTCCGCAGCTGGCAATGGCGGCCGGCACGCTGGTGCTCTTCGTGGCCTTCGTCGACGAGCTGGTGCAGGCCGCGACGGGCCGCCGCGCCACCGAAGACCAGTCCGCCCGGCACGAGTGAGACCCCTCAAGGACATGAGCACGCGATGAGCGATGTCGGCATCATGGTGCTGCTGGTGGCGGCGCTGTTCGCCATCCTGGCCAGCGGGGTCTGGATCGGCCTGACGCTCACTGGCGTGGCCTGGATCGGCATGCAGCTGTTCACCAGCCGCCCGGCCGGCGACGCCATGGCCGTGGCCATCTGGGGCAGCGCCAGCAGCTGGACGCTGACCGCGCTGCCCCTGTTCGTGTGGATGGGCGAGATCCTGTTCCGCACGCGGCTGAGCTCCGACATGTTCCGCGGCCTCGCGCCCTGGATGCAGGCCCTGCCGGGGCGGCTGCTGCACGTCAACGTCGTGGGCTGCACCATCTTCGCGGCGGTGTCGGGCAGCAGCGCCGCCACCTGCGCCACCATCGGCAAGATGAGCCTGCCGGAGCTGGCCCGCCGCGGCTACCCCGACGGCATCAGCATCGGCTCGCTGGCCGGCGCCGGCACGCTGGGCCTGCTGATCCCGCCGTCGATCATCATGATCGTCTACGGCGTGGCGGCCGACGTGTCCATCGCGCAGCTGTTCATCGCCGGCGTGGTGCCGGGCATCCTGCTGGCGCTGCTGTTCTCGGGCTACCTGGTGGTCTGGGCGCTGCGCAACCCGGGGCTGGTGCCGCCGGCCGACGCGCCGCTGCCGCTGCGCGCGAAGCTGGCCGAGTCGCGCCACCTGATCCCCGTGGTGCTGCTGATCGCCGCCGTGCTGGGCAGCATCTACGGCGGCATCGCCACCCCCACCGAGGCCGCGGCCGTGGGCGTGGTGGGCGCGCTCGTCGTCAGCGCGGCGCAGGGCTCTCTCACCTGGCAGAGTTTCAGGGACAGCCTCTTCGGCGGCACGCGCCTGTTCTGCATGATCGCGCTCATCCTGGCCGGCGCGGCCTTCCTGACGCTGAGCATGGGCTACATCGGCCTGCCTCGCCACCTGGCGGAGTGGATCGGCGGCCTGGGCCTCGAGCCCTGGCAGCTGCTGCTGGCGCTGATGGCCTTCTACATCGTGCTCGGGTGCTTCCTCGACGGCATCAGCATGGTGGTGCTCACCATGGGCGTGATCATGCCCACCGTCACCGCCGCCGGCATCGACCCGCTGTGGTTCGGCATCTTCATCGTGCTCGTGGTCGAAATGGCGCAGATCACGCCGCCGGTGGGCTTCAACCTGTTCGTGCTGCAGGGCATGACTGGGCGCGACATCGGCTGGGTCGCGCGGGCGGCGTTCCCGTTCTTCCTGCTGATGATCGCGGCCGTGGTGCTGATCTGGGCCTTCCCGGGCCTGGTGACGGCGCTGCCGCAGCAGATGCGGGGCTGACGCCCCCCCCCGCGTGCCGAGGGGCCGGAAATCGGCCCGACAGGCGGCGCTGTTCGACCGATCGCGCTGCGCGCGGCGGCCTAGCATCCCGCGCATGTCCGACATGTCGACCCCGCCGCTGCGCGTGCTGCCCCGTGGCGCGGGCCTGCCGCAACCCTGGCCGACGCCGGAACTCGTGGGCTACGCGGCGGCCGGCCCCTTCGGCGTGCCGCCCGTCGTGGCGATCGAAGGCCACAACGGCCACGCCATCAAGGGCCGGCTGACGCGCTTCGAGCCCGACCGCCACGAGATCGAGCTGATTCCCTCGGGACAGTCGCGACCGGTGCCAGTGCGCCCGGGCCAGTTCCGCCGCCTGTGCCTGATCGAGCCGCTGGAGGCGCTGGCGCCGGTGGAACTGCCCGGCGTCGGCGAGCCGGGCTGGGAGCGTGCGTCGCTGCCGTTCGTCGTGCACTTCCACCAGGGCGCAGCCTGGGAAGGCCACACCATCGGCCATCACGAGCGGCCGGAGGGCCTGTACCTGTTCGAGCCCTTCGACGACCGCGGCTCGGTGCGCCGCTGGTTCGTGCCGCGCGCCGCCTACGGGCAGGCTGCGATTGGCCAGCGGCTGGGCGAGACGCTGGTGCAGCAGAACGTGGTGTCGCCCGACGAGCTGGCCGAGGCGCTGGCCGAGCAGCAGGCCCTTCGCAGCCGCAAGCTCGGCGACATGCTGGTCGTGCGCCAGATCGTCTCGTCCGACGAGCTCGAGGAGGCCATCGAGCAGCAGTCGAAGATGCCCATGGTGCGCATCGGCGAGGCGCTGGTCGCCCTGGGTTACGTCACCGAGGACCAGCTGGCGCACGCGCTGGCGCAGCAGTCCGAGGACCGCAGCGTGCCGCTGGGCGAGCTGCTCGTCAGGAAAGGCCTGGTCGGCCGCGCCGACCTGCAGACCGCGCTGGCCCGCAAGATGGGCTACCCGCTGGTGGACGTGACGCAGTTCCCCGCGGACACCGAGTCCCTGATGCGGCTGCCCTACGCGGTGGCCGCGCGCGTGCCGGCGCTGCCGCTGATCACGCGCGGCGGGCGGCTGGTGGTGGCGGTGGAAGACCCCTCCGACCGCCGCCGGCTCGAGGAGGTGGAGTTCGCCGTGCAGTGCAAGCTGGTGCCGGTGCTGGCGCGCAGCGGCGTGCTGCCCGCCGCCATCGACCGCGCCTACGAGAGGCTGGGTGCGCTCGACCCCAGGGGCGGCCGCGTCGTCGATGGCGTCGCGGCGGTGGACTTCGAGGCCGGCGACGCCAGCCGGCTGCTGGCCACCATGGAAGGCGGCGCCACCGTCGGCGACGACGAGGTGGTCGAGAACATCGAGCAGAGCGACAACTCGCTGGTGCGCCTGATCAACTCCATGATCGTCGAGGCGCACTCGCAGGGCGTCTCCGACATCCACGTCGAGTGCCCCGCGGGGCGCGAAAAGGTGCGCATCCGCTTCCGCAAGGACGGCCTCATGCGGCCTTACCTCGAGCTGCCGCCGGGCTACCGCAGCGCGCTGATCGCACGCCTGAAGATCATGTGCGACCTCGACATCAGCGAGCGCCGCAAGCCGCAGGACGGCAAGATCAACTTCGGCAAGTTCGTGCAGGGGCTGCGGCTCGAGCTGCGGGTGGCCACCATCCCCACCAGCGGCGGCCTCGAGGACGCCGTGCTGCGCCTGCTGCAGAGCAGCAAGCCGCTGCCGCTGGACAAGCTGGGCCTGTCCGACGCCAACCTGGCGCGCGTGCGCGAGGCCGCGGCCCGGCCCTTCGGCATGCTGCTGTGCGCGGGCCCCACCGGCAGCGGCAAGACGACGACGCTGCACTCGTTGATGGGCAGCATCAACACGCCCGAGCGCAAGATCTGGACGGCCGAGGACCCGGTGGAGATCACCCAGCCCGGGCTGCGCCAGGTGCAGATGAACCCGCGCATCGGCTGGACCTTCGCCAAGGCGCTGCGCGCCTTCCTGCGCGCCGACCCCGACGTGATCATGGTCGGCGAGATCCGCGACGAGGAGACCGCCCGCGTGGCCGTGGAGGCCAGCCTCACGGGCCACCTGCTGCTGTCCACGCTGCACACCAACAGCGCGCCCGAGACCGTGACGCGCCTGCTCGACATGGGCATGGACCCGTTCAACTTCGCCGACGCGCTGCTGGGCGTGTTGTCGCAACGCCTGGTGCGCCGGCTGTGCGGCAACTGCCGCGCCCCGTACGAGGCCACGCCCGAGGAACTGCGCGAGCTTTCCGACGACTGGCTCCACGCCCTGCAGGGCGATCCGCCCGTACCCGGCACCCCGTCGCGCGAGGGCTTGCTGGACGACTGGATGCAGCGCTTCGGTACCCAGGGCCGCCTGGTGCTGTACCGGCCCGTGGGCTGCGAAGCCTGCGGCGGCAGCGGCTTCCGCGGCCGCGCCGGCATTCACGAGCTCATGATGGTGAGCCCCGAACTGCGCGAGAAGATCCAGTCGGGCTGCCGCGCCGGTGCGCTTCAGCGCCAGGCCCTGGCCGACGGCATGCTTACTCTGCGTCAGGACGGCATCGACAAGGTGCTGGCGGGCGTCACCACGCTGGCCGAAGTGCGCGCAAACTCCTGACCGGGCGGGTCGTCCCGGCCCGGGTTCAGGGGGATCAAGTGTGGCCGCTTGCAGCCGATACTCCAGGCAGGGCGCCCGTGGCCGGGCGGCCCTCTGGAGCCGCGACCCATGCCCGATCGACCCACCGGCCCCCGCGAGCGCGGGGCCAAGCCCCGAGCCGAACGCCGTGCCCCCCGAGGCAAGCCGGGGTCGCTGCGTTGGCTGCGCAGCCTGCTCGGACGCCCCGTGGTGCTGGTGTGGCGCAACGGCAGCCTGCACGTGGCGCTGCAGGACCGCCGTCGGCCGCCCGAGGTCATAAAGGCCCAGGACCGCGCCGCGCTGTGCGAGGAGCTTCGCGTGCGCCTGCTCGAGCACGGCGAGCAGCACGTGGCCGTGCTGCGCCCGCTGGTGGCGGTGCACGAGGCGCTGTCGAAGGAAGGCTGGGAGCGGGTTGCCCGCCTGCCCAGCGCGCTGCTGGCCAAGGCCCACTTGCAGCTGCTGATGCTGCTGGGCCGCGAGCCCTCGGCCTCGCTCGCCGGCCTGGCCGACCGCCTGCGCCTGGTGCAGGCGGCGGCGGAACTGCGCGAGGAGCGCAACCGCCGAGACGGCGTGCGCGACGACGACCAGCTCGTCGTCGTCGACGGCGTGGAAACCGACCTGCGCTCGCGCTGAAGCCCGCCCCGGGGCGCCCGAGGGGCGTCCAGCGGACGCTCAGGGCCGCTGCAGCGCGCGCCAGACCTTCTCGCTCGTCAGCGGCATCTGCAGCCGCTCGGCGGCCTCGGCGCGGCCCGCCATGCCGGGCGCGTTCGCGAGCGCGTCGACCACGGCGTTCACCACCGCCGGCGTGGCGCCGATGGTGCCCAGCTCGCCCACGCCCTTGGCACCCAGCACGTTGGTCTGGCAGGGCACGCTCTCGTCGAAGCGCGTGACGAAGCCGCGGAAGCCGTCCACGCGCGGCAGCGCGTAGTCCATCAGGCTGGCGGTGAGCAGCTGCCCGGTGTCGCGGTCGTAGACCATGCCCTCGCCCAGCGCCTGGCCGATGCCCTGCACCGCGCCGCCCTCGACCTGGCCCTGCACGATCTGCGGGCTGACGATGCGGCCGATGTCGTTCACCGAGGCGTAGGCCACCACCTGCACCTCGCCCGTGGCGGGGTCGACCTCGACCTCGGCCACGTGGCAGGCGTTGGGCCAGCTCGGGCCGCCCGCCGTGGCCTCGCCGCTGACCACCAGCCGGCCGGCGGCTTGGCGGGCCGCGATGTCGGCCAGCGTGATGCCCAGGTCGGTTCCGGCCACGGCGAAGCGGCCGGCGCTGTACTCCAGGTCCACCGCGGCGGCCTCCAGCGCCTCGGCCGCCAGGCGGCGCGCCTCGTCCAGCGTCTTCTCGCTGGCCACGCGCACCGCGCCGCCGCCGGTGAACAGCGAGCGGCTGCCGGCGCTGCCGAAGCCGTTGGCGCGGTCGGTGTCGCCCTGCAGCACGCGGATGCGCTCGGGCGGCAGGCCGAACACGTCCACCGCCAGCTGCACGTAGCTGGTGGCGATGCCCTGGCCCATGGGCATGGTGGCGCTGGTCAACTCGACGAAGCCGTCGGCGGTGAGGTCCACGCGCACCGACTCCACCAGCGCGTTGCCGCCGGTCCACTCGAGAAAGCTCGCCAGGCCCCGCCCGCGCAGCCGGCCGCGCGCCGCCGCCTCGGCGCGGCGTGCCTCGAAGCCGGTCCAGTCGGCCAGCGCCAGCGCCTGCTCCATCATGCGGCCGAAGGCGCCGCTGTCGTAGCGCTGCGCCATGGCGTTCACGTAGGGCATCTGCTCCGGCTGCACGTGGTTGCGGCGGCGCAGTTCGGCCGCGTCCAGGCCCAGTCGGCGCGCGGCGGCGTCCATCAGGCGCTCGATCAGGTAGATGGCCTCGGGCCGCCCGGCGCCGCGGTAGGCGCCGGTGGGTGCGTTGTGCGTGAGCACGGCGGTGACGCGGATGTCGACCGGGCGGATGTCGTAGACGCTGGTGCTGACCCAGGGCCCGATGACCATGGGGATGGCCACCGAACTGCCGCCCGGGCAGCCGCCGACGTTGGCCAGCGTGTCCACGCGCAGCGCGAGCACGCGGCCCTGGGCGTCGAGCGCCAGCGCGGCGGTGCTGCGCTGGCCGCGGCCCTGCACGGCGGCGAGGAACTCCTCCACGCGGTCGGCCTGCCACTTCACGGGGCGGTCGGCCTGCAGCGCGGCCCAGGCGATGGCGATGTCCTCGGGGTAGGCGCCGGTCTTCATGCCGAAGCCGCCGCCCACGTCGCCCACCGTCACGCGCACGTTGTCGGCCGTGCGGCCGGGGATGGAGGCGGCGATGCTGCCGCGCAGGCCGGTGGGCATCTGGCTGCTGGCGCGCACCTCCAGCCGCTCGCCGTCCATCCAGGCGTTGAGGCTGCGTGGCTCCAGCGCCGCAGGCGCCAGGCGCTGGTTGTCGAGCACCAGCTCCACCACGTGCGCGGCCTGCGCGAAGGCGGCGGCGGTGGCGGCGGCGTCGCCGTAGCGGGCCTCGGCGAGCCGGTTGCCCGGCGCCTCGGGCCACACCGGGGGCGCGCCGTCGGCCAGCGCGGCGTCGAGGTCGCCCACCGCGGGCAGCGGTTCCCAGTCCACGGCCACCAGGTCGGCCGCAGCGCGGGCCGCTGCGCGCGTGTCGGCCACCACCAGCGCCACGGCCTCGCCGACGAAGCGCACCACCTCGTGCGCCAGCGCGCGCCGGGGCGGTGCGGTGGCCGCGCTGCCGTCGGGGCGCTTGAAGTTGGGCGGAAAGGCCAGCGGCTTCACGCCCGCGGCCACCAGGTCGGCCCCCGTGTGCACGGCGCGCACGCCGGGCAGCGCCAGCGCCGCCGAGGCATCGATGGCACCGATGCGCGCGTGCGCGTGCGGGCTGCGCACGAAGGCGGCCCAGCACTGGCCGGGCAGGGTCAGGTCATCCGTGAAGCGGCCCTCGCCGCGCAGCAGCGTGGGGTCTTCGATGCGGCGCACGGTGTGGCCGCTGCCGAAGCGCAGGGGTCCGAGGTCTTGGCCGAGGTCGGCGGGGGCGTTCATCGTGGCGGGCGGCTCGTCGGGGCGGGAGGGCGCATCGTATCGGCCACCCGGTGCCCCGAGGGCGCGCTGTCACATCGCGCAGGAGCGGAAGCCGCTGCACCGGCTGTCGTCGGCCACCACGGCGAAGCGGCGTGCGCCGGCGTGGCGCCAGCGCGGCGGCGTCGCCCACGAGGCGCCGCGCAGCACGCCCTGGCCGGGCTGCGGCTCGTCCAGCAGCGGTGGCGGCAGGGCTCCGGCGCCGTCCAGCCAGCGCGCGCGGCCGGCCACCCACTCGTGCACGTCGCCCCAGGCGAAGCCCAGGCGGTGCCGGGTGGCCGCCGCCAGCGCCCACTCGGGCTCGGTGGGCAGGCGGCGCCCGGCCCAGCGGCACCAGGCCTCGGCCTCGTGCCGCGTGACGTGGGCGGCCGCCTGTTGCGGCGGCGCCTTCTCCAGCCGCGCCCGCGGACCGAGGCCGCGCTGCACCACCACGCCGCCGGCCAGCTGCTCCACGAAGGCCGGTGCGCGCCGGCCGCTGTCGGCGCACCAGCGCCAGCCGGCCTCGCTCCAGAGTTCGCGGCGGTCGTAGCCGCCGTCGTCGGCGAACTCGGCGAAGCGCGCCCAGTTCACCGCCTGCGCGTCGATCTCGAAGTCGGGCACGGCCACCGCCTCCTGGCCGCACTCGGCCTCGGGCACGAAGCCGGCGCCGGCCGGCGTGCCCAGCACCCAGCGCCGCCCCGGCACCCGCAGCGGCGGCCGCTCGGGGCGCGGCGGGGGGGCGCCGTCGCGCAGCGTCTCGCGCAGGCCCTCGACCAGGCGGTCCTCGTGGCGCAGGGCCTGGCGGTAGGCGTGCAGGCCGGCGTCGGTCTCGGGGGCGGTGGCCAGCAGGTCCAGCGTGAGCTCCAGCGTCGCGGCGAGGTAGCCGCGCACGTCGTCGAGCGAGGGCTGCCCGCGGCCCTCGAGCCACGCGTCCAGGCGCGGCTCCAGGCTCGGCAGGCGCGGCGCGGCCGACGCGGCGGCGTCGCCCCGGTGGCGCTGCAGGTGGCGCGAGATCCACCACTCCGGCCAGGCGCCGGCCGCCAGCAGCCGGCAGCGCAGGGCGCCGTCGGCCGCCGGCTCCAGCGCCGGCAGCAGCGCCAGCAGGGCGTTGCGGGCGTCCATCAGCGCCAGCGCCAGCAACTCGCGGCCGGCCCGGCGGATGGCTTCCGGGTCGTCGAGCGCCGCGCTGCGCGCCAGCGACATGGCCGGGGCGGTGCCTGGGCTTCGGGCCGGGCGGCTACTCGCCCACCAGGCCGTTGCGGATGGCGTACACCGTGAGCTCGGCGTTGTTGGCCAGCGCCAGCTTCTCGAGCACGCGCGCGCGGTACACCGACACCGTCTTGGGGCTGAGCATCAGCTCGGCGGCGATGTCGGCCAGGCGCTTGCCGCTGGCGATCATCACCAGCGTCTGCAGCTCGCGGTCGGAGAGCTTGGTGTGGGCCGCGGCCTCGCTGCTGGGCGCGGTCAGGCTCTCCACCAGCATCTGCGCGATCTCCGGCGTCACGTACTTGCGCCCCTGGGCCACCGTGCGCACCGCCTGCACGAGGATCTGCGGGTCGCCGCCCTTGTTGACGTAGCCGTAGGCGCCGGCGCGCAGCGCGCGGATCGCGTACTGGTCCTCCGGGTACATGCTGACCACCAGCACCTTCACGGGCGAGCCCTCGTCCTTGAGCACGTGCAGCGCGTCCAGGCCGCTGCGGCCCGGCAGGTTGATGTCGAGCACCAGCACGTCGCAGGGCAGGCCGCGGCTGCCGGGGACGGCCACGCGCTCGCGCATCAGCGTGCGCAGTTCGCCGTAGTCGGCGGCCTCGCCGACCACGCGGATGTCCGGCGCGTCGGACAGCGTGTCGCGGATGCCGCGCCGGATGAGGGCGTGGTCGTCGCAGAGGATGACGTCGATCATGCGGGGGCGTTCAGTAGGTCGTCCATTCGGCTTCCTCGGCATCCAGCCCCGAAGGCGGGCGCGGCGGCGGCAGGCCGCCGTCAAGCGGCACCGACAGGATCAGGCTGGTGCCCCGGCCCTCGCCGCTGGAAAGATCGATCCAGCCGCCCACGGTGGCTGCGCGCTCGCGCAGCCCGCGGATGCCGAAGCTGCTGGCCTTGGCCAGGTCGGCGCTGGCCAGGCCGCGGCCGTTGTCGGAGATCTCGAGCGACAGCACACCGCCGGTCAGCGCCAGGTCCACCACCACCCGCGTCGCCGCGGCGTGCTTGCCCACGTTGGTCAGCGCCTCCTGCACCGTGCGGTAGGCCACCAGCGGCACGCCGGCCGGCAGGCTGGGCAGCGGCCCAGAGGCCGCGTCGGGCAGGCGCAGCCGGCAGCCGATGCCGGTGCGGCTCTCGAAGCGCTGGGTCAGCCACTGCAGCGCCGCCACCAGGCCCTGCTCGAGGATGGCCGGGCGCAGGTTCTGCATGATGCGCTGGCTGGCGCCGATGGCCTGCGTCACTGATTCCAGCGCCGCCGCGGCGCGCTGCTTCACCGCGGGCTCGCCGCTGTGGCGGCGGATCCAGTCGAGCTCGAACTTCAGCGCCGTCAGCGTGCCGCCGACGTCGTCGTGGATCTCGCGGGCGATGGCATGGCGCTCGGTCTCGACGCTGGTCTGCAGGTGCTGGGCCAGGGCCGACAGCTGCCGGCGCGACTCGGCCAGCTCGCGGTCGGCCCGCTGGCGTGCGCGGTGGCTGGCCGCGGAGGCCAGGGCGGCCTCGGCGGCCACGGCCAGGCGCGAGAGGTTGTTCTTGAGCAGGTAGTCGCTGGCGCCGTTGCGCATGGCTTCCACTGCGGTGTCCTCGCCGATCTGCCCCGACACCAGGATGAACGGCACCGGCCCGGTGTGCGTGCGCGCCTCGTGCGCGCGCAGCAGGCGCAGCGCGTCCAGGCCCGAGAAGCCGGGCAGGTGGTAGTCGGAAATCACCAGGTCCCAGGGCTGCTGCAGGGCCAGCGCGAACTGCTCGCGCGTGTCCACGCGCCGCTCCTGCAGCGCCAGCCCGGAGCGGCGCAGATGCGCGACCACCAGCGCGTGGTCGAGCTCGGCGTCTTCCAGGTGCAGCAGCCGGACGGGCTCGGTCATGCGTCCAGTATCGCAAAGCGGCCGTCCGGGCCGCCGCGCGCCCGCCCTTCGCGGGCTCGGCACACCGATTTGGTGGAGGATTCCCGCCGTCTTCCCCTCAATGAGCATGGTGTACATGCCGAAAACTGCTCAGTCACATGAACCCCCGGGGGTGGCGCGCCGCGACGCGCTGGCACCCGGAACCCTTCACCCGCACGGAGACCGGATGCTCGCCCAGGACCCCAGCCCGCCGCAGCCCGGTGCCGGCATGCCATCGACGGCACCGCCCGGCCCCGCGGACCTGGCACCGATGGCCGCGGCCGACCTGCAGGACCACCTGCGGGTGGCGCAGAACGACCTTGACCGGCTGCAGCGCCTGCTCGGTGACGCGTGCGACTCGCTGCTGGTTCACTTCTACGGCGCCAGCGGCGAGGTGCGCGCGCTGCTGCAGCAGCACGCCCACGCCGCCGTCGCCGCCCCTGCCGCCGCCTTGCCCGCCGAGGCGCCGCAGCTTCACCGGGCTATGGAGCACATGGCCGCCGCCATCACCGCGATGCAGTTTCAGGACGTGGCCTCGCAGCTGGTGGCGCACACCACGCGCCGCCTGCGCCACTGCGCCGACCGCCTGGCCGCACAGGCCATGGGCGAGGACGACGAGGACGGCCGCGCCGTCGTCGAGGCCCTGCCGCTGTGCCCCAACCCCGTGACCCAGGACGAGATGGACGCCGGCAGCGTCGAGCTCTTCTGACCCTCACGCCCGCTGCGCCGCCCCCATCGCCGAAAACCGACCCCGAGTTCCCCAGGAGCCCCGCCATGCACTCGATCCTTGCCGTCGACGACAGCGCTTCCATGCGCCAGATGGTGTCGTTCACGCTGAAGAACGCCGGCTTCAACGTCGTCGAGGCCGTAGACGGGCAGGACGCCTACGAGAAGGCCAGCAGCCGCGACTTCAGCCTCGTGCTTACCGACCAGAACATGCCGCGCATGGACGGCATCAGCCTGACGAAGAAGTTGCGCGAGAACCCGCGGTTCAAGGCCACGCCCATCCTGATCCTGACCACCGAGAGCTCCGACCAGATGAAGCACGCCGGTCGCGCGGCGGGGGCCACCGGCTGGCTCGTCAAGCCCTTCGACCCGGCCAAGCTCGTCCAGGTCATCGGCAAGGTCATCCGCTGAACCCGCGCACCGCGAACACATTGACAGGAGTCACGCGATGGGCGACATGACCAGCGAAGGCGACCACCTCTCGGCCGGCATCGACCTGAGCCAGTTCTACCAGGTCTTCTTCGAGGAGGCCGGCGAGAACCTGGAGAGCATGGAGCAGATGCTCCTGAACCTCGACCTCGGGGACCCCGACGACGAGCAGCTCAACGCCATCTTCCGCTGCGCGCACTCCGTCAAGGGCGGCTCGGCCACCTTCGGCTTTGCCGACGTGGCCGAGCTCACGCACCAGATGGAGACGCTGCTGGACCGGCTGCGCCGCCACGAGCTGCGCATCACCGCGGCCATGGTCGACGTGCTGCTGGCCGGCGGCGATGCGCTGCGGGCCCAGCTGGCGCGCCACCAGGGCGGTGGCGGCGAGGTGGTGGACACGAACCCGCTGCTGGCCGAGATCCGTGCCCACGCCGAGGGCGGCGCGGCGCCGCCGGCCACCGCGGCGGCCGCGGCCGCGGTCAGGCGGGCGCCTGCGCCG
>CAIKLM010000158.1 GCA_903828235.1 uncultured beta proteobacterium | reverse complement strand
GGGGCTGGCGGCCTCCGCGGCCTTGGCGGGCGACGCCGAACCCCCCGCGCTCGCGGCCCTGCCGCCGCTGCCGGCGTTGCTGCCCGCCCCCGAAGGACCGTCGGCCGCCACGCCGCCCATGGCCGCGGCCTCCGCGCCGCCGGACGCCACGGCCTTCGACTGGCCGCCGTCCACGCGCCTGAGCTACCGCGTCGTCGGCGACGTGCAGGGCCCCGTGGAAGGCCACGCCCGGGTCGAGTGGCTGCGCCAGGGCCTGCGCTACCAGGTGCACCTGGACCTGTCGGTGGCGCTGCTGGCCACGCGCCGCGTCAGCAGCGACGGCCTCATCACGCCCGCCGGCCTGTCGCCGCGCCGCTACGACGAGGAGACCCGCATCCTGCTGAGCGAGCCGCGCCGCGTGGCCATCGACCTCGGGCCCTTGGAGCTGCGCCTGGCCGACGGGCGCGTGCTGCCGCGGCCCGAGGGCGTGCAGGACAGCGCCAGCCAGTTCGTGCAGATGACCTGGCTGTTCAACGCGCGGCCCGAGCTGCTGCAGCCGGGGCAGGCGGTGGGCTTTCCGCTGGCGCTGCCGCGGCGCGTGGAGCCCTGGGTCTACGACGTCGTGGGCCCGGTGATAGTGGCCACGCCGGCCGGCGAGCTGGCGACGGTGCACCTGCGGCCGCGGCGCGAGGCCGGCGCCGGCGACCTCACGGCCGAACTGTGGGTGGCCCCCAGCCTGCAGCACCTGCCGGTGCGCATGCTCATCCGCCAGGGGCAGCGGGCGCGGCTGGAACTGCTGCTCGAGCGCCTGCCCGAACAGGCGGCGCCGGGGCGCTGAGGGCACTCAGAGCAGGCCGAAGCGCTTGGCGAAGGCCTCGGCCGCGCCGCGGCCGCGCATGTTGGCCACGCTCTGGGCCGCCTGCGTCAGCAGGGGCGTCAACTCGGCGAGGTTGCGCGCCTTCTCGATCTTGATGGCCAGCGACTCCGCGGCCGGGCCGAGCAGGTCGTTCAAGGCACGCACCGCCGCGCGGCGCGTCTGCTCGAAGTCGTTCGGATTGCCGGCGGCGCCAGCCGCCGCGGCCGGCGCTGCGGCTGGCGGCGGGGGCGGCGGCGCGACTTCGCGGATGGCCTCGATGAAACCCTGCTCGGCCAGGGCGGCCAGGGTCTCGTCGGGCTGCAGGATCAGCGGCCGCAATTCAGCCAGGTTGCGCTTGCCATCGACGACGATCAAGGCGCTGCGCAGCCGCGGCGGCAGGCGGTTGGCCCGGGTCTCGATCTCGGACAGGCCCTTGGCGGTCTTGCGGTAGATGAGGGGCATCGAAGGGGTGGGCGCGCGGTCGCTCTTCGGCAAGTCCCGGATTGAACCTCGCCGCGCTCCTAACAGCCTGCTAGCTTACCCGGTGCCGCCGTATAGTGATCCGGCAGCCTTGCACGGCGAGGCGACCTGCACACCCGGAGCCCCGATGACCGACGAAGCCCTGATCCTGACCGACCTGCGTGGCGACGGCCCGCGCCGCACCGCGCTGATCACCCTCAACCGCCCGAAGCAGCTCAACGCGCTGAACGACGCGCTGATGGATCAGCTCGGCGCGGCACTGTTGCAATTCGACGCCGATGCCACCATTGGTTGCATCGTCATCACGGGCAGCGAGCGGGCCTTCGCTGCCGGTGCCGACATCGGCGCGATGGCCGGCAAGACCTTTGCCGATGCCTACGGCGGCGACTTCATCACCCGCAACTGGGAGACCATCCGCCGCGTGCGCAAGCCGGTGATCGCCGCCGTGGGCGGCTTCGCGCTGGGCGGCGGCTGCGAGCTGGCGATGATGTGCGACTTCATCATCGCCGCCGACAGCGCGAAGTTCGGCCAGCCCGAGATCAAGCTTGGCATCATCCCCGGTGCCGGCGGCACGCAGCGCCTGCCGCGCGCGGTGGGCAAGGCCAAGGCCATGGACCTGGTGCTCACCGCCCGCATGATGGACGCCGCCGAGGCCGAGCGCGCCGGGCTGGTGAGCCGCGTCGTGCCGGCGGACAAGCTGCTCGAAGAGGCGCTGGCCGCCGCCGAGGCCATCAACGCCATGAGCGGGCCCAGCGTGCTGATGGCCAAGGAGTGCGTGAACCGCGCCTTCGAGAGCGGCCTGGCCGACGGCGTGAGCTACGAGCGGCGCATGTTCCACGCCCTGTTCGCCACCGCCGACCAGAAAGAAGGCATGGCCGCCTTCGTGGCCAAGCGCAAGCCCGACTGGCAGCACCGCTGAGCGGCGGCGCGCCGACCTGCCACGGCCCCAGCTACGGCCCCAGCTAGGGCACCAGCCAGCGCGCGCCCTCGGCGTCGAAGCGCGCGCGTCGGTGGCCGTCGCGGTGCAGTTCCAGCCAGTCGGTGCTCTGCACCTGGCACTCCAGCACGGCGAAGTGGCTGCGGCTGTCGCGGTCGGGCGGCGGCGCGCCGGGCGCGGCCTGCGGCGTGCCCGGCGGCAACGGCGCCATGTAGTCCTGCGCGGCGGGCGTCAGGTTCAGCTGCGCCCAGCGCGACGACACCTGCAGCCCGCTGGTGTGCAGCACCAGCGCCACGTGCAGCCGCAGCTGCCAGCCCAGCGCTGGCGACCACACCACCAGCACGCCCTGCGGCCGGCGCTCGGCCTGCTGCGCCTTGGCGCTGCGCGCGTCGGTGTAGACGAGCAGGGTGCGCGCCGCGCGGTCGCAGTCGCGCAGCACCACGGTGCGCGCCTCGGGGTGCACGCCGTCGGCCTGCGCCGACACGGTGGCCAGCGTCGCGAAGCGCCAGGCGTGGTGGCGGTCGCGCACGGCGCGCGAGAGCTCGCGCCACAGCGCGGCGTCGATGTCGGGCAGCGCCTGCAGGCGTTCGGGCGCCGCCATGGGGGCGTCAGCCCTCCCGGCGCAAGGCCGGCTTCATGCCGATTCCCGGCGCAAGGCCGGCTTCATGCCGATTCCCGGCGCAAGGCCGGAAAGAGGATCACGTCGCGGATGCTCGGGCTGTCGGTCAGCAGCATGATCAGCCGGTCGATGCCGATGCCGCAGCCGCCGGCCGGCGGCATGCCGTACTCCAGCGCGCGGATGTAGTCGGCGTCGAAGTGCATGGCCTCGTCGTCGCCAGCGGCCTTGCTGGCCACCTGCGCGTGGAAGCGCGCGGCCTGGTCCTCGGGGTCGTTGAGCTCCGAGAAGCCGTTGGCCACTTCGCGCCCGGTGATGAACAGCTCGAAGCGCTCGGTGACGCTGGGGTTGCCGTCGGCGGCGCGCGCCAGCGGGCTCACCTCCACGGGGTAGTCGATGATGAAGGTGGGCTGCCACAGCTGCGCCTCGACCTCGGCCTCGAAGAGGCCGAACTGCAGCTCGGCCAGGCTCCAGTGCGCCGGGGCGTCCTCACCCGCCGCGACGATGCGCGCGCGCAGCACGGCCGGGTCGTCGGCCTCGGCCTGCGTGAGGCCGGCGATGGCGACGAGCGACTGCCGCACGCTCAGCCGTGCGAAGGGCTCGTCGAGGTGCACCTCGCGCCCGGCGTAGCTCAGGCGCGCCGAGCCGGTGGCCGCGCGCGCGGCGTGGCGCAGGATGGCCTCGGTGAAGTCCATCAGCTCCACGTGCGTCCAGTACGCGGCGTAGAACTCCATCATCGTGAACTCGGGGTTGTGGCGGACCGACAGCCCCTCGTTGCGGAAGTTGCGGTTGATCTCGAACACGCGCTCGAAGCCGCCCACCAGCAGCCGCTTCAGGTACAGCTCGGGCGCGATGCGCAGGAACATCTCCTGGTCGAGCGCGTTGTGGTGCGTGACGAAGGGCCGCGCGTTGGCGCCGCCCGGGATGGGGTGGAGCATCGGCGTCTCGACCTCGAGGAAGCCGTGCTCGACCATGAAGCCGCGGATGGACGCCACGGCCTTGCTGCGCGCCACGAAGCGCGCGCGCGCGGCGTCGTCGGTGGCCAGGTCGACATAGCGCTGGCGGACCTTTTGCTCCGGGTCGGTCATGCCGTGGAACTTGTCGGGCAGCGGGCGCAGGCTCTTCACGAGCAGCCGCACGGCCGTGGCGCGGATCGACAGCTCGCCGGTCTTGGTGCGGAACAGCGTGCCCTCGCACCCGAGGATGTCGCCGAGGTCCCAGTGCTTGAAGGCGGCCAGCAACTCGGCCCCGACCGCGTCCTGCGTGACGTAGATCTGGATGCGGCCCGAGCCGTCCTGCAGCGTGCCGAAGGCGGCCTTGCCCATCACGCGCTTGAGCATCAGCCGGCCGGCGACGACGACGTGGATGCCTTTGGGCTCGAGCACCTCGTTGGTCTCGCCGTCGTGGGCGTGGTGCAGGTCGGCGGCGTGATGCTGCGGCCGGAAGTCGTTGGGGAAGGCCACGCCCTGGGTGCGCAGGGCAGCGAGCTTGGCGCGGCGTTCCGCGATCAGGGGGTTGTCGTCGTCGGTGGTCATGCGCATCTCGAAGCCAAGAAACGATTTTATGGGCGCGGCCCGCGGGCACGGCCGGGGCACGGCCGCCTGGCGGGCCGTGCGCGAGAATCCGGCGGCGAGACCCGCCCTGACACCCTGCGCATGCCACCGCGCCACGGCTGCCCTCCGCCGGCGCCAGGGTCGTGATGCAGGAGCTGACCAGCGCCCGAGTGCTCAAGCGTTCCCTGGCCTGGAACGCCCTGGGCACGCTGCTGCCGGTGCTGGCTGCCGTGGTAGCGGTGCCGCCGCTCATCGACGGTCTGGGCGCCGAGCGCTTTGGGCTGCTGACGCTGGTGTGGGCGCTGGTGGGCTACGCCAGCCTGTTCGACCTCGGCCTGGGCCGCGCGCTCACGGTGGTGGTGGCCGAGCGCCTGGGCCGTGCCAACGCGGCGTCCGACGACAAACTCGGCCCGCTGCTGTGGACTGGTCTGTGGCGGCTGGTCGCGCTGCGCCCTGGGCTGCTGCGGCCGTCGCGGCCGCGGCAGGTGCCGTCGCGCCAGCTGCTGGGGCAGGGCGGCTGGATGACGGTGAGCAACGTCGTTGGCCCGCTGATGACCTACCTCGACCGCTTCATCGTCGGCGGCATCCTGGGCATCGCCACCGTGAAGGGCATCGTGCTGGGCGTGCTGTTCCCCGCGATGGCCACCGCTTTCGCCAGCGAACCCGCGCGGGCACGCAGGCTGTACGCCGACGCCGCCACCGTGCTGCGCCACGGCCTGAGGGTGGGGTGCCTGATGCTCGTGCTGTTCGCCGAGGAACTGCTGGCGGCCTGGATCGACCCCGCCTTCGCGCGGCAGGCCGCCCCAGGCGCGTGGTGGCTTGGGGTCGGGGTGTGGATCAACGTGCTGGCGCCCACGCCCTTCACGCTCCTGCAGGGCGTGGGCCGCTCCGACCTCATCGCCACGGTTCACCTGGCCGAGCTGGCGCCCTACCTGGCGCTGGTGGCGCGGTGGACGATCGGCCGCCTGATGGTGCGGCTTGAGGTTGAGCGAAAAGGCCACTCCCGCTGCGCCCAGCGCCTCGAGCTTCTCGCACGGTTCGGCGATCAGCTGGTCGTTGTCGGCAGCGGAGTCGGTGGCCTGCGGCAGGCTCGCCGGGATCACCGCTAACCTGTTGAATCGGCTTCGATTTTCAGGATCGCCCGGACCCTGCCCCTACAATTCAGGACCCCATTCCGAGCGCGCCGTGGCCGTCAATTTCCCCATCACCGACCGACCGGTGAGTTTTGCCATCGTCGGCTGCGGCCGCATTTCGGCCAACCACATCGAGGCGCTGCGCCAGCACGCGGGCCGCGCCGAGCTCGTTGCCGTCTGCGACAACAGCCCCGTGGCCCTCGCAGCCGCGGTTGCGAAGACCGGCGTCGAGGGCTTCGCGTCGCTCGACGCACTGCTCGCCGGCAGCGATGCCGACGTCGTCGTCCTCGCCACGCCCAGCGGCCTCCATTCGCGGCAGGCCATCCGTGCCGCGCAGGCCGGCCGCCATGTGCTGACCGAGAAGCCCATGGCCACCAAGTGGGACGAGGGGATGGAGATGGTGCGCGTCTGCCGCGAGGCCGGCGTCAAGCTCTTCGTCGTCAAGCAAAACCGTCTGAACCCGACGATGCAGTTGCTCAAGCGCGCAATCGAGGTCGGGCGGTTCGGGCAGATCTACATGACCACGGTCAACGTGTTCTGGACGCGCCCGCAGAGCTACTACGACGACGCCCCGTGGCGCGGCCGCTGGGACATGGACGGCGGTGCCTACCTGAACCAGGCGAGCCACTACGTCGACATGGTCGACTGGCTGGTCGGCCCGGTCGACAACGTCCATGCCTATACCGCGACGCTGGCGCGCGACATCGAGGCCGAGGACTCCGGGGTGCTGTCGATGCGCCTGCGCCGCAACGGCCTGGCGTCGATCAACGTGACCATGCTGACGCACGGGAGGAACTACGAGGGCAGCATCACCATCCTCGGCGAGCGTGGCACGGTGCGCATCGGCGGCGTGGCGGTCAACCAGATCCAGACCTGGCAGTTCGACAGGCCGCACCCCGACGACGACAGGGTCGCCGACGCCAGCTACGCCACGCCCTCGGTCTACGGCTTCGGTCACCCCGTGTACTACGCCAACGTGATCGACACGCTGCGGGGCGAGGCGCAGGCCCAGGTTGACGGCTACGAGGGGCTGCGCTCGCTGGAAGTCATCATCGCCGGCTATCGCAGCGCCCGCGATGGCGTGCGGGTCGGGCTGCCGCTGGTGTTCTGAGCATGGCGGCCTCGACAGGCTGGTGGGCCCACCCAAGCGCCATCGTCGACGACGGCGCCACGCTTGGCCCCGGTACGAAGGTATGGCACTTCGTGCACGTCTCGGCCGGCGCGCGCGTCGGCGCGAACTGCGCGCTGGGGCAGGGCGTCTTCGTCGGCAACGATGTCGTGATCGGCGACGGCGTGCGCATCCAGAACAACGTCTCGGTCTACGACGCCGTCACCCTTGAGGACGACGTCTTCTGCGGCCCGAGCATGGTGTTCACCAACGTCTACAACCCACGCGCAGCAGTGCAGCGCAAGAGCGAGTACCGGCGCACGCTGGTGCGCCGAGGCGCTTCGCTGGGGGCCAACTGCACCATCGTCTGCGGCACCACGATCGGCGAGTACGCGTTCGTCGGCGCGGGGGCTGTGGTCAACCGCAACGTGCCGCCGTACGCAGTGGTGGTGGGTGTGCCGGCGCGGCAGGTCGGCTGGATGAGCCGGCACGGCGAGCGGCTGGCGCTGCCGCTGTCGTCGACCGTTCCCGTCGAAGCCGCCTGCCCGGCCACCGGCGAGCGCTACCGCCTCGAAGGCCAGGCCCTGGCCCTGCTGGAGAGCTCATGCAATTCATCGACCTGAAGTCGCAGTACGCGGCGCTCAAGCCCGAGATCGACGCGCGCATCCAGCGCGTGCTCGACCACGGCCAATACATCATGGGCCCCGAGGTGGCCGAGCTCGAGCAGCGTCTGGCGGCCTTCAGCGGCGCGAAGCACTGCATCACCGTGGCCAGCGGCACCGAGGCGCTGCTGATCTCGCTGATGGCGCTGGGCCTGAAGCCCGGCGACGAGGTGATCACCAGCCCCTTCACCTTCATCGCCACCGCCGAGGTGATCGTGCTGCTGGGCGGCGTGCCGGTGTTCGCCGACATCGAGCCCGACACCTGCAACATCGACGCCACGAAGCTCGAGGCGAAGATCACCCCGCGCACCCGCGTCATCATGCCGGTCAGCCTGTACGGCCAGGTGGCCGACATGGACGCCATCCAGGAAGTGGCCACGCGCCATGGCCTGCCGGTGATCGAGGACGCCGCGCAGAGCTTCGGCGCCACCTACCGTGGCCGGCGCAGCGGCGCGCTGTCGACCTTCGGCTGCACCAGCTTCTTCCCCAGCAAGCCGCTGGGCTGCTACGGCGACGGCGGTGCCATCTTCACCAGCGACGACCACCTCGCACAGGCCTGCCGCGAGATCCGCGTGCACGGCCAGAGCAAGCGCTACTTCCACACCCGCGTCGGCGTTGGCGGACGCATGGACACCCTGCAGTGCGCGATCGTGCTGGCCAAGCTCGATCGCTTTGGGTGGGAGCTCGAGCGCCGCCTCGCGCTGGGCGAGCGCTACCACGCGTTGCTCGATGGCGTGCCCGGTGTGGGCCTGCTGGCAGTGCGCGACGACCGCGACTGCGTCTGGGCGCAGTACACGGTGTTCGTTCGGCAGCGCGAGCGCGTGCAGCAGGCACTGCAGGCACGCGGCGTTCCCACCGCCG
The DNA here is from genome assembly GCA_903828235.1 of uncultured beta proteobacterium. GTDB lineage: Bacteria > Pseudomonadota > Gammaproteobacteria > Burkholderiales > Burkholderiaceae_C > Rubrivivax. The sequence continues at coordinate 21,352 of CAIKLM010000158.1, read as the reverse complement.
TGCACTATCCGCGCCCGCTGCACCTGCAGCCGGCCTACGAGGCGCTGTGCTGCGCAGACTGCTGCCCGGCCAGCGTGCATGCCAGCCAGCACGTGATGAGCCTGCCGATGAGCGCCGACCTGACCGAGGCGCAGCAGGAAGCAGTCGTGGCGGCGCTGCGCGAGGCGGTGAAGCCCTCTGGCGCGCACTGACGATGGCGCCACCGATCGGCGAGATCCGCTTCGCCGACTTCCTGCGGCGGCTGCGCACTGCTCGCGCAGGCCGCGTGCTCGCCGATCAGGCCGCGACGCACCTCGCCGAAGGCATGCCGCCCCTGGCGATCTTCGCCTTCGATCATGTCGGACGCAGCGTCGAGCTCTGGGGGCGCTACGAGCGCGATGAACTCGCGCTGCTGATGCAGTGCCTGGAGGGCCTTGTCGATCGTGGTGGAGTGGCCGTCGACGTCGGCGCCAATGTGGGCAACCACGCGCTGTTCTTCGCTGCGCACTTCGCCGAGGTGCTGGCGTTCGAGCCTCACCCGCGCACGCACGCGCTGCTCGCGCTGAACGCGTCGCTGCGAAGCAACGTGCGTTGCTTCCCCTTCGCGCTCTCGGATCGCGTTGGCACGGCGATGCTGGCCACGCCGCCGGGCAACGCTGGCATGGCGTCGATCGAGACGGCCGATGGCGCCGCTGACAGCCGCGGCGCCGTCGAGGTGCCGCTGCGCCGGCTGGATGACCTGGCCGAGCTGGCCGGGCGTCGCGTGGCTTTGCTGAAGATCGACGTGGAGGGCCACGAGGCCGCGGTGATCCGCGGTGCGCAGGCGGTGCTGCGGCGTGACCGCCCGGCGGTCGTGTTCGAGCAGCTTGCCGACGACATCGAAGACGGCAGCTCGCCCGCGCTCGATGCGCTGCGGGGCTGTGGCTATTCGCGGTTCTGGACGATCCGCGAGTTTCCGGACAGCGGCATGCGGCTGCTCGACGCGCTGCGACGGCGCATCACGGGAGGCGGATTGCGCATGGTCGAGGTGAATAGCCTGGACCGACGTTTCCACTCGATGATCGTTGCGCTGCCGGGCGATCGGTGAACATCTTCCTGCTGCCTTCGTGGTATCCCAGCGCCCGCAGTCCGATGGCGGGCGGCTTCGTGCTCGACCAGGTCCGCGCGTTGGCATCGGTGCGTTCTGGGCCCGGCATCGTGGTGGGTGTCTGGGGTCATCACGACGGGGCGCTTTCACTGCGCGATCCAGCCGACAGCTGGCGAGCGCTTCGCTGGCGACTGGGTGCCAGTGAGTCCTGGCGGGAGTGCGCCGACGGCGGCCGTCGATGGTACGAGGCACTGGCACCCCGGCTGAGCTGGACGCTTGGGTGGGCGCGCGGAGGTGCCGGCGGGCTGCTGCGCGCGAGTCGTCGCAATCTCGATCGAGCGTTCGAGCGGCTCGGTCGCATCGACTTGATCCATGCTCACGTCGGCTTCCCCGCCGGTTGGATCGCGTCGGTCCTTGGCGCCGAACGGCGCATCCCCTACCTCCTCACCGAGCACATGGGACCTTTCCCGGTCAGGCAGCTGATGCACCTCGGCCGTCCCAACGACGACCTGCGGCAGGCCTTCGAGCGTGCCGCCGCGGTCGTCGCGGTGAGTCCTTCACTCGCCGCGGCGATTCGCGATCACGGCCTGCCGTGCACCGACGTCATCCCCAACGTCGTCGACCCGGGCCGCTTCGCGACGGCCGCGCGCACACGCCCGCCGCCGTCGCCCTTCGTGATCCTCTCCCTCGGCGCCTTGACGCACGGCAAGGGCATGGACCTGCTGCTCGATGCGTTCGCGCGATGGCGGCCCTCGCCTGCCGAGGTGCGGCTGCACATCGCAGGTGACGGCCCCGAGCGGACCGCTCTAGTGGCGCGCGCGGCCCATCTGGGGCTCGGCGAGCATGTCCGCTTCCTGGGCCGACTGCGGCCCGACGAGGTGCCGCAGGCGATGATGCAATGTCACGCCTTCGCTCTGGCATCGCGTCACGAGACCTTCGGTGTTGTCCTTGCCGAGGCGCTCACCGCCGGTCGTCCGGTGCTGTCGACGCGCTGCGGCGGGCCGCAGGCCATCGTCGGACCGGAGGACGGGCTGCTGGTCGAGCCGGAGAGCGTCAGCGAGCTGGCCGACGGGCTGCGCGAACTGCGCGAACTGGCGCGCAGCGCCGACGGCGATGCGATCCGGGCCCGCGCCATCGCGCGCTTCGGTCCCGAGGCCGTGGCAGCGCAGCTCCTGCAGGTCTACCAAAGGGTGCTGCGGGCATGACCGCGTCGGGGGCCCGGCCCGAGGCCGGCTTTGCCCGCGAGACGGCAATCCTCGCCGCCGGCCTCGTGGCTTCGCAGGCCGTGCTGCTGGCCGTCATGCCCCTGTGGTCGCGTTTGTACGGGCCGGAGCAGTTTGCCGCCCTGGGCGTCTGGACGGCCGTGAGCTCGACAGTGGCCACCCTGGTGCTGCTTCGCTACGACAGCGCCATCGTCGTCGCTGCGCACGACGCGGAGGCGAGGGCGCTGCGCCGGCTGGGGTTGGCGCTCGCGATCGGCGGCGGCTTGCTGCTCTTGGTGGTGGCACTGCTGCTGCCGGCGCGCGCACTCGACGGGCTTGGGCTCGCGCCGCTTGATGGCTGGCTCGCCGGCGCCATCGTCGCCGGCGTGCTTTCCGCCTTGATGGCCAGCAGCATCGCGTGGCTCAACCGCGGGCGAGCATACGGGCGCATCAGCGCGGCCCGGCTGACGCTGGCCATCGTGGTGGCCGCCATGGGCAGTCTGCTGGGCTGGTGGTGGGGCGGTTCGACGGCCGGGCTGCTCGTGGCCCAGCTGTGCGGAGCGACAGCGGCCCTGCTGGCGCTGCCCTGGAAGCTCTCGCCCCACTCGGGGGCCCGCGCAGCGGCACGGCGGCACCGCGATGCGGCGCGCTTCCTCTGGCCTGCAGCGCTGCTCGACGTCTTCACGCAGCAGTTGCCGGTGCTGCTCGTAGCAGCGTGGTTCGGTGCCCACGCGACAGGCCAGTTCAGCCTGGCGTGGCGCGTGCTGGCACTGCCCGCACTGATGCTGGCGGCTGCCGCCGGCAGCGTGTTCTACCAGCGTTTTGCCCGTGCGTTGGACGGCCCGTCGGGCGACGTGCTCGCAGCGCGCGCGATGATCCTGCGCACGTGGCGTGTTTTCCTGGTCATGGGTGCGGCGCCGGCGCTCATCATCGCGCTGGCCGGCGAGCCGCTGTTCGCCATGGTCTTCGGCGAGGGCTGGCGCGAGGCGGGCTTGCTGGCGTCGGCGATGGTGCCGCTGTTGCTCGCGATGGCCACGAGTTCCCCGACCTCCGGTGCCATCGTCGTGCTCGGCCAGCAGCGCTGGGCGCCGCTGTTCGGTATCGCGATGCTCATCTATCGCCCAGCCGCCTTCTGGGTGGGCGCACGTGCCGGTAGCCTGCCGCTGGCCATCGCGCTGTGGACGATGTGCGAGGTCGTAGCCATCGCGCTTTACAACCGCATGTTGCTGCGCGCGCTCGCGCGCCGCCAGAACCTGCCATGTGCGGCATCGTCCTGACCTTCACCCCCCGCGAGCCGACCGCGGTCGCCACGGTCGCCGCCATGGCGCGCGCGCTCCGTCATCGCGGCCCCGACGACGAGGGCTACCTGCTCTATGACGGCCATGGCGAGCCACGTCTTCTGGCCGGCGACGACACCCCGCGCGCGGTGGCCGAGGCTGCCATGCCCTGGCAGCCGCAGGGCCGCGTGGCCGACGAGCCGGGCCACACTGCCGCGCTCGTGATGGGCCACCGGCGGCTGGCCATCGTCGACCTCTCGCCCTGGGGCCACCAGCCGATGTCGCGCGGCGGGCGCTGGCACGTCGTCTACAACGGCGAGATCTACAACCACCTCGAGCTGCGCGCCGAGCTCGAGGCGCTGGGCCACGCCTTCCTGACCCACAGCGACACGGAGGTGCTGCTTGCGGCGCTGGCCGAGTGGGGGCCGCGGGCGCTGGCGCGCTGCAACGGCATGTGGGCGTTCGCGGCGCTGGACACCGAGCGCCGCACGCTGCTCGTCGCGCGTGACCGCTTCGGCGTCAAGCCGCTGTACGTGTGGCAGGGCGGCGACGGCTCGCTGCTGCTGGCCTCGGAGATCAAGGCCCTGCTGGTGCACCCCAAGGTGCGCGCGGCGGCCTCGACCGAGCGCTGTGTCGCCCTTCTACGCACCGGGCCGCGCGCCTGGGAAGAGGCCACCGAGTTCGAGGGCATCACCCGCTTCCCGCCCGGCCACTGGGCCGAGTTGAGCCTGGACTCACCGGCACCGCTGCGCCCGCAACGTTACTGGCAGCGGCCGCCGGTGGCCGACCCCGGCGAGCCCTTCGACGCCCGCCGCGCCGACCACCTGGCCGGCCGCTACGTGGAACTGCTGGACGATGCCGTGCGCCTGCGCCTGCGCGCCGACGTGCGCGTGGGCACCGCGCTGTCGGGCGGGCTCGACAGCTCGAGCATCGCCTGGCTGGTCAACCGCTCGCTGCGGCGCGACGGCAAGGACGCCCGCCAGGAGGTGTTCTCCAGCGTCTATCGCGGCGAGGGCCTGCGCGCCGCCGACGAGAGCGCCTTCATCGCGCGCGTGGCCGAGCAGCTGCAGGTGCGCAGCAACACCATCGAGCCCCGCGCCGACGACGTGCCGGCCGCGCACGAGCGGATGGTCTGGGCGCTGGACACCCCGCCGGCCAACACGCTGATGTCGAGCTGGCACACCTTCGCGCTGGTGGCCGGGCGCGGCGTCGTCGTCACGCTCGATGGGCAGGGTGCCGACGAGCAGCTCGCCGGCTACACGCGCTACGTGCGCAACGCGCTGGTGCACGCCCCCTGGGGGGCGGCACTGGCCGAGTCGCGGGCCCTGCTCGGCGCGATGCAGGGTTTCGGCTTGGCGGTGGGCATCGGGTTGGGCGGCGCGCTGGTGCGCCGGGTCGCGGGGCGCTGGGCGGTGCACCGGCTGGCCCGGCGCCTGGGCATGGGCGCCGACCCGTCGCCGACGCTGGCCGAGGCGATGGCCGACGACTTCGAGACCCACCTGCAGAACCTGCTGCTCTACGCCGACAAGACGGCGATGGCCTGGTCGGTGGAGTCGCGCATGCCCTTCATGGACTACCGCGTCGTGCAGTTCCTGGCCACCGTGCCGCCGGCGTACAAGATCCACGGCGGCTGGACCAAGTGGCTGGCCCGCCACGCCACGGCCGGCCAGCTGCCCGACGAGGTGGTCTGGCGGCGAGACAAGATGGGCTGGGCGATCCCCGAACCTGCGTGGTTCGAAGGGCCGCTGCGGCCCTGGCTGGCGGGCCGGCTGGCGGCCAGCGGCTTTGCCGCTGACGTCGCCCGCCTGGCTGGCATGGACCCCGCCGGCGCGCCGCTGGCGCAGCGCCTGCGCCTGCTCAACCTCGCCACCTGGCACCGCCTGTTCTTCGAGGAGCCGGGCCGCCCGGGGTGCACGCTCGGCCGCAGCATGCCGCTGGGCGCGGAGGCCGTGCCGTGACCCGCGTCGTCCACGTCACCACCGTGCACCCGCGCGATGACATCCGCATCTTCCGCAAGGAGTGCGTCTCGCTGGCACGCGCGGGTTACGAGGTCGTGCAGGTCGTCGGCGACGGGCAGGGCAACGCGCTGGTCGACGGGGTTCGCATCGTCGACATCGGCGCGCGCCCGGCGGGGAGGCTCGCACGCATGCGCCGCCAGCCCGCCGCCGCGCTGGCGGCGGTGCGCCGCGAGCGGCCCGCACTGGTGCACCTTCACGACCCCGAACTGCTGCCGCTGGGTGCGGCGCTCGCCCGCGAAGGCGTACCCGTGGTCTACGACGCGCACGAGGACGTGCCGCGCCAGATCCTCACCAAGCAGTGGATCCCGGCGGCGCTGCGGCCGTGGCTCGCGCATGCCTTCGAGATCTACGAGAACCGGCAGGTGCGGCGGCTCGCAGCAGTCAGCGCCGCCACGCCGCACATCGCCGAACGCTTCGCGAAGGTGGCCCGGCTGGCGGTGAACGTCGGCAACTACCCCTTCGAGGCCGAGCTCGCACCGCCGGCTGCCGCGCGGCCGCACGAGCGCGTGGTCTGCTACGTGGGCGGGCTGATGCGCACACGCGGCCTGCTGCAGATGGTGCGCGCGGTCGCGCTCGTGCCCGGCCTGCGCCTGGTGCTGTGCGGCCGCTTCGAGGACGCCGCCTTCGAGGCCGCGATGCGCGCCGAGCCGGGCTGGGCGCAGGTGGAGTGGCTCGGTCAGGTCGGGCGTGAGCAGGTGCGCGAGGTGATGGCGCGCGCCGGCGCGGGGCTGGTGACGCTGCTGCCCATGCCCAGCTACCTCGACGCGCTGCCGATCAAGATGTTCGAGTACATGTCGGCCGGGCTGCCCGTGGTGGCGTCGGACTTCCCGATGTGGCGCGGCATCGTCGAGCGCCATGGTTGCGGCGTGGTCGTCGATCCGGCCAACCCGGTGGCCATCGCGGCGGCGATCGAGGCCCTCCTCGACGATCCCGTGCGCGCGCAGGCCATGGGCGAGGCCGGCCTGGCCGCCGTGCGCTCCACCTACCGCTGGCCGGTGGCCGAGCGCGAACTGCTCGCCCTCTACGACCGCCTCGTCGGGCCGCCGGGCGGGGGTGCCGCGCGATGAACATCCTGTACATCAACCACTACGCCGGCACGCCCGCGCTGGGCATGGAATACCGCCCGTACTACCTGGCGCGTGAGTGGGTGCGCGCGGGCCACCGCGTGCAGATGCTGGCAGCCGACTTCTCGCACGTGCGCGCGCGGCAGCCGGCGGCGGGCGACGAGGTGATCGACGGCATCGCCTACCGCTGGGTCCGCACGCCGCCCTACCAGGGCAACGGCGTCGGCCGCGTGCGCAACATCGCGGCCTTCCTCGCCGCGGTGTGGCGCGACACGCCGCGCCTCGTGCGCGAATTCCGCCCCGACGTCGTCATCGCGTCGAGCACCTACCCGATGGACATCTGGGTAGCCCGGCGCATCGCGCGGCGCTGCGGCGCCGTGCTCGTGCACGAGGTCCACGATCTCTGGCCGCTGTCGCCGATCGAGCTCTCGGGCCTGTCGCGGCGCCACCCCTTCATCGTGCTGTGCCAGGCCGCCGAGGACGCCGCCTGCCGCGACGCCGACCTCGTCGTCTCGATGTTGCCCAAGGTGCATGATCACCTGCGCTCGCGGGGGCTGGACCTGCGGCGCCTGGCCATCGTGCCCAACGGCATCGACCCTGACGAGTGGCAGCGCCCACCCGAGCCGCTGCGTGCCGACCTGTCCGCGTTGCTTGCTGCCGCACGAGCGCAGGGCCGCACGCTGGTGGGCTACGCCGGCTCGATGGGGCTGCCCAACGCGCTGGACACCCTGCTCGACGCCGCGGCGCGCCTGCGCCACGCCCCACTGCACTTCGTGCTGGTCGGCGACGGCCACGAACGCGAGCGGCTGGTGCGACGCATCGCCGCGGAAGGTCTGGCCAACGTCGCCTGGATGCCCCCGGTGCCCAAGGCGCAGGTGCCGGCGCTGCTGGCGGCCGTCGACATCGCCTACATCGGCTGGCAGCGGGTGCCGATCTACCGCTTCGGCATCGCGCCGAACAAGCTGATGGACTACATGATGGCCGGTTGCGCCGTGCTGCACTCGGTGGAGGCCGGCAACGACCCGGTGGGCGAGAGCGGCTGCGGCCTGACGGTGCTGCCCGAGTCGCCCGAAGCCGTGGCCGAAGGCCTTCTGCGGCTGGCTGCTCTGCCGGCCGCCGAGCGCCGCGCCATGGGCGAGCGTGGCCGCGCCTTCGTGCAGTCGAACCACACCTACCCGGTGCTGGCCACGCGCTTCCTCGACGCCGTGGCCGAGGCCCGGCAGCGCATGAACAGCGGGGCCGCGCGATGAGTGACCCGCGCCACCAACACGAACTGCAGGCCGTCGCCGAACGCTACGCCCGACGCACCGGCGCCGGCCTCTACAGCCCGCTGCGCCCCGAGGTCTGGCAGACCTTGCACGAGCGCCAGCGGGTGCTGCTGGGCCTGTTCGCCCGCCATGGGATTACCGAGCTGCCGGCGCTCAAGCTGGTGGAGGTGGGCTGCGGCGCCGGCGGCAACCTGCTGGAGCTGCTGCGCCTGGGCTTCGAGCCCGCGAACCTGACCGGCCTGGAACTGCTGCCGCAGCGGTACGAGCGCGCACGCGCGGCCCTGCCCGCGGCGCTGCCGCTGTGGCTGGGCGACGCCACCGAGGCGCCCGTCGGGCCCGCCAGCCAGGACCTGGTGCTGGCGGCTACCGTGTTCTCGTCGATCCTCGACGACGCCGTGCAGCAGCGCCTGGCCGACGCGATGTGGCGCTGGTTGAAGCCCGGCGGCGCGGTGATCTGGTACGACTTCGCGGTCGACAACCGGCGCAACCCCGATGTCCGTGGGGTGCCGGTCGCCCGCGTGCGCCGGCTGTTCCCGCAGGCCGAGTTCGAGGTGCATCGCGTCACGCTGGCGCCGCCGCTGGCCCGTGCGGCCTGCCGCTTGCATCCGTCGCTGTACACGGTACTCAGCGCCGTGCCGTGGCTGCGAACACACCGGCTGGCATGGATATGCAAGCCGGGTGGATAGGCACTCGCGGGATGGCCGTCGATGGCTCCCTGGCGCACGAACTTGCGTCGTTGGCCTTGTCGACTAGAATACACACTCTAGTGTACACACATCGGGTGATGCCGTGACGACTCTGACGACGCGTGTCTTCATCAATGGCAACAGCCAGGCCGTGCGCATTCCCGCCGAGTTCAGGCTCGATGCCGAGCAGGTCAGCATCTCGCGCAACGAGGAAGGCGAGTTGATCATCCGGCCGCTGCGTGCGGAGCGTGGGGCCGCGCTGCTCGACGCCTTGCGCGCCGTGGGCCAGGTCGACGACGCTTTCGTGGCCGCGCTGGAGGCGGAGCGGGCCAGCCCGCTGCCGATGCAGGAGCGCGCGCCGCTGTGATCCACCTGCTGGACACGAACATCCTGATCTACCTGATCAGGAACCAGCCCCCGTCCGTTGCCCAGCGGGTGGATGCGCTGCCCGGGGAAGACCGGCTGTGCATGTCCTTCATCACCTGGGCGGAACTGCTGAAGGGCGCCGAGCGCAGCACCCGCAAGACAGAGGTGCTGCGGCGGCTGGACGCACTGGCCCGACAGGTCGCCGTGATCTACCCGAGCGGCCCCGCCATCTGCCGGCACTACGCTGAGCAGTTCACCCGGCTGAAGGACGCCGGCACGCCCATCGGTGCCAACGACCTGTGGATCGCGTGCCACGCCCTGGCCGAGGGCGCCGTGCTCGTGACGCACAACACCCGCGAGTTCCAACGGGTCTCGGGCCTGCGGGTGGAAGATTGGGTGTCGGTGCCGGACGCACCCGCACCCCACCCCACCGACTTCGGGACGACGACTTGACCCAGCCGCCCTTCCTGCCCTTCGCGCTGCCCGACATCGGCGAGGCCGAGATCGCCGAGGTCGTGGACACGCTTCGCTCGGGCTGGGTGACCACGGGCCCGAAGGCGGCCCGCTTCGAGCGGGCCTTCGCGCAATTCCTGGGTGACCCCGGTGGAGACCAGGCCCTGCACTGCATCGCCGTCAACAGCGCCACCGCCGGCCTGCACCTGGCCGCCGAGGCCCTGGGCATCGGCCCCGGCGACGAGGTCGTCACCACCACCCACACCTTCACCGCCACCGCCGAGGTGGTGCGCTACCTGGGGGCCGACGTCAGGCTGGTCGACATCGACCCGGCCACGCTCAACATCGACCCGGCCGCGGTGGAAGCCGCCATCACGCCGCGCACCAAGGCCATCATGCCCGTGCACTTCGCGGGCCTGGCCGCCGACATGGACGCCATCCACGCGCTGGCCGCGCGCCACGGCCTGCCCGTCATCGAGGACGCCGCCCACGCCCTGCCCACCACCTGCGGCGGCCGGCTCGTGGGCACGCTGCCCAGCGCGGCCACGGTGTTCAGCTTCTACGCCAACAAGACCATCACCACCGGCGAGGGCGGCATGCTGGTCACGCGCGACGCGCAGCTGGCCGCCCGCGCGAAGCTGATGCGCCTGCACGGCATGAACCGCGACGCCTTCGACCGCTTCACCGCCAAGGTGCCGAGCTGGTACTACGAGATCGTGGCGCCGGGCTACAAGTACAACCTCACCGACATCGCCGCGGCCCTGGGCCTGCAGCAGCTGCCGCGGGCCGAGGCCTTCCGCGCGCGCCGCGAGGCCATCGCCGCGGCCTACGACGCCGCCTTCGCCGGCCTGCCGGTGGTGCTGCCGCCGCGCCCGCCCGCGCGCGACGGTGCGGGCGACGTGCACGCCTGGCACCTGTACGTGCTGCGCCTGGCTGACGACGCCCCCATCACGCGCGACGCGCTGATCGAGCAGCTGTTCGCGTCTGGCATCGGCTGCAGCGTGCACTACATCCCGCTGCACCTGCACCCCTACTGGCGCGACCGCTACGGCCTGCAGCCGGGGCAGTTTCCGCACAGCCAGCGCGCCTACGAGCGCATGCTGAGCCTGCCGCTGTACAGCCGCATGACGGACGACGACGTGCAGCGCGTCGCGCAAGCCGTGCGTGGCGCGCTGGGCGCAGCGCCGCGATGAGCCCATGGCCAAGCGGCTGTTCGACGTCGCCGTGAGCGTGCTGGCGCTGCTGCTGCTGGCCCTGCCGATGCTGGCGATCGCGGCCTGGATCCGGCTCGATTCGCCCGGGCCAGTCTTCTTCCGGCAGCAGCGCGTGGGCCGCCACGGCGTGCCGTTTGCCATCCACAAGTTTCGCACCATGCGCGCCGATGCCGGCGGCCTGCCGCTGACGGTGGGCGCCGACGCGCGCATCACGCGCGCCGGCCGCTGGCTGCGCCGCACTCGGCTGGACGAACTGCCGCAGCTGCTGGACGTGCTGGCCGGCCACATGAGCCTGGTGGGCCCGCGCCCCGAGGTGCCGCGCTACGTGGCGCTGTACCCGCCGGCCCTGCGCGACCGCGCGCTGGCCGTGCGCCCCGGCATCACCGACCCCGCTTCGCTGGAGCACCTGGACGAGGCCGCGCTGCTGGCCGCCGCGGCCGACCCCGAGCGCGAGTACGTCGAGCGCATCCTGCCGCGCAAGGTGGCGCTGGCCGCGGCCTACGCCGAGCGCGCCACGCTGGCGTCGGACCTGGCGGTGCTGGCTCGCACGGCGCGCGCGCTGTGGCAGCGGGCGCGCCCATGAAGGCCGCCGCCGCGCTCGGCCCCTGGCACCGGCTGGATTTGCTGCTGGCGCGCCTGCGCCGCCACCGCGAGCCGCTGACGCTGCTCGTCGACGCGGCGGTGGTGGCGCTGTGCTGGAACGCCACTTACCTGTTCCGCCTGGGCTTCGAGCGCTGGTTTGCCGCGCGTGCCGGCTACGACACCTGGGTGATGGCCGGCGTGGTGGCGGCCTACGTCCTGGCCTTCTGGCTGCTGCGCGTGCCCAAGGGGCTGTGGCGCTTTTCGGGCTTTGGCGAGGTGCAGCGCTTCGCGCTGGCCTGCCTGCTGGCCGGCGGCGCCAGCGCGGCGGTGATCATGGCCGCGGGGCTGGTGAAGATCCCGCGTTCGGTGCTGGCGCTGCACCCGGTGGTCACGCTGATGGGCCTGGCGCTGGTGCGCATGAGCTACCGCATGCTCTACGAGCACCTGCGCAGCCGCATCGCAGGGCCGGTGGGCGAGGTGCGGCGCGCGGTGGTGCTGGGCGCGGGCGCGGCGGCGCGGCTGCTGCTGGCCGGCCTGCGCGCCCAGGGCTGGGCCGTGCTGGGCCTGCTGGACGACGACCCCGGCAAGCACGGCGCCGTGATCGGCGGCGTGCCCGTGCTCGGCCCTCTGGCGACGCTGCCGCGCCACGCCGGCCCCGGCAGCCAGGGCGCGGCCACGCACGTGGTGGTGGCCATGCCCTCGGCCACCCGCGCCGAGCGCCGCCGCGCCCTGGACCTGGCCGCCGCCACCGGCCTGCCCGTGCTCACCGTGCCCAGCGCCGACGAGCTGCGCACCGGCGCGGCGCGCATCGAGCGCCTGCGCGACATCGAGCCCGACGACCTGCTCGGCCGCGAGCCCGTGGTGCTGGACGAAGCCGGCGTGGCCGCGGTGCTGCAGGGGCGCACGGTACTCGTCACCGGCGCCGGCGGCAGCATTGGCAGCGAGCTGTGCCGCCAAGTGGCGCGCTTCGGGCCGGCGCGGCTGGTGCTGGTGGAGCTGTCGGAGTTCAACCTCTACGCCATCGAGCAGGAACTGGCCGAGGCGCACCCGGCCCTGGCCGTGCTGCCGCTGATCGGCGACGTGAAGGACGCCGCCTGGATGCAGGCCACGCTGGCGCGCTGGCGCCCGGCGGCGGTGTTCCACGCCGCGGCCTACAAGCACGTGCCACTGATGGAGGGCCTCAACGCCGCGGCGGCGCTGGCCAACAACGTGCTGGGCACCGTCTTCACGGCCGAGGCCGCGGCGCGCGCGGGCGTGGAGCGCTTCGTGCTCGTCAGCACCGACAAGGCCGTGAACCCCACCAACGTGATGGGTGCCAGCAAGCGCGCCGCCGAGCTGGCCGTCACGGCGCTGGCGGCGCGCCACCCGGGCACGCGCTTCATGGCCGTGCGCTTCGGCAACGTGCTGGGCTCCAGCGGCAGCGTGATCCCGCGCTTCAAGGAGCAGATCGCGCGCGGCGGCCCCGTGACGGTGACGCACCCGGACATCATTCGCTACTTCATGACCATCCCCGAGGCCGCGCGCCTGGTGCTGCAGGCCGCCGCGCTGGGCGAGAGCGGGCAGGTGATGGTGCTGGACATGGGCGAGCCGGTGAAGATCGTCGACCTGGCGCGCGACCTCATCCGCCTGTCGGGCCACACGGTGGACGAGATCGCCATCGAGTTCACCGGCCTGCGCCCCGGCGAAAAGCTGTACGAGGAACTGCTGGCCGACACCGAGGCCACGCTGCCCACGCCGGTGGAGCGGCTTCGCGTGGCGCGCATCGCCTCGGGCGACGCCACGGCGCTGGACGCCTGGCTGGCCCAGGCGCAGGCCGTGGGCGCCGACGACGCCGCGGCGCGGGCGCTGCTGCGGCGCTGGGTGCCGGAATACCGCCCGGCCGCCGACGGTACCGCCCGTTCAACCGACGGCAGCGCATGAAGAAAGCCCTCATCACGGGCATCACCGGCCAGGAAGGCAGCGACTTCGCCGAGTTCCTGCTCGAGCAGGGCTACGGGTTGCACGGCGTCAGCTGACGGCTGAGCTTGTCGAAGCCCCCATGCGGCGCAAACAAGGCCGTGAGATGCGTGATGTATGATGCACAGCACCTGATGATCAGAATTGCGCATGCGGACCACGCTTTCGATTGATGACGACGTCCTGGCTGCGGCCAAGCATCTGGCGGAGCGTGAGCGCCGCAGCATTGGCGAGGTCATCTCCTCACTGGCCAGGCAAGGCCTCTTGCGAGGCTCACGCGCCACCCGGTCAGAGAGAAACGGCATCCCGCTGTTGCCTGGCCGCAGACCTGCGGTGCCCGTGACCATGGAACTGGTCAACCAACTTCGCGACGAGCAGGCATGACGCGCTACCTGCTGGATGTGAACGTCCTGATCGCGCTGGTGGACCCTGCCCATGTTCAACACGACCAAGCCCATGAGTGGTTTGCTCGCACAGGGCTCAAGGCGTTTGCTACTTGCCCGATCACCGAGAACGGTCTGCTTCGGATCGTTGGCCATCCGAAGTACCCCAATTCGCCAGGCCCGCCCAACGCCGTGGCCCGAGCGCTCTCGGCCATCCGGAACCTGCCCGGCCACGCGTTCTGGCCGGACAGCCTCAGCTTGGTGGACAACGCCTTGGTGGATGCAGCATTGCTGTCGAGCCACAGCCGCGTGACCGACAGCTACCTGCTGGCCCTGGCCCGCCAGAACAAGGGCAAGCTGGCCACCATGGATCAGAAGCTGGCCACTGAGGTTGTTGCTGAAGGAAAGGCTGCCCTCTACCTCATCTGAGGACTTGGGCCGACCGCCATCCGACACCGCGGCCACGCCGCCCACGCCGCGGCGCGAGCGCTGCTGCGGCGCTGGGTGCCGGATTACCGCCCGGCCACCGATAATCCCGCCACCGCAACCCCGACCACCGCATGAAGAAAGCCCTCATCACCGGCATCACCGGCCAGGACGGCAGCTACCTGGCCGAGTTCCTGCTCGAGCAGGGCTACGAGGTGCACGGCATCAAGCGCCGGGCGTCGCTGTTCAACACGCAGCGCGTCGACCATATCTACGAAGACCCGCACGTCGACAACCGCCACTTCGTGCTGCACCACGGCGACCTCACCGACGGCAGCAACCTCACGCGCATCCTGCAGCAGGTGCAGCCCGACGAGGTGTACAACCTTGGCGCGCAAAGCCACGTGGCCGTGAGCTTCGAGGCGCCCGAGTACACGGCCGACGTCGACGCCATGGGCACCCTGCGGCTGCTGGAGGCCATCCGCCTGCTGGGCCTGAAGGACCGCACCCGCTTCTACCAGGCCAGCACGTCCGAGCTGTACGGCCTGGTGCAGCAGGTGCCGCAGACTGAGACCACGCCCTTCTACCCGCGCAGCCCCTACGGCGTGGCCAAGCTGTACGCGTACTGGATCACCGTCAACTACCGCGAGGCCTACGGCCTGTACGCCTGCAACGGCATCCTGTTCAACCACGAGAGCCCGCGCCGCGGCGAGACCTTCGTCACGCGCAAGATCACGCGCGGCCTGGCGCAGGTGGCGCAGGGGCTGGCGCCGTGCCTGTTCATGGGCAACCTGGGCGCGCTGCGCGACTGGGGCCACGCGAAGGACTACGTGCGCATGCAGTGGCTGATGCTGCAGCAGCAGCAGGCCGAGGACTACGTCATCGCCACCGGCGTGCAGCACTCGGTGCGCGACTTCATCCGCTGGACGGCCGAGGAACTGGGCCTGGAACTGCGCTTCGAGGGCGGGGGTGCCGACGAGCGGGCCGTGGTGGCCGCCGTGCACGACGCCGCCAAGGCCCCGGCGCTGAAGCCGGGCGACGTGGTGGTGCGCGTCGACCCGCGCTACTTCCGCCCCGCCGAGGTGGAGACGCTGCTGGGCGACCCCAGCAAGGCCAAGCGGCAGCTTGGCTGGGAGCCGCGCATCACCGCCCGCGAGATGTGCGCCGAGATGGCCGCCGAAGACCTGAAGCTGGCGCGCCGCGCCGCGCTGCTGCGCGCCCACGGTCACGACGCGCCCGTGCCCAGCGAAGAGCGCGGCCTGTGAACGGCGAACTCGACCGGGACGCGCCGGTGTTCGTGGCCGGCCACCGCGGCATGGCCGGCTCGGCCATCGTGCGGCGGCTGGCGGCGCTGGGGTACCGCCGCATCCTGACCGCGCCGCGCAGCGAGCTGGACCTGGCCGACCAGGCCGCGGTGCGCCGCTATCTTCAGCACCAGCAGCCCGCCGCCGTGGTGCTGGCGGCGGCCCGGGTGGGCGGCATCCACGCCAACAACAGCTACCCGGCGGACTTCATCGCCGAGAACCTGCAGATCGAGCTCAACGTCATCGAAGGCGCGCACCGCGCCGGCGTGCAGCGGCTGCTGTTCCTGGGCTCGAGCTGCATCTACCCCCGCCTGGCGCCGCAGCCCATGCGCGAGGACGCGCTGCTCACCGGCCTGCTCGAGCCCACCAACGAGCCCTACGCCGTGGCCAAGATAGCCGGCATCAAGCTGTGCGAGAGCTTCAACCGCCAGCACGGCCGCGACTACCGCAGCGTGATGCCCACCAACCTGTACGGCCCGGGCGACAACTTCCACCCCGACAACAGCCACGTCATCCCGGCGCTGATGCGGCGCTTCCACGAGGCCGCGCAGCGCGGCGACGCCGAGGTGGTGGTGTGGGGCAGCGGTACGCCGATGCGCGAGTTTCTGCACGTCGACGACATGGCCGCGGCCAGCGTGCACGTGATGAACCTTCCGCGTGACGCCTGGCAGGCCCACACGAAGCCGATGCTGAGCCACCTGAACGTGGGCACCGGCGTGGACTGCAGCATCCGCGAGCTGGCCGAGACGGTCGCGCGGGTCACCGGCTTCCGCGGCCGGCTGGTGTGGGATGCCTCCAAGCCCGACGGCGCGCCGCGCAAGCTGATGGACGTGTCGCGGCTGGCGGCGCTGGGGTGGAAGGCGGCGATTCCGCTCGAAGAGGGGCTGCGCGGTACCTACGCGTGGTTCCGGGCGAACGCGGCGCAGGTTCGCCGCTGAGGCGGCGCCACCGCTCGCGCCGCGCGCGGCCGGCAGGCCCATGCACGCGGACCTTTCGGCCCAGGAGCCCGGCACGTGGAATCGCAATTCACCCTGGTGGCAGTGCGTTCACGAAACATCCGGGTCAGGCTGCCTGGAGCAGAAACTCGACCTTGACGGCATCGTACGGAAAGACCACCTGGCCTGCCTCGGTCTTGTCAAGGACGCCGGCGTTCAGAAGTGCTGCGAGATCCGTGTGCACGGACTTGACGTCTCTACCGACCCGGCGTGCAACTTCTCGCACGGTTACTGGGCCAGCGCCACACATGGCTTTGAGGATCTCCCAGCGCTTCGCGGTCAAGACCTTCCAGAGCAGTTCCGGCGCGGCGAAGGAAATCCTCGCTGACTTCCGGGCCTTGCCCGACTTCCAGGCGTTCACGAAGTCCTGCGCGGCTTGCTCCGGCGAGCGAACATCAAGAGTCACGGTCTTCATCATCTGCTCTCCTTGCTTCACGCAGGAAGTCTTGCACCAGCTTCTCGGGCGAGACGAACAAGTACCTTGATTCCTTCCCGCGGACGTGCCGGTGATCACCTTTGCCTGTCTCGTTGTCGAAGCGGACCATGCAGACCCCGGACCTCACGAAGGCGAGCCGATACTTGAAAGGGTGCGCCGAACCCGGCAACGGCGAAGGGACTTGCCAAAGCACCAGCTCTGCGAACGAGTCTTCCCGGAAGGCGACGCGTTCGCGGAGGAGAAGGGACGCCTTCATGTTGGCTAGGGTACCAACAAACGGACCGAGGGGCGAGGGAAGTTCTCGGCGGCGGCTTCCCGAACGACCACGCCATCACGCGGCTTGTCGGCGCCATGCTGCTGGAGCAGAGGGACGAGTGGGCCCTGCAGCGGCGCTACATGCAGCTTGAAGGCCTGCAGACCCTCAGCGATACTGACCCGGCTCGCCTGCCCGCTGTGCAGCGCTGAGCACCGCGTGCATCTCAGCCTGTCCGGGCTGTGGAGTTACACCACGCGATGGGACACGATCATGGGCCAGGGGCAGAGTCCGCCGTGCGTCGCTCTCCTGACCCCACGGTCGCCAGTGGGTCGCTGGCCTGGGATGCTCAGGAGCGTATGCGTTGCTCGCGCTGGACAGAGGGCGTTTGCCGCTTGCCCGATCACCGAGAACGGCCTGCCTCGGATCGTTGGCCATCCGAAGCCGCCCTGGCCTTGACTGTATTACCATGAAGCGTACCGGTAACACTCAAGGAGAGCCTGCATGGCGACGACCCTGACCAGCAAGGGGCAGGTCACGATTCCCAAGCGCATACGCGATGCGATGCAGTTGGTGCCGGGCACTCCTGTGGAGTTCTCGGTGAACGCGGCCGGCGAAGTGGTTCTCCACCCAGCACAGCCGGCCGGACGCGCGCGCAAGCCGCCCCGCGACCGTTTCGATGCGGTTCGCGGCCGGGCTGACGTGCCCTGGCGGACCGATGCATTGCTGAAGTTGCTGCGCGCCGACGACTGATGCTGCTGGTGGACACCAACGTCCTGGTGGACGTGTTGCAGAACGATCCGCAATGGGCTGACTGGTCCATCGCGCAGTTGCGCGCCCAGGCCAAGCTGCATGCCTTGGTCATCAACCCGGTCATCTACGCCGAGATGTCGCTGTCGTTTTCGACACTTGAAGCCCTCGACGACGTGGTGCTCACCATGGCGCTGGAACTGCGCGAGATTCCACGGCCAGCCCTCTTCCTGGCAGCCAGGGCCTACGCGCTATACCGCCGCCGCGGCGGCAGCAAGGGGCAGGTGCTGCCCGACTTCTTCATCGGCGCCCACGCCGCCGTGGAGGGGTGGCCCTTGCTGACCCGGGACGCCGGCCGTTTCAAGACCTACTTTCCAACACTCGATGTCATTGCGCCTTGATGCGGAACCTGAGGTCATGCTGTTGCTTTAGGCAAGCTTTGTCCATGCGCCATGCGCAACCACCGCAGGCCACCTCGCCGTCAGGGCTCGAAACGCGGCATCGCGCGCCGCATGAAGGCATCGAACAGCGGCACGGTGAAGGCCATCTCGCCGTGCGAAGGGCTGTAGACCATGCCCTTCTTGATCAGGTTGGCGCGAACCGGAGCCAGGCTCGTGGTCTTCACACCCAGCTTGTCGGCGATGTCGCCGGTTCGGTAGGGCCCTTCGCCCAGTTCGGCCATGGCGCGCAGGTAGGTCTTCTCCCGCGGCGTCAGCCGGTCGAAGCGCACGCGAAAGAAGTTCTCGTCCAGACGCTGCGACACCAGCTCGCTCGCATCAAGGATCACGTCTGCGCTGATGGGCGAGGCCGTTGCGTGATTCCAGGCCTGGTAGCCCCACTCCTGCAGAAAGTACGGATACCCCTGGGTGAGCCGGAAGATCTCGTGCAACGCATCGAGGTCGAACGCCACGCCCTCGGCCTGCACGGGGTCCTGCAGTGCACGCGCAGCGTCGGGCTCAGGCAGCGGCCCCACGGCGGGGAAGTTGAACAGCCGCTCGGCGTATGACTTCGACTCACCGGCCAGCCCGGGCAGGATCGGGAGGCCCGCGCCCACCAGCACCAGCGGCAACTGGCGCTGCTGCATGCGGTGCATGGCCATGATCAACGCACTCAGCTCCTCGGTGCTGAAGTACTGGATCTCGTCGATCAGGATGGCGACCGCCGCGCCCCGCTCCTGCGCCGCTTCGCCCACGGCCACGAACAGGTTGGGCAGATCGACCTCCAGATCGCCGCTGTCGGCCGAACCAGGCTCGGGTTCGATGTCCAGGCCGATGTCCAGATCACCCACTTTCACCTTGATGGCACCGATGAAGCTGCGCAGCACGCTCAAGGCCCGGCGCGCCTTGTTGCCAGCCGCCTTCACCCTGTCCAGGTCGAACAGCAAGCGGCGCAAGTGCGGCGCCAGCAGCACGGCCAGCGGCTTGCCTTCGTGCGCCTCGACCAAGATGGTTCGAAAGCCTTCGGCCAGGGCAATGCGCTCGATTTGGTTGAGCAGCACCGTCTTGCCCACGCCGCGCAGGCCTGTCAGCAGCAAGCTCTTCTCGGGCCGCCTGGCGAGCACGCGTCCGAACAGCACCCGAGCCTGCTCCAGGATGCCTTCGCGGCCGGCCAGCTAGGGCGGCGGCGAGCCCGCGCCCGGCGAGAAGGGGTTGCGGATCTTGTCCATGGCAGATGCCACTATAGCGACTTATGCTGATTTATACGACGTCTGCCGCATAAAGACGAATAGATGGCCATCTGCCCAGGAGCGAGACAATCGGCGCCATGCCAGACCATCCGGATTCCGTTGCACTCCAGGGGCACTGCCCGCGACCGTTTGGTTGCGGCCCAGGCGGCGCTGGGACTGGCGCCGCCCGACCTGGCAGCGGCCCTGCCCGATCAAAACCGCCACCTCACTGGCGAATGGTGTCGGTTCCTGACCGGCGTTCACCGCAGCACTCGGTGCGCGACTTCATTCGCTGGACGGCCGAGGAGCTGGGCCTGGACCTGCGCTTCGAGAGCGAGGGCGCCGACGAGCGGGCCGTGGTGGCCGCCGTGCACGACGCCGCCAAGGCCCCGGCGCTGAAGCCGGGCGACGTGGTGGTGCGCGTCGACCCCCGCTACTTCCGCCCCGCCGAGGTGGAAACGCTGCTGGGCGACCCCAGCAAGGCCAAGCGGCAGCTTGGCTGGGAGCCGCGCATCACCGCCCGCGAGATGTGCGCCGAAATGGCCGCCGAAGACCTGAAGCTGGCGCGCCGCGCCGCGCTGCTGCGCGCCCACGGGCACGACGCGCCCGTGCCCAGCGAAGAGCGCGGCCAGTGAGCGACGCCGTCTACCGGGACGCGCCGGTGTTCGTGGCCGGCCACCGCGGCATGGCCGGCTCGGCCATCGTGCGGCGGCTGGCGGCGCTGGGGTACCGGCGCATCCTGACCGCGCCGCGCAGCGAGCTGGACCTGGCCGACCAGGCCGCGGTGCGCGGCTACCTGCAGCGCCAGCAGCCCGCGGCCGTGGTGCTGGCCGCGGCCAGGGTGGGCGGCATCCAGGCCAACAACAACTACCCGGCGGACTTCATCGCCGAGAACCTTCAGATCGAGCTCAACGTGATCGACGGCGCGCACCGCGCCGGCGTGCAGCGGCTGCTGTTCCTGGGCTCGAGCTGCATCTACCCGCGCCTGGCGCCGCAACCCATGCGCGAGGACGCGCTGCTCACCGGCCTGCTGGAGCCCACCAACGAGCCCTACGCCGTGGCCAAGATAGCCGGCATCAAGCTGTGCGAGAGCTTCAACCGCCAGCACGGCCGCGACTACCGCAGCGTGATGCCCACCAACCTGTACGGCCCGGGCGACAACTTCCACCCGGAAGACAGCCACGTCATCCCGGGGCTGATGCGGCGCTTCCACGAGGCCGCGCAGCGCGGCGACGCCGAGGTGGTGGTGTGGGGCAGCGGCACGCCGATGCGCGAGTTTCTGCACGTGGACGACATGGCCGCGGCCAGCGTGCACGTGATGAACCTGCCGCGCGACACCTGGCAGGCCCACACGCAGCCGATGCTGAGCCACCTGAACGTGGGCACCGGCGTGGACTGCAGCATCCGCGAACTGGCCGAGGCGGTGGCGCGGGTCACCGGCTTCCGCGGCCGGCTGGTGTGGGATGCCAGCAAGCCCGATGGCGCGCCGCGCAAGCTGATGGACGTGTCGCGGCTGGCGGCGCTGGGGTGGAAGGCGTCGATCACGCTCGAAGAGGGGCTGCGCGATACCTACGCGTGGTTCCGGGCGCACGCTGCCGAGATCCGCGGCTGAGGCGCCCGCCCTTTTCGGCATGCCGCAAACACGGCCGCGTGCACCAGCCCCTAACCATCCAGACGCCAAAGATCCGGAACAGGAACTCCCTCCATGAACACTCTCGCAGTCATCGGCCTCGGCTACGTGGGCCTGCCGCTCGTCGTCGAGTTCGGCAAGCACGTGCGCACCATCGGCTTCGACATCGCGCAGCACAAGGTCGATGCCTGCCAGCGCGGCACCGACCCCAGCCGAGAGCTCACCGACGAGCAGATGGCCGAGGCCCGCAACGCCATCTACACCAGCGACCCCGCCCTGCTCGGCGAGGCCGACATGATCATCGTGGCCGTGCCCACGCCGGTGGACGAGGCGCACATCCCCGACTTCCGCCCGCTC
>CAIKLM010000157.1 GCA_903828235.1 uncultured beta proteobacterium | reverse complement strand
TCGGCACCAGCGCCGCCGCCAGCGCCGACGCCAGCGCCAGCGTGCACAGGAGCCCGGGCGCGCGGCGCGGCGGCTGCGCGCCCGCCGTTGGACGATGAATCGAGCGCACGAGACCTCCGATCGAGATGAACCGATGCGTCTGTTGTCGGCCGCGCCCGGCGGAAGTTGAGCAGCCGTCGCCACGCCCGCGCGCTGCGAGCCAAACCCGGGCGGCCGTCGCCCGAACGGCGCCGGCCCGTGACGCCATTCACGACCGCCGCACGGCACGGTCTGCAACAAAGCGTTACATTCCTTCCCGAGGGCAAACCGGTCGAAAGGCCGGGACGCAAAGCCTCCGGCCTACAGCACCACCGCGTGGTGCCACGGTAGCGGGGTTGCCAGCGCGGTCGCCACGGCGGCCGGGCGTGGCGGCACACCCGGTGCCGGCTGCGCACGCTGTTTCCGGTCAGGCCCTCGCCCCGTGCAACCGCACCTCCAGACGGAACGCGAGCGATGGCCCTGAACCCGAACCCCCTGCGATCTTCCCTTCACGGCGCCACGTGGCGCGCGGCCGCCGTGCCACTGTGCGCCACGCTGCTGCTGCTGTCGGCCTGCGGCGGCGGCGGCGGCGAGCCGGCCGCGCCCGAGCCGGCCGAAGCCGGTGCCGGTGCCAGTGCCGACATCGCCGTCGGCAACGGCACCGAGGGCCGCCGGTTCATGCTGTGGCAGCCCGGCCAGGAGGCCACCGTGCGCGCGGCCCAGGCGGCGCTGGCCGATGCCGCCGGCAGCGACGAGGTGCGCCTCGTGGTGCGGCTGAACCCGGCCGCCGTGCCGCCGGACAACCGCGCCACGATGCTGGGTGGCGGCAGCGGCGAGGGCGGCGACGCCGCGGCGCAGCACGCCCGGCAGCTCGCGTCCAAGGCCGCCGCCGTGGCCACCGCCGTCGACGAGGTGATGGCGCGCTCGGTGCGCGCCGCCTCGCCGCGGGCGGCGCTGGGCCAGCGCTTCGCGCACGCCCTGGAGGGCTTCGTCCTCACCGTGCCCTTCGACCAGGCCCAGGCCGTGGCCGACCAGCTGGCGCGCGACCCGGCCGTGGACGGCGTCGAGCTCGACCGCCTGCTCGCCGTCGAACAGTCGGCGCCGGTGCGCCTGCTGGACAGCCGCGCCTGGGGCGTGGACCGGCTCGACCAGCGCGCCCGCGTCTTCGACGGCGCGTTCCGCCACAGCCGCACCGGCCAGGGCGTGACGGTGCACGTGGTCGACACCGGCGTCAGCCCGCACGCCCAGTTCGGCACCCGGCTGCGCAGCGGCTTCAGCGCCATCGCCGACGGCCAGGGCACGCGCGACTGCCACGGCCACGGCACCCACGTCGCCGGCACCGCCGCCGGCAGCACGCTGGGCGTGGCCCCGGGGGCCAGCGTGGTGCCCGTGCGCGTGCTCGACTGCCGCGGCAGCGGCACCGGCACGCATCTGCTGGCGGGGCTGGACTGGATCGCCGCCAACGGCTCGCGCCCCGGCGTGGTGAACATGAGCCTGGGTGGCCCGGCCTTCGCGGCGCTGGACGCCGCGGCGCAGCGCCTGGTGAGCGCCGGCTTCACGGTGGTGGCCGCCGCGGGCAACAGCAACGTCGACGCCTGCACGCAGTCGCCGGGGCGGGCGGCCGGCCTGGTGACGGTGGCGGCCAGCGACACGGCCGACGCCAAGGCCTCGTTCTCCAACGCCGGCACCTGCGTGGCGCTGTGGGCGCCGGGGGTGAACATCGCGTCGGCCGGCATCGCGTCGGCCACGGCCGTGGTGGGCATGAGCGGCACCTCGATGGCGGCGCCGCACGCCGCCGGCGTGGCCGCGCTGCTGCTGCAGGCCCAGCCCGCCGCCACCGCGGCCCAGGTGCGCGCCCGCCTGCTGCAGGACGCCACGCCCAACGCCGTGCTCGGCGTCACCGGCGCTACGCCGCGGGGGCTGCTCTACGCCAGCGACGGCACCGCGCCGCCGCCGCCGCCCAGCGTCGCCATCCGCCCCGCGGCCATCACCATGGCCACCGCAGTGCCCACCCCGGGGCTGTGGACGGCCAGCGCCACGGTGCAGGTGGTCAACGCGCAGGGCGCGGCCGTGGCCGGCGCGCGCGTGGCCGGCCGCTTCTCGCACAGCGCGGCCGAGGCCGGCTGCACCACGGCGGCCGACGGCCGCTGCACGCTGGCCGGCCCGCCGGCGGCCTGGGGCGCGACGCCGCGGATCACGGTGGCCCTCACCGGCCTGTCGGGCCCGCAGATGGCCGATGCCGGCACCGGCGTGCGCAGCGCGCAGGTGGCTCAGCCCGCCGCCCCCATGGCCAGCGTGTCGGCGCTCAGCGGCAGCATGGTGCGGCCGGCGACGAACTCGCCGCAGTGGACGCCGCAGTTCAACGTGACCCTGGCCGACGGCCAGCGCGCCCCGGTGGCCGGCGCGGTGGTGCAGGGCCTGCTGCGCATCCACAGCGGCGCGCGCGTCGTGGGCCTGCAGACCGTGGCCTGCCAGACGGCGGTCAACGGCCAGTGCCGCGTGGCCTGGACGGGCCCCGCGCTCGGCAGCACCCACACCGGCGCGGTGTTCGAGGTGAAGGCCGTGAGCCGCGCCTGGCTGAGCTACGCGCCGGGCCCGCTCACGCAGGCCACGGTGGGCGTGGTGCGCTGAGGGCGGGCGGACGACGGCCCGGTCGTTGGCCGGATCGTCGGCCGGCCCCGCTCAGCGCCAGGCGAATCGGGGCTGGTCGAAGTGCGCCACGCGCGTGCCGCGGCCGAGCAGCAGCCACTCGCGGAACTGGTACAGGAAGGCGGCCGTGGGCGCCGCCACCCAGTGCGGGCCCAGCGGCATGCGCAGCACCGGGTGCGGCGCCCCGCGCACCTGGTTGAGGATGGGCGCGTCGGCGCGCAGCAGCTCGCTGGCGGGCAGGCGGTGCACGGCCGCCACCTCGGCCGGGTTGGGCGTCACCTCGCGCGCGGCACCGCCCCACAGCAGCACCGGCGTGATCACGTAGCCCGAGCGCGTGGCGTAGTCGTCGAGCCGGCCCAGCACGGCCTCGGGCGGCAGCGCCAGGCCGAGTTCCTCGAGCAGCTCGCGCCGGGCCGCCGCCTCGGGGGTCTCGCCGTCGTCGATGCGGCCGCCGGGCAGCGCCCACTGGCCGGCGTGGGCGCGCAGCGACTCGGCGCGGCGCGTCAGCAGCAGCGCGGGGTCGGACTGCCAGCAAGTGTGCTCGGGGAAGCCGGGCAGCCCGGCGCCGTGGCCGGCCTCGGTGCACACCAGGGCCACCGCGGCGCGGCGCAGGCCCTCGGCCGGCAGCGGCTGCGGCTGGAAGCGCGCGAGGCGGTCGCGCAGGGCGGGGGGCTCCCAGGCGGCCGCCTCGGCCGGGGGTTCAACCAAGCGAGCCCCCGTCGCGCAGCCGCGCCCGCAGCGCGGTCTTCAGCACCTTGCCGTAGGCGTTTTTGGGCAGCTCGTCGACGAACACATAGCGCTTGGGTCGCTTGAAGCGCGCGATGCGCTCCAGGCAGTGCGCGTCGAGCGCCGCCTCGGACGGCGTCATGCCCGGGCGCGGCACGACGAAGGCGACGACGACTTCGCCCCACTCGGCATCGGGCGCGCCCACCACGGCCGCCTCGGCCACGCCGGGCGCGGTGAGCAGCACCTCCTCCACCTCGCGCGGGTAGATGTTGGAGCCGCCGCTGATCAGCAGGTCCTTGCTGCGGTCCTTCAGCGTCAGGAAGCCGTCGGCGTCCAGGCTGCCCACGTCGCCGGTCCACAGCCAGCCGCCCTGCAGCGCGGCGGCGGTGGCCTCGGGGTTGCGCCAGTAGCCGGCCATCACCGTGTCGCCGCGCACGAGCACCTCGCCGGCCTCGCCAGGGGGCAGGTCGCGGCCCTCGGCGTCGGCCACGCGCACCTGCACCGGCGTCTGCGCCACGCCCACCGAGGCCAGCCGCTCGCGGTGGCGCGGGTGCGCGCGGTCGGCCAGGTGGCGCCGCGCCAGCGCGGTGGCCGTCATCGGCGTCTCGCCCTGGCCGTAGATCTGCACGAAGCGCGGGCCCATCACGGCCAGCGCGCGCTCGATGTCGGCCCCGTACATCGGCGCGCCGCCGTAGACGATGGTCTTGAAGGCGGCCGCGGCCTCGGCCGGGCCCAGCCCGGCGCGCTCGCAGTGCTCCACCAGCCGCCGCACGATGGTGGGCGCGGCAAAGGTGCTGAGCGGCCCGATCGCGCGGCCCAGCTCGAACAGCTCGACGGGGTCGACCCCGCCCGAGGCCGGCACCACGTGGCGCGCGCCGGCCATCAGGTGCGGGATCGCGTACAGCCCGCAGCCGTGCGACATGGGCGCGGCGTAGGCCATCGCGTCGTCGGGCGTGGCGGGGTCGACGTCGGCGAAGTAGGCCAGCCCCATCGTCACCAGGTTGCGGTGCGTGAGCATCACCCCCTTGGGGCGCCCGGTGGTGCCGCTGGTGTAGAAGAGCCAGGCCAGGTCGGCGGGCGCGCGCTCGGCGATCGGCACCGCGGTCCAGTCGGGCGCGGGCGCCAGCAGCGCGTCGGCCTCGCCCGACTCGACGTCGACCTGCCGCTCCAGCCCGGGCAGCGGGCCGGGCGCGACGTCTGCCGTGACGAAGCCCCAGCGCGCCCCGGCGTCGCCGGCGATCCACCCGGCCTCGGCCGGATGCAGCTTGGCGTTTACGGGCACCACCACCAGCCCCGCCCACCACGCCGCCCACAGGATCTCGAGGTAGCGCGGGTGGTTGCGCATGAACAGCAGCACGCGATCGCCCGGCTGCAGCCCGGCGCCGCGCAGGCGCTGCGCCAGGCCGGCGCTGCGCGCCGCCCACCCGGCGTGGCTGGCCCAGGGGCGCGGGCCGTCGAAGACGGTGGCTCGGTCGGGGGCCGCGCGCGCCTGGCGGGCCAGCAGCTGGGCGAGGTTCATGCGGGGTCGTGCCAATGGGCCGGCAGCCATCGCGGCCCACGGGCTCCGTTTGGGGCGGTCCATCGTAGCCGGCAGCGGTGTCCGGATCGACCCCCGAGTGACGTATTCCCACTGGAGGCCGTGTGCGCTGCGCCGCAGCGCCAGCCTGGGGGAGACAGCGCATGGGCTGGGGCTGGAAGGCCGTACTGACCGCGATGACGGTCGCCGCGGTGATGCTGGCGGCACGCCAGCTGGGCCGCCACGCGGCGGGCCTGCTCGCCGGACTGCCCGTGGTCTCGGCGCCCGCGCTGATGTGGCTGGTGGCCGATCGCGGCGAGGCCGTGGCCTCGCACAGCGCCGTCGGCGGGCTGGCGGCCTGCGCCGCCGCCTCGGTGTTCGCGCTGGCCTTCGCGCTGGCGGCACGGCGGCACGGCGCCGCGGGGGCCCTGGCGCGGGCGCTGCTGGCGCTGGGGGTCTGCCTGGCTGCGCTGCACCCGCTGCGCGAGCAGCCGGCCCCACTGCTGCTGCTGGCGCTGGGCGCGGCCTTCCTGGCGTGGCACCGGCTGCGCCGCGAGCCCTGGTCGGGCGGCGCCGTGCGCAACGTGCGCGGCGAACCCTGGCTGAGTGCGTCGGTGTCGGGTGCGGTCGGCGCGGCCTCGGCCTTCGTGGCCACGCAGGCCAGCCCGTTCTGGGCCGGGGCTGCGGCAGCCTTGCCGGTGATCAGCGGCTTTGCCCTGGTGCACCTGCTGCACGCCGGCCGGCCGGGCGACGTGGCGAGGTTCGTCGTCGGCTACGTGCCCGGGGTGGCGGCCAGCGCGGGCTTCCTGTTCACCTTCGCGCTGCTGGCGCAGCCCCTGGGGGCCGGCTGGGCGCTGGCGCTGTCGGCGGCCTGCGGCGCGCTGCTGGCCCGGCTGGGCCTGCTGGCGCGGGCCGGGCCCGCCCGGGCCTGCCAGCCCGACGGCCCGGCGATGGCCACCCCCGAGCGGCCGCGCTGACGCGGGCGTTCGCCCAGTGGGCGGCAAGGCGCTCAGCCAGCCCGCGCGGCCCAGCGCTGCGCGATGCCTGCGAAGCCGGGGTGATCGGCCCTGAAGCTCACCAGCCGCACGTCCAGCCCGTCGAGCGCCGCGCCCTGCAGCGCCCGCCCGATCGCGTCGTCGATCCAGGCGTCGGCGTTGCCGAAGGCGCCCCCGCCCAGGCGCGTCAGCAGCACGGTGGCCGAGCCGCCCGCCGCCGCCGTGGCCGCGGCGATGCGCAGCGTGGCCTCGTAGGCGGCCTCCAGCACCAGCCGGGCGAAGGGCTCCCACTCGGCGGCGGGCAGCGGCGTGTAGGCCACGGGCAGCGCCGAGCAGAACACCTGCGACACGCGCGGCCGGCCTTCGTCGGGCCCGTCCGTCACCTCGACGTCGCGGTGCCAGGCCACGGCCAGTTCGGCGCGCAGCGCCTGCAGCCGCGCCTCGGGCGCCGCCCGCAGGGCCTGGCCGATCGCGCGCAGGCCGTCGGCTGTGGCCAGCGCATAGCCGTTGCGCATGCGCCAGAGCGTGTGCAGTGGCCGGCCGAGCTGCCCGGCCAGCGCCGCGCCCAGGCCGGCCAGGGTGTCGATCTGCCGCTCGGCGGTCTGCCCGTGCCCGCCACCGACCGGCGCGAAGTAGTTGCGCCAGATCGTCGCCGCACCGGCCGCGATGGCGCAGGCCGGCCCTTGCGTCGCGTCGTGCATGTAGCCCGTCACGCCGTGCTCAGGCGTGACCTGCGGGCCCACCATCTCCAGCGCGTTGAACTGCGACGCCACCTGGAACGTGGCCCCCGCGAAGGCCGGGTCGCGGTGCAGCGCCCGCGCGTCGCCCGTCAGCAGGCTCACGCGCGTGGGGCGGCCCGGGTTCGGCGGCCCGGGCATCGGCCGGCTGCGCAGCGCGCCCAGCGTCGGGGTCTCGAAGCGGCCGACGGCATGGCGCCGCCCGTTCACCGTGGACACCAGGTGCCCGTCGTTCACGAGCAAGCGCGCGCGCGTGGCGGCATAGCCTTCTTCACGGAAGCCGGTGATGCGTTCGAACCAGTCCATGGGTGCTCCTCGGTCCGGGTCGAGCCTTCTGCGCGGCATCCCTGCCGACGATCAACCCTCCCCGCCCGCGTGATCATGCCGCGCGCTCGCGGCGACCCGGGGCTCGTCGATCCGCACGAACGATCGGCTGTCGATCCGCGGCAGCGCGAGACTGCGGAAGGCGGCAGCCTGGCCTGGCTGCGCCCCGGCGCAGCCGGCGCACTGCGTTGAGCCAACTCAAGGCCGGTCCGCGCACGGCCGCCGTAAGCTGCGGGCAGCCTGTGAGCCGCCTTCGTGCGGCGGGCACTGCCCAAGGAGCCAGCATGCACGGAACCGCACTCCCCCTCCGGCGCTCGGCCGGCGTTCGCACACTCCATCCGCGCCGAGACTTGGGCGGTGCGGCCACTGCCTTGGCCTCCGCCTTGCTCGGCGCTGCCGCGCCCGTAGGTGCGGCAGGGTTTGCCAGCTTCGACACGCTGGCCACCTGGGAAGCCGCCGTCGGCGAGCCGGCGCTGGTGCAGACCTTCCAGGGCTTCAGCGACGGCGCGCAGATGAACGGCGTGGAGTTCCTGCCCGGCGTCAGCGCCGGCACCAACATGGATCAGTTGCGTGTGTTCGTCAATTCCAGCGGCGCACGCTTCGTGTTCGGCTACGGCGGCACGGCGCGCGAGGCGGGCCTGGCGGAGTACACGCTGGCGCTGACGCAGCCCTACCGCGCCCTGGCGCTGGACATCACCAGTTTCGAGGCCCTGCCCGGCGAGCCGAGCACCGCGGCAGGGCCGGGGCAGATGACGGTCTTCTTCGCCGACAGCACCTCGGCGAACTTCTCGATCAGCGGCAACCCGACGGGCGAGCCGGTGTTCTTCGGCGTCGTTGCCGACGCACCGATCGTCGGGCTGCGCTGGATCGAGGCGCTGGAGGGCAACGGCGGCAGCGAGGAGACCGGGCTCGACAACATGCGCGTCTCGGCCGTGCCGGAGCCGGCCACCTGGGCCCTGGGCCTGCTCGGCCTGGCCACGCTGGGCCTGCGACGGCGGCGCCTGGGCGGCTGAGCAGCCCTGGCACGGGGTTGCCTCGAGGGCCGACCCGGTCCAGGCCCAGCGGCACGGCAACGACGCGCCCCTTCCTGCACGCCGCCCTGCCGCGGTTGCGGTGTTCCTGGCCTCCGGGACTCGGCCGGGAACGGCCGAAATGGCCGGCGGCGGCCGGCGGCGGCCGGCGTCGCCCCAAGATCTCAACGCATTCGCCAGCGATGCAGGTTCGGCTCCTGCGCGTGCTCCAGGACCGCCAGGTGCAGCCGCGGTGGACTCCTGTCGAGCCCATCCCGCCGCCACGCTCACTCAGCCGCCATCGGCAACTGCAGCTGCGCGCTGCCCAGGCTCACGGTGCCCGCCAGCGCCGGCTGCGGCGAGCGATAGCCCGGCAACGACGCCCCGGCCACCACCAGCCCCGGCACGCTGCCCGCATCGAACGCATAGGCCAACGGCGCGAAGCTCACGCGCACCGTGCCCGCACCATTCAGGGCGACCACCGACTCGCGCAGCAGCCGCACTTCGCCGTCGGGACGGCGGTCGACCAGCTTGACCACGATGTCGCCTGCGCCGGCCTGCAGCACGCTCAGCTCCGCTTCCGCCGTACCCAGCAGCAGCCCGCCAGTGGGCAGGGCGGCGCCTCGCAACTCCACCACGTCGGCGCGCTCCAGCAGCGGCTGCTGATCGAGCATGCCGGAGCTGACCGTCAGGTGGTTGCCGCCCAGCGTGGGGGCCGGCGCAGCGGGGTCGATCGTCAGCGCACGCTGGGGCGCCATCAGGGTCGACGCCGTCGATGACGTTCCCGCCGGCGGCCAAACCGGCGAACTGCGCAACGGGCCCTCGGGCTGCCCGGCCAGCACGTACTGAACGGCCGGCCAGTCGCGCACGCCGTTGGCCTCGCCCTTCAGCCAATGGTCGAACCACGCGAACATGGGCCGCGACGGCCAGCGCTCTGGGTCGTCGACGTCGTAGTGCGTGCCGTCCAGCACGATCAGCTTCTGGTCGCCGCGCGTACCCTGCAGGCGGCCGAAGGCCTTGAATGCGCTGGCCTGGAAGAAGTCGTGCCAGAGCGAGACGTGCAAGACCGGCGCGCGGATGCGGTCGGTCACGTCCAGCGCGGCCAGCGCAGCGGGGTTGCGCCCGGTGGCCAGGAACTCGCCCCAGCGCGGGTACAACTGGCTGACGATGGGGAAGTCCGGCGTGATGGCGCGCGTCCACCAGCTCGACTGCGACGCGTCGCCGGCCTCGACCGCGCCGAACATCTCCTGCAGCGCGTCGCCGGCCTGCT
Source organism: uncultured beta proteobacterium (assembly GCA_903828235.1). Classification (GTDB taxonomy): domain Bacteria; phylum Pseudomonadota; class Gammaproteobacteria; order Burkholderiales; family Burkholderiaceae_C; genus Rubrivivax. Next base: position 24,395 of record CAIKLM010000157.1, on the reverse strand, counting down.
CCTTCAGCGCCGCAACCTGCGTGGCGCTCAGGCCCAGCCTGCTGTCATGATCCTTGCCGTTCTCGGCAGCCTGGTTCAGCACGAAGGGCAGCAACGCCTCCCACTTGACGCGGCCCCCGGGGAAGATCACGCCGCCGACGAAGTCCGGCGAGGTGGCCTGCGCATACACGGCCTTGATCGACGAGCGCCCGGAGGCGGCCGCCTGCAGCGAGGCCACGCCGCTGGCCGAGTCGCCGAAGATCCCGATGCGCCCGTTCGACCAGGGCTGCGCCTCGACCCAGCGGATCAGCGACTCGCCATCGGCCACCTCCTCGCCAAGGAACAGGCCGAACACCCCGTCCGACTTGTGGCGGCCGCGGACGACCTGCACCACCAGCGCATAACCGCGGTCGGTGGCCTCCGTCCAGCCCACGTCCTCGGCCCGGGCCTCGGTCTCTGCGTTGGCATGGTCTTCGGGGAACCCGCTGACCGGCGTGATCGGCAGTTCGTAGGGCGTGCGCATCACCAGCGTCGGAAAAGGCCCGGCGCCCTGGGCCGGGAGGTACACGTAGGTCGCCAGGCGCGTGCCGTCTGCGCCCGGCACCGCGACCTCGGCAACGCGATGGCCCGCGGCTGCGCGGCGGAACTCGCTCAAGGCGACCACCGGCGTGGTGGTGCTGGGCGGGTCGCCGCCGCCGCCGCAGGCGGTCAAGAGTGCGGCCAGGAACAGCAGCAAACAGTTCAGGACCTTTGTCGGTCGACTCACTGAGATCAGCATGAAGGACTCCATGGTGTTGCGCCCTTGGTGCCAGGTCCTTGGGCGGCGCGGGGTGGCGGATCGAGCGTCGGGGCACCACAGCCTCTTGGCCTGGCACTGCGCCCGGGCCGCACTGTCGAGACCGTGGACTTACCCCCGGCTTTCCGGTTCGCTTGACCCCGCTACCGCGCCGGCCGTCGCTGCCCTTCAGCGCGGCCTGTACGGGCGCTCCCCTCGGCGGAACGGCCCCCTCACGATCCGCCGGAGATGGGCAACTGCTCGCTTCGTGGCCTGCCGTCCTCGGCCCATCGGGCAAGCCCGATACGCATCGCCGGCACGCAGCCGCAAACTTCCGACGTGTCAACCGGCCGACCGCCCCTCTCGCCCAGTCCGCGTCGATCGAGCACTGACGCAGCGCCTGCCGCCCATCGGCTGACCGACCCGCTCGGCGCTTTGCGCTCGCTGGCCTGCACACCGCGGCCAGCCAAGTCCTGCGCGGCTTGCCGAGATCTTCCTCGCGTGTTCCAAATCACAGGAGACAACCCATCATGACCGACACCTATGTCCTGGTTCACGGTGCCTGGCACACCGGCGCCGAGCTTGAGGCCACGGCCGAGCGCCTGCGCGCGCGCGGTCACACCGTGCACTGCCCTACGCTGGCCGGAAACCGCCCCGGGGACGACCGCTCCGTCATCGGGCTGGAGGACGCCGCGCAGTCGCTGGCTGCCTACCTGGACCAGCATGACTTGACCGCCACGCGCCTGGTGGGCCACAGCTACGGCGGCATGGTGATCTCGCGCGTGGCCGATCTGCGGCCGCAGCGCATCGCACGGCTGGTGTACGTCAATGCCTTTGTGCCACAGCCCGGCGAGTGCCTGAACGACATGGTGCCCCCTCACTACACCGCGCTGTTTGACCAGATGGCCGGCCAGAGTGGCGGCGCGGTGATGCTGCCGTTCCCGATCTGGCGAGAGGCGTTCATCAACGACGCCGATCTGGCGCTGGCGACGCATGCCTTCGAGCGCCTGAATCCGCACCCGTACAAGACCTTCCAGGACCCGATCACGCTCAGCCAGCCGATGGCCGCCTGCCCACTGCCGAAGAGCTACGTGAACTGCCGCATGGACAGCGCGCTGCCGCAGAGCCTGGGTTGGCACCCCCGGCTGTCGGAGCGCTTGGGGTTGTTCCGATACATCGAGTGCAGCGGCAGCCATGAGGTGTGGTTCACCGACCCCGACGCGATCGCCTCGGCGATTGAACAGGCGGGGCGCGATTGAGGTCCTGGCCGACGCGGATTCCTTGGTGAGTCAGGCCAGGCCACCCTCCTTGCAGGACTCTTGAACTGGGATACCGACATGCGCGCAGCCTGGTACGAACGCAATGGCGAGGCAGGGGACGTCTTGGTCGTCGGGGACCGGACTGACCCGATCCCTGTCGCCGGCGAGGTGAGGGTTCGTGTCCATGTCTCCGCCGTCAATCCGTCCGACGTCAAGAGCCGGATGCGCCGTCCGCTGGCGACGCCATGGGTCATCCCGCACAGCGACGGTGCAGGCGTGATCGATGCCGTGGGAGAGGGCGTGCCCGCCAGCCGGCTTGGCCAGCGGGTCTGGCTCTGGAACGGGCAATGGAAGCGCGCTTCCGGAACGGCGGCGGGGTTGATCTGCCTGCCATCCCAACAGGCCGTCGATCTGCCGGAACAGGCCACCTTCGACGAAGGTGCCTGTGTCGGCATCCCGGTGCTCACCGCGCTGCAGTCGTTGCGACTGGCCGGAGAGATCGACGGGCGCTCGCTCCTGGTCATCGGGGGCGGCAGCATGGTCGGACAGTACGTGACCCAGATCGCCGTGCAGAGCGGGGCGCAGGTCATCGCCACGGCGGGTGCGCCCGCGCGCAGGGACTCGGCCCGCTCTGCGGGTGCCGCGCATGTCATCGACCACCGGGCTGAGCCGGTGGCCGAGCGGGTTCGTGAACTGACCGGGGGTCGAGGTGTCGACGCGGTGATCGACATGGACTTTCAATCCACCGCAGGCCTCATCGGCAAGGGTGTTCTGCGGCCACACGGTCGCCTTGTCAGCTACGGCTCGAACCAGACCGTCGAAATCCCGGTCGACTTCCGCGCCATGTTGTGGGACTCGCTCACGATCGCCTGCTTCCTGGTCTACGAACTCCGGCCCGCGGACCGTGAGGCCGTGGTTGAAGCCGCCAACGACCTGCTGCGCAGGCGCGCACTGGCCCACAGGACGGCGGCCGCCTTCGGGCTGGATGACATCGCTCGGGCTCACGCCGCTGTCGAGGAAGGTCGGCGTGTCGGCGCCGTGCTCGTGAGGCCTTGAGCGGCCCAGCCGGAAGCAAACCGACGCGGCGACCCCGGCCCTGCCTGGCCGCTCAGGCTCTTCGCCCCACCTGCCGCGCGATCTCCGCCGCCGCGGCCTGCAGCGCCGGCAGGTGCCGCGCGACGATCTGCGACACCGTCGTCACGCGGTGGATCCAGGTCAGGTTCACGCAGCCGATCGCCCGCGCCGGCACGCCGTCCGCGGCGTCGGCCACCACGATCGGCACCGCGACCGAGTCGCGGCCGTCGTTCCACTCGCGCCGCGCCTTGTCGTAGTGCCCACCCCATGCGGTGTCGCGCACCGCGTAGCCGCGCCGGCGGGTTTCGGCGAGCACGCGCAGGACCGCGCGGCGGTCGTGCGCGGCGGCATCGCCGGGCGCGCTGCTCGCGCGCAGCCGCTCCAGGATCGCGTCGCGCTCGGCGGCGTCCACGTGCGCAAGGTAGGCCCGCCCGGTGGCCGAGCGCAGCATGTTGACGCGGAACCCGATCGGTCCGAGCGGGATGTGGTGGAAGTACGAGCGCGGGCTGTTGGTCTCGATCACCTCCATGTAGTGCAGTCGCGGCACCGCCAGGATCGACGGCCACTGCACCGCCGCGCACAGCCGCGCAAGGATCGGCGAGGCGATCTCCACCAGCCGGTCGGTGTCGTCGGTCTCGCGGCCCTCGGCGCGCAGCGAGTGGCCGGGCAGGTACGCGCCGTCGGCGATGCGCTGCCACACCAGGCCGCGCTGCTCGAGCGTGAGCAGGATGCGGGTGAGCGTCGCGCGCGGCAGCGCCGTCGCGCGATGCAGGTCGTGCAGGCTCGCCGCGCGCATCTCGTGCAGCCGCAGCATCACGTCCAGCCCCCGGTCCAGCGCCCGGATCGTCTTCACCCGCGTCGCGCGCATTGCTCTTCCCTCGCGGACCGTCGGCCCGTGTTCACCAGGTGAAAAGTCCCCAGGCGCATCTTGGCGCGGGAATCGATTCCCGGCAACCATGCGCGCTCAACCGGGAGCGGAGCCCTTGCGCGGCCCCGCACACCCTCCGGTCGCGACCGGCCCCCCGGGCAAACGAAGGAGACACGCATGGACACGAAAGCCGCGCCGGTCGGATTCCCCCTGCCCTCGGAACTGCCCACCCTGAAGGGTGCCGAGCAGTGGGCCTCGATGTACCCGTACTACACGCGCTTCCGCCCGGAAGACGACGGTCGGTTCTGGTTCTACAACGGCATGCACTTCCCGGAGCCGATGCCCGCGTTCGACGTGATCACCGCCGAGGCGCCGTACGTGTCGCTGGGCGCCTACAACAGCCGCGTGTTCGCGATCCCGCCAGTGCTCGGCATCGACCACCGCATCGTCAACGGCCGCGTCTACATCTCGGTGCAGCCGGTGACCGACCCGGCAAAGATCGAGGAACGCGCGAAGCTGTTCCAGGACCGCGCCTTCTTCTACTTCGGCAACTGGGACAAGCTCTACGCCCAGTGGAAGGAGAAGATGCTGGCGCTGATCGCCGACATCGACGCGCTGAAGGTGCCCGACCTCCCCGAGTACGAGGAGGACGCGATGGTGAAGGAAGCGCGCGGCATCGCACAGAACTTCCGGCTGGTGGAGGCATTCCACCGGTGCACCGAGTCGTACCTGAAGATGTGGCAGTACCACTTCGAGTTCCTGGTGCTCGGGTACGGCGCCTACCTGACGTTCTTCGAGTTCTGCAAGAAGGCCTTCCCGGAGATCACCGACCAGACGGTGTCGCGGATGGTCGCCGGCGTGGACGTGCTGATGTTCCGGCCCGACGACGAGCTGAAGAAGCTCGCCCGCGAAGCCATCCGCCTCGGCGTCGACGACGAGATCCGCGAGGGCCGCGCTCCGGCCGAACTCATCGCCGCGATGCACACGCGGGGCGAGGCGGGCGCGCAGTGGATCGCCGCGCTCGACGCGGCGCGCGACCCCTGGTTCAACACCTCGACCGGCGACGGCTTCTACCACCACCACCGCAGCTGGAACGACGACCTGTCGGTGCCGTTCTCCGCGCTGCCGCGCTACATCGCGCAGATCCAGGCGGGCGTGAGCCTCGACCGCCCGACCGAGCGCATCAAGAGGGAACGGGACGAGATCGTCGCGAAGTACCGCGCGCTGCTGCCGGGCGACGCCGAGCGCGGCGCGTTCGACCAGATGCTCGGGCTGTCGCAGATGGTCTTCCCGTACGTCGAGGACCACAAGTTCTACTGCGAGCACTGGGCTGCGAGCGCGTTCTACCGCAAGATGCGCGAGATCGGCCGGCTGCTGACGCGCTTCGGGTTCTTCGAGGACGCCGAGGACGTGTTCCACCTGCACCACACCGAGGTCGGCCAGGCGATTTCCGACCTCATGCTGGCCTGGGCGGCGGGCACGGCGCCGGCCGGCCCCGCGCACTGGCCGCCGATCGTCGCCGAGCGCAAGCGCATGCTCGCGGTGATGGCCGAGTGGTCGCCGCCCCCGGCGCTGGGCCAGGTGCCCGAGAACATCCAGGACCCGCTGCTGCTGATGCTCTGGGGCATCACCTCCGAGCAGCTGAAGTCGTGGTCGACGCCGCCCTCCGAGGCCAACGCCAACGAGCTGCGCGGCTTCGCGGCCTCGCCGGGCATCGTCGAGGGCACGGCGCGCGTGGTGAAGACGGTCGACGAGATCGCCAGCGTGCGCGACGGCGAAATCCTCGTGTGCCCGGTGACCGCGCCGAGCTGGGCGCCGATCTTCGGCAAGGTGCGCGCGACCGTCTCCGACATCGGCGGCACGATGTCGCACGCCGCGATCGTCGCGCGCGAGTACGGGATGCCGGCGGTCGTCGGCTGCGGCCACGCCACGAAGACGATCCGCACCGGCGACCGGTTGCGCGTCGACGGCGATTCGGGCCTGGTGACGATCCTCGAGGCGGCATGACGATGCGGGCGGTCGACGGCGCGGTCGCGCGGTTCGAGGCGATTGGCCTGGCCGACCGGCACCGCGTTGGCGGCAAGGGCGCGAGCCTGGGCGAGCTGGCGCGGGCGGGCATCGACGTGCCGCCGGGATTCGTCGTCACGACCGAGGCGTTCGGCGCGTTCGCCGACGCGCTGCCGGCGCTGCGCGCGCCGCTCGTGGGCTTGCGTGCCGACGACCTTGCCGGCGTCGCGACGGCCACTGCCGGCATGCGTGCGCGCGTGCTCGAGGCACCGCTGCCCCAGGCGCTGCGCGAAGCGATCGCGCAGGCGCACGCGGCGCTGGTCGGCGACGACCCGCGCGCGCCGGTCGCCGTGCGCTCGAGCGCGACCTCCGAAGACAGCGCAGAGGCCAGCTTCGCGGGGCTGCAGGACACGTTCCTGTGGGTGCGGGGCCTCGAAGCGGTGATCGACGCGGTACGCCGGTGCTGGGCCAGCCTGTACAGCGAGCCGTCGGTCACCTATCGGCTGCGGCTCGGACTGCCCGAGGCGCAGGTCGCGATGGGCGTGGTCGTGCAGCGGATGGTCGATGCCCGCTGCGCCGGCGTGATGTTCACCCGCAGCCCGACCACCGGCGACCGGTCGGTGGTCGCGATCAACGCGAGCTGGGGCCTGGGATCGGCCGTGGTGAGCGGGGAGGTCACCCCCGACGAGTACGCGCTGAACAAGGTGACCGGCGAGGTGATGCGCCGGGTGATTTCCGACAAGGCGGTCCGCGACGTGCCGAAGCCCGAGGGCGGCATCGTCGCCGAGCCGGTGGACGAGGCCGAGCGCCGGGTCGCGTGCTGCGACGATGCGCTGCTGCGCTCCTTGCTCGTCACCGCCGAGCGGATCGAGCGTCACTACGGTCAGGCGATGGACATCGAGTGGGCCGTCGACCGCGCCGGTCGCCTCCACGTGCTGCAGAGTCGGCCCGAGACGGTGTGGAGCCAGCGCGACGCGCAGGCCGCCGCGCAGCCGATCGCCGCGCCGCAAGCCAACCCCTTCGCGCACGTGCTCGCCGCCATGGGCGGCGTGCGCCGGTGAGCGGCCGGACGGTGTCGCGCCAATGAAGCTCAGCCACGACGACGTCGAGCGGATCCTCAAGCTGCTCGAGGCCTCGGCCTTCGACGCCCTCGACCTCGAGATCGACGGCCTGAAGCTGTCGCTGCGCCGCAGCGGCGCCGCGCCTGCCGGGGCCGACCCGGCCGAGGTGCCGCCGTCCGCACCCGCGCCTTCACCAGCGGTGCCCGCCACGGCGGCTGCGCCCACGCCCTCGACGGTCGGCGGCACGGACGTGCTCGCGCCGGTGCTCGGCACCTTCTACCGCGCGCCCAAGCCCGGCGCGGCCCCGTTCGTCGAGATCGGCGCGAGGGTCGCGCCCGACACGGTGGTGTGCATCGTCGAGGTGATGAAGCTGATGACCTCGGTGACCGCCGGCGTGGCCGGCGAGGTGGTCGAGCTGCTGGCCACCGACGGCTCGCTCGTCGAGTACGGCCAGCCGCTGCTGCGCATCCGCGCCGACGCGTGAGCCCGGCATGAGCTTCGACACCGTCTTCGTCGCCAACCGTGGCGAGATCGCGGTCCGCGTGATCCGGACCTGCCGGGCGCTCGGCCTGCGCACCGTGGTCGGCTACTCCGAAGCTGATCGTGGCAGCCTGCCCACACGGCTTGCCGACCGCGCGGTCTGCCTCGGGCCGGCGCGCGCGGCCGACAGCTACCTGCGGATCCCGACCGTGGTCGCGGCGGCGCTGGGCACCGGCGCCCAGGCGGTCCACCCGGGCTACGGCTTCCTGTCGGAAAACCCCGAGTTCGGCCGGCAGTGCGCGGCGGCGGGGCTGGTGCTGATCGGCCCGACCCCGGCGCAACTCGAGCGCATCGGCAACAAGCTCGCTGCGCGCCAAGCTGCGATCGAGGCCGGCGTGCCGGTGGTTCCCGGCGAGGCGGTCGACACGCCCGAGGCGGCGCAGCGCGCGGCGGCGGCGATCGGCTATCCGGTGCTGCTCAAGGCGGTCGCCGGCGGCGGCGGCCGCGGCATGAAGCGCGTCGACGCGCCGGCCGAACTGGCCGAGCGGTTCGCGCTCGCCACCGCCGAGGCGTCGGCCGCGTTCGGCGACCCGCGGCTGTACGTCGAGGCCTTCGTCGCGACGGGTCGCCACGTCGAGGTGCAGGTGCTCGGCGACGGCGAGCGGGTGATCCATCTCGGCGAACGCGACTGCTCGGTGCAGCGCCGATACCAGAAGGTGCTGGAGGAAGCCGGCGCGCCCCGCCTTGCGCCGACGCTGCGCACCGCACTGCACGAGGCAGCGGTGCGCTTCGCGGCTTCGCTGGGCTACCGTGGGCTGGGCACGGTCGAGTGCCTCGTCGACCCCGTGCGCGAGGCGTTCTACTTCCTCGAGATGAACGCGCGGATCCAGGTCGAGCACCCGGTCACCGAGATGCTCACGGGCCTGGACCTCGTCGCCGAGCAGATCGGCATCGCGCAGGGCGCAGCGCTGCGCCTCGCGCAGTCGGAGATCAGGTTCCAGGGCCACGCCATCGAGTGCCGGATCAACGCGGAGGACCCGTCCCAGGACTTCCGGCCGAGCCCGGGCACCGTGCGCATGGTCCGGTGGCCGGACGCGCCGCACGTGCGCGTGGACACGCACGTCGAGTCCGGCTACCGCATCCCGCCGTTCTACGACTCGCTGGTCGCCAAGCTCATCGTCCACGGCGCCGACCGGGCGCGGGCCTGCGCGGCGATGCGCGAGGCGCTCGCCGCGACCCGGATCGAGGGCATCGCGACCAACCTCGCCCTGCACCAGGCGATCCTTGCCGACACCGACTTCGCCACCGGCGGCGTCGACACCAACTGGCTCGGCCGCGCACTGCCGCGGCTGCTTGCGCCGGGTCTGCAGGCGGTGCCGGCATGATGTCCCCGCGTCCGACCGTCGCGCTGGTCGACACCTCGCTGCGCGACGGCAACCAGAGCCTGTGGGGCGCCACCGGGCTGAACGCCGCGATGCTCGAAGGCGCCGCCGCGCTGGCCGAACGGGTTGGCTTCTCGGTGCTCGACTTCACCACCAGCACGCACATGGCGGTGGCGGTGCGTTGGCACCGCGAGGATCCGTGGGAGACCATCCGACGGGCGCGGGCGGCCATGCCGACCACGCCGCTGTCGTTCCTGACGACCGGCATGCGCTTCATCTCCTGGGAGACCGCGAGCGACGAGGTGATGGCGCTGGCGTTCCGCCTGCTCGGGCGGGCCGGCATCCGGCGCTTCGCGGTGATGGAGCCGATGAACGACGTCGCCGCGCAGCTCGCGTGCTGCCGCCTCGTGCGCCGCGAGACGGACGCCGGCATCGTCGCGGCGATCACCTTCACGGTGAGCCCGGTGCACGACGACGCCTACTACGCGCGCATCGCGGCCTCGCTCGCCGCCGATCCGGTCGTCGACGCGCTGTACCTGAAGGACCCCGGCGGCCTGCTGACGGCCGAGCGGGCGCGCACGCTGCTGCCGGGCATGATCGCCGCCTGCGCCGGCAAGCCCTTCGAGCTGCACTCGCACGAGACGATCGGGCTGGCGCAGTTCTCGTACCTGGAAGCCGCGCGCCTGGGGCTGTCGGCCCTGCACACGGCGGTCGCGCCGCTGTCGGGCGGCACCTCGCAGCCCGACGCGACGCAGTTGCTGCGCAACCTCTCGGTCGAGGGCATCGGCTGCGACGTCGACCGCGAGGCGCTCGCCGCGTACGCCGCGTGGCTGAGCGCGCTCGCCCGTGCCGAGGGGCAGGTGCCGGGCGCGCCGAGCGCCTACGACGCGCGCTACTTCCGGCACCAGCTGCCCGGCGGCATGATCGGCACGATGCGCCGGCAGCTGCGCGAGCTGCGCCAGGAGCACCGCTGGCAGGAGGTCACCGAGGAAGTCGAGCGGGTGCGCGCCGAGCTCGGCTACCCGATCATGGTGACGCCGTTCTCGCAGATCGTCGGCGCGCAGGCGGTGATGAACGTGGTCGGCACCGAACGCTACGCGAGCGTGTCCGACCAGGTGATCCGGTACGTGATCGGCCGGTTCGGCACGCCGCCGCGCGCGGTCGACCCGGCCGTGCGCGACCGCATCGACGCGCTGCCGCGCGCGCGCGAGCTCGCCGCCGAGCCGCCCATGGCCTCGGTGGCCGAGCTGCGGCGCGGCCTCGGCGCGCACCTGTCCGACGAGGAGCTGCTGCTGCGCGCGACGATGCCGGCCGAGCAGGTCGACGCGATGAAGGCGGCCGGCCCCGCGCCGCGCCGCTACGACCCGCACCGCAAGCCGCTGATGACCTTGCTCGAGCGGCTGCTCGCCGGGCCCGGCGCCGACGAGCTGCGGGTGCAGACCGAGGGCATGAAGCTCGTGCTGCGCGGCGGCGGGGGTCGGCGATGACGGTCAGGGCCGCGCATCGCGCGCCGGCCGCCGACGGCGGCGCCTGGCAGGCGGCGATCGTCGACATCGACGGCACGCTGGTGCTGGGCGATCCGCAGGGCCACGGCTACCGGGCGCTGCCCGGCGCGCCTGCGCTGCTCGCGGCGATCCGCGCCGCCGGCCTGCGGCTGGCGGCGTTCACCAACGGCACGATGCACACCAACGCCGACTACGTGTCGCTGCTCACGCAGGCGGGTCTCGACATCGCCGAGCACGAGGTGTTCACGCCGGCCAACGTGGCCGCGCACTGGTACCGCGGCCGCGGCCTGAAGCGCGTGCTGGTGCTCGGCGGCGTCGGAGTCCGGCAGCCGCTGCGCGACGCGGGCCTGGAGGTGGCGCTGCCCGAGGACGGCGACGCGGCGGTCGCTGTCGACGAGGTGCTGGTCGGCTGGCACCCCGAGTTCCGGCTCGCCGACCTCGAGGTCGCCTGCCGCGCGGTATGGGCCGGGGCCCGGCTTGGCACGACCTCGAATGCGCGCTTCTTCGCGTCGCGGGGCGGGCGCATGATCGGCGTGTCCAATGCAATCGCCGCCGGCATCACCAGCACCACTGGTGCGCGCGCGCGCGTGTTCGGCAAGCCTTCGGCGCTGGCAATGCGCACGGTGCTCGCGCACCTCGACGCACCCGCATCGCGCACGGTCGTGATCGGCGACGATCCGACGCTGGAGATCGCGATGGGCCGCCAGGCCGGTGCCCGCGCCATCGGCGTGCTCACCGGCATCGGCACGGCCGAGACCTTCGCTGCCGCACGGGCCGAGCGGCGCGCCGACGCGGTGTTCGACGACGCGGCCGGCGTCGCCGCGTGGCTGAGTGCCGGCACTGCCGGCGCTGCCGTCCGGAGGACGCCGTGAGACGGTTCCGACGGCTCGGCCGCGCCGCCTCAGTGGTGGCCGCGCAGCGCCGCGGAGCGGTGCTCCGTGGGGGGCGCCCCGAAGCGCCGGCGGAATGCCCGCGCGAAGTGGGCGGCGCTCGCGAAGCCGTGCCGGTGCGCGATCTCGGCGACGGTCACCCGATGCAGCCGCGGGTCGAGCAGCGCCGCGCGCGCCCGCTCCAGCCGCATCCGCCACAGGCAATCGGAGACCGACTCGCCACGCATCGCGAACAGCCGGTTCAGGTGGCGCAGCGACACGCCGACCGCACGCGAGACCGCCTGCGCGTCGAGCTCCGGTTCGGCGAGGTGCTGGTCGATGTACTGCTCGGCGTTCATGACGAGCACCAGGCCGCCACCGGCCGTTGCCGCGGCCGGCTCGGTGGGCGGCCGCACCAGCGCGTCGATCAGCGCCCGCGCGCGGCGCGCGGTCTCGCTGGCGCGCTCGGCCAGCGGTGCCTCGAGGAACCCGACCGCGGTCGAGCGCAGCGCGCTGGCCAGCAGTCGCGGGGTCGCGAGCCGGCCGTCGAGCTTCAGCGGCTCGCGCAGCCGGTCGCGCCAGGCGTCGCCGCTCAACCGCGCGGCGTCGGTGGCAACGATCACCTGGTGCATCTCGCCGCCGAACGCGTACAGGTACGGCACGTCGGTCGAGTAGACGACCACGTCGCCCGCGGCCAGCGGCACCACGCGGCCGGCCTGCAGGAAGCAGGCCTCGCCGCGCAGCAGCAGGCAGGCGAAGACCGCGTCCTTCGGGTGCGTGTTCACGAGCTCGCGCGAGCGCTCGATGATGCGGCTGCTGCCCGAGACGTCGGTGATACGCGCCTCGCCAAGGTCGTAGTGGCGCTGCCGCGCCTGCAGCCGCGTCGAGTCGAGCGCCGAGCAGCGCAGCCCGACCAGCCGGTGCGCGTTGTACGCCTCGTAGTAGGCGAGCCGGTGTTGCGGTGCGACATGGTCGGTCGACACCTCGGCGGTGGGCGCCAGTCGGATCGCGGGCATGGACGTCTCCTCGGGATTGCCCGAGCCTGTCCGTCCGGCCGGGTCAATGCGCGTGTCCAGTCTAGTCAATCGCGCCAGCCGCCCCTGCAATACCCTTCCGGAACGGCTGCCGGCACCGACCGAGGCTCCGGAAGAGTCCCGGCGTACCCGGCCCGAACCACACCGCAAAGGAAACCCGATGGCTGCCGTCATCAAGACCGAGTTCTGGCGCGACATCAAGCCGATCGCCGACGTGTTCAAGCCCGATGCCAAGCCCGAGGCCTACATCGCCAACGCGCCGACCGACGACGAGCGCTACTACGTGCCGTTCACCGAGACCGTGTCGTCGCGGCCGCTGTGGATCTCGCCGTCGGAGAACAAGTGGTGCGACGTGCTCATGGCCAAGGGCGCGGGGCTGGTCAACCGCCACTACCACCCGCACGAGGTGTTCGCGTACACGATCTCGGGCAAGTGGGGCTACCTCGAGCACGACTGGGTCGCCACCGCCGGCGACTTCGTCTACGAGACCCCGGGCGAGGGCCACACGCTGGTCGCCTACGAGCACCCGGATCCGATGCGCGTGTTCTTCATCGTCAAGGGCCCGCTGATCTGGCTCGACGACAACGGTGCCTCCAACGGGCACTTCGACGTGCACGACTACCTCGCGATGTGCCGGGCCCACTACGACAAGGTGGGCCTCGGCCGCGCGGCGATCGACGCGCTGATCCGCTGAGCGCGACGGCCGGGCCGGGGGCGACCCCCGGCACCGGTGAGGAACCCGCCGGGCACACGCGGCGCCCGGCGACCATGGCGACAGACCACACTAGGAGACAGCAATGACCCAGACCCCGTTCCGCGGCGACCGCCGAAGCACCCTGAAGGCCCTCGGCGCCGGCGTCGCGATCCTCGGCGCGCCCGCGATCGTGCGCAGCCAGACCCCGTCCACCATCAAGGTCGGCTGGGCGATCTCCAAGACCGGGCCCTTCGCCGGCGGCGCCTCGATCACGCAGTGGCCCAACTACCAGCTGTGGATCAAGGACGTCAACGACGCGGGCGGGTTCAACCTGGGCGGCCGGCGCGTGCTGCTCGAGGGCATCGAGTACGACGACCGCAGCCAGGCCGAAGAGGCGATCAGGGCCTGCGAGCGGCTGGTCAGCCAGGACAAGGTCGACTTCATGCTGCCGCCCTGGGGCACCGGCCAAAACCTCGCGGTCGCGCCGATCTTCCGACGGGCCAACATGCCGCAACTCGCCGCCAGCCTGGTGAGCGACCGGATCCCCGAGATCGTCAAGAACTGGAACAACCTGTTTGCGCTGCTGAACACGGCCAGCACCTACGCCGAAGCGGCGGTCGAGGTGCTGCGCGGGCTGCGCGCGGCCGGCCGCATCGGCGACACGGTGGCGATGGTGCATGTCACCGACGCCTTTGGTCTGGAGCTCTCCAACGCCGCGCGCCGCGCGTTCGGAGCGGCCGGATTCAAGCTCACTTACGACAAGGGCTACCCGCTGGGCACCTCCGACCTCGCGCCGATCATCGCCGAGGCCGAGCGCGCCAACGCCGACACCTTCGTGGCCTTCAGCTATCCGCCCGACACCGTCGGCCTGACCGAGGCCTCGCGCGTGCGGGGCTTCAACCCGAAGGTGTTCTATGTCGCCGTCGGCTCGGCGTTCCCGATCTACCGCGACCGCTTCAAGGAGAACGTCGAGGGCGTGATGGGCATCGGCGGCTGGAATCCGGACGTCACGCCCCAGTTGCGCCAGTACGTCGCGCGCCACGTCGAGATGCACAAGCGCGAGCCGGACCGCTGGGGGTCGTCGCTCTTCTACGCCGGCCTGCAGGCGCTGCAGCAGGCCACCGAGAAGATCGGCAAGCTCGACCGGGCCGCGATCATCAACGAGCTCGACACTGGCAGCTTCAACACGATCGTCGGGCCGCTGCGCTTCAAGGACAACATCCGCGTGGGCGGCTTCTTCGTGGGCCAGTGGCAGGACGGCGACTTCGTCGGCGTCGGCCCGGCGCAGCCGGGCGCGAAGGCGGTCCGGTTCCCGAAGCCGAACTGGCGGGCCTAAGGCCACGCCGCCGCCCCCCCAGCACCGACGGTCCGCGCCATGGCCGCCCTGATCGACGCCCTCATTGCGAGCCTGACGCTCGGGGGCATGTACGCGCTCGTCGCGCTGGGGCTCAACCTCCAGTACGGCGTCGCGCGCATCATGAACCTGTCGTACGGCGACCTGCTGATCGCAGCCGCCGTGCTCGCGTGGGCGCTGGTCAGCAAGCAGATGCTGTCGCCGTTCCTCGCGATGGCGCTGATCCTGCCGCTGGCGGCGATCGTCGGGCTGGGCATCTACCGGATCGTGCTGATGCCGCTGGTGCGCCGGGCACCCAACCGTGAAGCCCTCGAGGCCGACAGCCTGCTCGCCACCTTCGGCCTGCTGTTCGTGGTGCAGGGGGTGATGCTGGCGGCCGTCGGCGGCGGCTACCTCAGCTACTCGTTCCTGTCGGTGCCGGTCGACGTGCTCGGCAGCAAGGTGGCGGCCAATCGGCTGCTGGCGCTGGCGATCGCGCTTGGCGTGGGCCTCGGCCTGTACCTGATGCTGACACGCACCCGCATCGGCACGGCCATCCGCGCGCTCGCCGTCGACCCGGTGTCGGCGCAGCTGGTCGGCGTCGACGTGAAGAAGCTGGCCGGCCTTGCATTCGCGCTGGGCGCGATGCTGGTCGCGCTGGCCGGCGTCCTGATCAGCACCTTCCTCACCTTCAGCGCCACGATGGGCGTCGTCTTCACGATGAAGGCGCTGATCATCGTGATCATGGGTGGCGTCGGCAACCTGCCCGGCGGCATCCTTGCCGCGTTCATGCTCGGCGCGGTCGAGAGCTTCGTGGCGATCTACGGCGACCCGCAGCTCACGCTCGCCTCGAACTACGCGCTGTTCCTGGCGGTGCTGCTGTTCCGGCCCAATGGCCTGTTCGGAAGGGCCTCGCGGTGAGCCGCCCGCGCGTCGCGCTCGCGGCGGTCGCCATCGTCGCCCTCGCGGCCCTGGCCGCGGTGCCGAAGCTGGGCAACGACTACACGACCTCGCTCGGCATCAACCTGCTGATGTTCGGGGTGCTGGCCACCGCCTGGGGCATGTTCTCGGGCACGACCCGGTACATCTCGCTCGCCTCGGTGTCGTTCTTCGGGCTGGGCTCCTACGTGACGGCGGTGTTCGCCGACAAGCTGCCGTTCGTCGCGGTGCTCGGCATCGCGCTGGTCGTGGGCGCGGTCCTCGCGCTCGTGGTCGGGCTCATGACGCTGCGGCTCTCGGGCATGTACTTCGTGATCTTCACCTTCGGGCTCACCGAGCTCGTCCGGCAGCTGGTCACCTGGTACGAGGCCAACGTCTCCAGGTCCGTGGGCCGCTACGTGTTCGTCGACACCTCGCCGGGCGAGATCTACTGGAAGCTGCTCGTCCTCTTCGTGCTGGTGCTCGGCGCCGCCTGGTGGGCGTCGCGCTCGCGGCTGGGCTTCGCGCTGCGGCTGATCGGCGAGGACGAGGCGGCCTCGCGCCACTGCGGCGTCGACACCACCCGAGCCAAGCTCACGATGTTCGTCATCAGCTCGGTGTTCATGGTGCTGGTCGGCGCGATCGTCGCGCCGCGCTGGACCTACATCGACCCGTCGATCGCCTTCAACGCGCAGATCTCGTTCCAGGTCGTGATCATGGCGCTGCTGGGCGGCGTCGGCGCGTTCTGGGGGCCGCTGCTCGGCGTGCTGCCGCTGGTGTTCCTGTTCGAGGTGCTCATCAAGTACTTCCCGAACCACTTCAGCATCGTGCTCGGCCTGATCTTCCTGCTGATCGTGTACGCGCTGCCGCGCGGCGTGCTCGGCCTGCTGCAGGGCCGGTGGCGCCGGCCCAACGACGCCGCGAAGGCTGCGCCCCCGGCGTCGGCGGAGCCGCGGCCATGAGCGCGCCGGGCCGCTCCCAAGCGCTCATCCCGGAGCGCGCAGCTCGGAGGGTAGTCCAGTGAGCGCGCTGCCGCAGGCCGGCCGCGAGCCGGTGCTCTCGCTCGAGGCCGTCAGCAAGGCCTTCGGCGGGTTGCGCGCGGTCGACCAGCTCAGCTTCGACGTTCACAGCGGCGAGATCGTCGGCCTGCTCGGGCCCAACGGCTCGGGCAAGACCACGGCGATGAACCTGATCAGCGGCGCGCTGGTGCCCGACGCCGGGCGCATCCGCTTCGCCGGACGCGACATCGCCGGCCTGCCGCCGCACCGCATTGCGCGGGCCGGCATTGCGCGCACCTTCCAGCTCGTCCGGGTGTTCCGGACGATGAGCGTGCGCGAGAACGTGCGCGCCGGGGCCACGTTCGGCGGCCGCCCGCCCGCGGGCCCGATGGGCGCGTTCGTCGACGGGCTGATCGAGCGTGTCGGGCTGGCCGGCCAGGCCGACCGCCTGGCCGGCGAGATCACCTACATCGACCAGAAGCGCGTCGAGCTTGCGCGCGCACTCGCCGCACAGCCCCAGGTGCTGCTGCTCGACGAGTGGCTGGCCGGCCTCAACCCGACCGAGCTCGGCGTCGCGCTCGAGCTGATCCGCTCGCTGCGCGGCGGCAACGTGACGATCCTGATGGTCGAGCACGTGATGGACGCGATCCGTTCGGTGTGCGACCGCTGCGTCGTGATGAACGCCGGCGCCAAGATCGCCGAAGGGCCGCCGGCCCAGGTGCTGGCCGATCCGGCCGTGATCACGGCCTACCTCGGGGACGACCATGCTTGAGGTGCGGGGCATCGCGGCCGCCTACGGCCAGCACCGGGCGCTGCAGGGCATCTCGCTGCACGTTGCGCCCGGCGAGGTGGTGGTGATGCTCGGCGCCAACGGCGCCGGCAAGACCACGCTGCTCAAGGCACTGGCCGGGCTGGTGAAGACCTTGCCCGGCACCGAGATCGTCCTGGGCGGCGTCGCGCTGCATGGGTTGCCGGCGCACGAGCGCGTCGAGGCCGGGCTGGCGCTGGTGCCGGAAGGCAGGGGCATCTTCGGCGAGCTGACGGTGCGCGAGAACCTCGAGATGGGGGCGTTCCCGAAGCGCGCGCGCGCGCACCGGGCGCGCAACTTCGAGCGGGTGGTCGAGCTGTTCCCGCGGCTCAAGGAGCGCCTCGGACAGGCGGTGCGCACGATGAGCGGCGGCGAGCAGCAGATGGTGGCGATCGGCCGCGCGCTGATGTCGCAGCCGACCGCGCTGCTGCTCGACGAGCCGTCGCTCGGGCTGTCGCCGCTGATGACGGGCGAGCTGTTCAAGGCGCTGGCCACGATTCGATCGGGCGACGTCAGCGTGCTGCTGGTCGAGCAGAACGCCAGGAAGAGCCTGGCGATCGCCGACCGCGGTTACCTGCTGGAGATCGGCCAGGTCGCCGGCGAAGGATCGGCGCGGGCGCTGATGGACGACCCGGCGGTGCAGCGGGCCTACCTGGGCCTGTGAGGGCCCGGCCCAGGACAAGGGGAGCGAAAGGGTGACCGACGACGACGCGCTGTGCGCGCTGGACGCGGCGAGCCTCGTGCGGCTCGTCGTTCGGCGCGAGGTGAGCCGCGAGGCCGTGATGCGCGCGCACTTGGCGCGCATCGGGCGGCTCGATCCGGCGGTGCACGCGTTCGTCGAGCTGCGGCCCGACGAAGCCCTCGCGCAGGCGCGGGCGGCCGACGCGGATCACGTCGCGCGCGCCGGCCTGCCGCTGGACGGCGTGCCGGTGTCGATCAAGGATCACTTCGACGTCGCCGGGTGGCGCCGGACCGAGGGCGTGGCGCCGTTCGCGCAGCGCGTGTCGCCGGCCGATGCCGAGGCGGTGCGCCGGCTGCGCGCGGCCGGCGCGATCGTGGTCGGCAAGGCGAACCAACCCGACTTCCAGATCCGCTGGAACACCATCAGCAGCCTGCACGGGGCCACGCGCAACCCGCGCGATCCGTCCCGCACCGCCGGCGGCTCCTCGGGCGGCGACGCCGCGGCGGTCGCCGCGGGCTTCGCCCCGCTCGGCCTGGGGGCCGATTACGGCGGCTCGATCCGCGTGCCGGCGAGCTTCTGCGGCGTCTGGGGGCTGCGGCCCTCGGCCGGGCGGGTGCCCGGGGTTTCGTCGCTGCCGCCTTTCGACGGCCCGCCGACGCTCGACCTGATGAACTCGATCGGGCCGTTCGCGCGCACGCTCGCCGACCTCGAGGCCGCCTACCGTGCGCTGGCCGGCGTGCATCCCGGCGATCCCGCGACCGTGCCGGTCGTGCGCGACGGGCCGCCTCTCGGCGAACCCGCTCCTGGCGATCCCTCTCCAGGCGGCCGGCGGCCGCGGGTCGCGCGCATGGTGCTGCAGACCGGCGCGCGGGTTGCCCCGGAGATCGTCGCCCGCGTCGATGCGGTGGCGGCAGCGCTGGCGCGGGCCGGCTACGAGGTGGTCGACGCCGCGATCCCGCAGGCCGCACGCGCGCCCGAGGTGTGGGCCGCGCTCGTCGGCACCGAGCTGCTGCGCGCGGCGATGCCGACCTGGCGCACGATGATCGGCGAGAGCAACCGGCAGCACATCGAGGCGATGTTCGGCCTGTTCGAGCTGGGCACCGACGTCGAGCGCTACATCGCCGCCTTCGCCGAGCGCCGCGCGATCGCGCGCGAGGTCGCGCTCTGGATGGAGACGCACCCGATCGTGCTGGCGCCGGTGGCTGGCATGACCGCGCCGCCGCTCGACTTCGACCATTTCCTTGACGAGGCCGCCACCCGCGCGCTGTTCGACACGATGCGCAACGTGATGTGGGTGAACGCGCTGAGCCTGCCCGCGATCGCGCTGCCGAACGGCGTGCAGCTCGTCGGGCGGCGCTTTCGCGAGGACGAGCTGTTCTCTGCCGCTGCGGTGGTCGAGCGCGCCCTGGCGCCGGTGACGATCGCCACGCCCGCGGTGTCCCGGTGACGGACCCCGCGGCCCCGGCCGCCGCCGACGTGCCGCTCTGGACGCCGGACCCCGAGCGCATCGCGCGGGCCCGCATCACCTCGTTCACCGACTGGCTCGCGCACACCCGAGGCTTGCGATTCGAGCGCTACGAGGACCTGTGGCAGTGGTCGGTGACCGACCTCGAGGCCTTCTGGCGCGCGGTGTGGGACTGGTTCGAGATCCGCGCCGACCGCGCACCGGCGCGGATGCTGACTGCCGACCGGATGCCAGGGGCGCAGTGGTGTCCGGACGTCCGGCTGAACCTCGTCGACCAGGTGCTGCGGCACGACGGCCTGTCCGGTCCGGCCCTGCTGTGGGAGAGCGAGGCACTCGGCGAAGGGGCGGTCGACTGGCCGACGCTGCGCCGCGACGTCGGCGCGTTCGCAGCCTCGCTGCGCGCGCTCGGCGTGCAGCCGGGCGACCGCGTCGTCGCCTGGCTGCCCAACCTGCCGCACACGGTCATCGCGTTCCTCGCGGTCGCCTCGATCGGCGCGGTGTGGTCGGTGTGCTCGCCCGACATGGGGCCGGTGGCGGTCGGCGACCGGTTCACCCAGATCGCCCCCAAGGTGCTGATCGCCTGCGACGGCTACCGCTTCGGCGGCCGGGCGCACGACCGGCGCGAGCCGCTCGCGCAGATCGTCGCGCGGCTGCCGTCGCTCGAGGCGCTGGTGTGGCTGCCGGTGCTCGACCCCGGTGCCGCGCCGCCGGCATTCGACGCGCCCGACGGCGCGGGTCCGCGCACGCTGCGCACGCTCGGCTGGGTCGAGGCGGTGCGCGAGCCCGCGCCCCTTGCGCCGGTGCCGATGCCGTTCGACGCCCCGCTGTGGATCGTCTACTCGTCGGGCACCACCGGGCTGCCGAAGTCGATCGTGCACGGTCACGGCGGCATCCTGCTCGCCGGGCTCGTCACCACCGTGCTGCACACCGACCTCGGGCCCGGCCACCGGTTCTTCTGGATGTCGTCCACTGGCTGGATCGTGTGGAACCTGCAGCTGCTGGGGCTGCTCGCAGGCGCCACCGCCTGCCTGTACGACGGCGCCGCTGGCGGACCCCGCGCGAACCTGCCGGCCGAGGCGGGCGGCGGTCCGGACTGGGCGTTCCTGTGGCGTTTCGCCGCGAAGCACCGGGTGCGCACGATGGGCGCCGGCGCCGCATTCTTCGCCAGCGGGCTGAAGGCGGGCCTGGTGCCGCGCGAGACCTGCGACCTGTCGGCGCTCGAGGCGATCCAGTCGAGCGGCTCGCCGCTGGCGCCGGAGTGCTTCGCCTGGATCTACAGCGCCGTCAAGCGCGACGTCTGGCTCGCCTCGGTGTCGGGCGGCACCGACATCTCGGGCGGCTTCATGGTCGGTCTGCCAACGCTGCCGGTGTACGCGGGCGAGCTGCAGTGCCGCAACCTCGGTTGCGCGGTGCACGCGTTCGACGATGCCGGTCGCGCCGTGGTCGGCGCGGTCGGCGAACTGGTCTGCACCCGGCCGGTTCCGTCGATGCCACTCTTCTTCTGGAACGACGCCGACGGCGCGCGCTACCGCGAGAGCTACTTCGACCTGTTCGACGACCCGGTCACCGGCCCGGTGTGGCGGCACGGCGACTGGCTGCGGCTGGTACCGCGGCCGCAGGCCACAGGCGGCATCCTCTATGGCCGCTCGGACGCCACGATCAACCGTGCCGGGATCAGGATGGGCACGAGCGAGTTCTACCGCGTGGTCGAGGCGCAGCCCGAGATCCTCGACAGCCTCGTCGTCGACCTCGAGTACCTGGGCCGCCCGTCGTGCCTGCTGCTGTTCGTCGTGCTGCGGCCTGGCACGCCAGACGACGCGGCGTTGCGACAGCGCCTCGCCCAGGCGATCCGCGCCGGACTGTCGTCCCGGCACGTGCCCGACGAGGTGCACGTTGTCGCGGCGATCCCGCGGACGCTCACCGGCAAGAAGCTCGAGCTGCCGGTGAAGAAGCTGCTGCTCGGGCACCCGCCCGAGCGCGTGTTCAAGCGCGACGGCATCGCGCCCGTCGAGGCGATCGACGCGTTCGTGGCGTTCGCCGCCCGGGCTGGCGGGGCCAAGGGGTAGCTGGTCGGGTCGCTGCCGCGTCGCGGCGATCGTGCGGCGCCCGGCGGGGCGCTCAGGCGTAGCGCGAGGCCCGGCCCTCGCGCACGAAGCCCCACAGCGACACGCCGCAGGCCGCGGCCGTGCGCACCGCGTGCGCCGTCGGCGCCGACACGCACGCCAGTGCGCCGATGCCGGCGGCGCTCGCCTTCTGCACCAGCTCGTAGCTGCAGCGGCTGGACATCAGCACGAAGCCCGCGCCCGGCGCCGCGCCCTGGCGCAGCAGCGCCCCGATCAGCTTGTCCAGCGCGTTGTGGCGGCCCACGTCCTCGCGCACGAGAAGAACCTCGCCGTCCCGTCCGCACCAGGCCGCGGCGTGCAGGCCGCCGCACCGGGCCTGCAGGTGCTGGTGGCGCTGGAAGGCCATCGAGGCCCGCACCATCGCGCCGGGGTCCGCGCCGCCGGGTGTCGATGGCGCCGTGGCGCGTGCCGGCCCGCGCACCGCCATCTGCTGCAGGCTCTCGACGCCGCACAGCCCGCAGCCGGTGCGGCCCGCCATGGTGCGGCGCCGCGCACGCTGGCGGTGCTCGCACGCGGCGGTGGTGGCCAGGTCGATCACGACTCCCGCGTCCTGCGGCTGGATTTCGACGTCGAGGATCTGGTGGCGATGGTCGATCCAGCCTTCGGTCAGGGCAAAGCCGAAGGCGAAGTCCTCCAGGTCCGACGGCGTGGCCATCATCACGGCCTGCGAAACACCGTTCAGCGCCAGCGCCACCGGCGTCTCCTCGGCCACCTCCTCGAACCGCCCGGCGCGTCCGTCCATCGGCTGCGCCCACACCTGCACCAGCGGTGCGTGCGGCTCGAACCCCTCGGCCTCGGCGGGCTTCACGGCGCCTCCGACCGGAACAGCCGGACGGGGATCGACTTGGACGTCGGCGTGCCGGCGCCCAGCGCCACGCTGCGCAGCGGCACCAGCGGGTTGGTCTCGGGGTAGTAGCTGGCGATGCAGCCGGCCGGGATGTCGTAAGGCACGAGCAGGAAGCGCTTCACCACCCGATGCCCCGGCCCGTCGCCGTCGTCCGGCAGGCCATGGATGTCGACCCACTCGCCGGCCGCCAGGCCAAACCGCCGCAGGTCGACCTCGTTGACGAAGACCACCCGCCGGTGGCCTTTGACGCCGCGATAGCGATCGTCGAGGCCGTAGATGGTGGTGTTGTACTGGTCGTGCGAGCGGATCGTCGACAGCATCAGCACGTCGGCCGCCCGCGGCGCGCTGGCCGGCAGCTCATGCACGTGGAACTCGGCGCGCCCCGACGCCGTGGCCCAGATCCGCTCGCCCGCCAGGTTGCGCAGCCGGAAGCCGCCCGGCACGCCGACGCGCGCGTTGAAGTCCTCGAAGCCCTCGACGACGCGGGCGATGCGGTCGCGGATGCGCCGGTAGTCCTCGACCATCCAGGCCCAGGGCACGCGGCTCGCCGGCAGCGTGGCCTGCGCCATGCGCGCGACGATCATCGGCTCCGACAGCAGGTGCGGCGAGGCGGGCTCGTTGCGGCCGGCCGAGAGGTGGACCATGCTCATCGAGTCTTCCACCGTCACCGCCTGCGCGCCGGCCGCCTGAAGGTCGATCTCCGTGCGCCCCAGTCAGGGCAGCAGCAGCGCCCGCCGGCCGTGCACAACGTGGCTGCGGTTGAACTTCGTGCTGACGTGCACCGTCAACTCGCACTGGCGCAGCGCGCGGTGGGTGGCTTCGGTGTCGGGCGCCGCCGCGGCGAAGTTGCCGCCAATGCCGACGAAGACCCGCGCCCGCCCGGCGAGCATGGCCTCGATGGCCCCCACGGTGTCGAGCCCCGGCCGGCGCGGCGGCTCGAAGTCGAACACCTCGCGCAAGCGGTCCAGGAAGGCCGCCGACGGCTTCTCGTCGATCCCCATCGTGCGGTCGCCCTGCACGTTGCTGTGGCCGCGGATCGGGCAGACCCCGGCCCCCGGCCGACCGACGTTGCCACGCAGCAGCAACAGGGCTGCGATCATCTCCACGTTGCCCACCGCGTGCCTACAGCGTGCAGGAGCAGCTCGGCTGGAACGAACTGCCGCCCGAGCTGAGCCCCGAGCAGCAGTCCGAGGCCGGCGTGGCCCCCGGGGCCACGGCCGCCGACGCGCCGACGCCGCCGCTTCCCGCGGCGGCCACTGGCGAGACGCCGTTCCAGAGCGCGTCGTACGGCTCGCAGATGCCGCCCTGGTCGGCGGCGCACGCGTACACCAACCTCTACGGCCCCAAGGCGCCGGAAAAGCACATCGTCGCCACGGTGACCGGCAACGTGCGCGTCACCGAAGTCGGCAAGGACTACGACACGCACCACATCGTGCTGGACTTCGGCTCGATGCCGTTTCCGGTGCTCGAAGGGCAGTCGATCGGCATCCTGCCGCCGGGCGTGGACGCCAAGGGCCGTGCGCATCACCCGCGCCAGTACTCGATCGCGAGCCCGCGCAACGGCGAGCGCCCGGGCTACAACAACATCTCGCTGACGATCAAGCGCGTGCTGGAGGACCACCAGGGCCATCCCGTTCGCGGCGTGGCCAGCAACTACATGTGCGACCTGAAGGTGGGCGACAAGGTCCAGGTCATCGGGCCCTTCGGTTCCAGCTTCCTGACGCCGAATCATCCGAAGAGCCACATCGTGATGATCTGCACCGGCACCGGCAGCGCGCCGATGCGCGCGATGACCGAGTGGCGTCGGCGGGTGCGGTCCTCGGGCAAGTTCGAGGGCGGCAAGCTGATGCTCTTCTTCGGCGCGCGCACGAAGGAGGAACTGCCCTACTTCGGCCCGCTGCAGAACCTGCCCAAGGACTTCATCGACATCAACTTTGAACCGCACCGGGTTTCGAGGAGGCCTGTTGGCTTGAGTCAGACCGCCTTGGCCTGACGGTTTTGGGGTTCAGGTCTTCTCTCTTCCAGCCCCCCGCAGGGGCCGCCGGAGGCCCCCCCCCGGTTGGGCCATGTACTCATGGTGTCCGCGCCGATCGAACTTTGACCCACCCTGCCGACTGAACTTTGACCCAGGGCTTGTGGCCGGGATCGCGTGATCCCGGCTGTGGACAACTGTAGCTGCTTGCTCCTGTCGGTTTGTTCTGGATGTCCTTCG
The DNA here is from genome assembly GCA_903828235.1 of uncultured beta proteobacterium. Taxonomy (GTDB): domain Bacteria; phylum Pseudomonadota; class Gammaproteobacteria; order Burkholderiales; family Burkholderiaceae_C; genus Rubrivivax. The sequence continues at coordinate 22 of CAIKLM010000157.1, read as the reverse complement.
CGGGGCGGCAAGCCGCGCAGGG
>CAIKLM010000156.1 GCA_903828235.1 uncultured beta proteobacterium | reverse complement strand
CTGCGCCGGCCCCCGCACCCGGCGTGCCGGCGGCCGCGCCCCCGGCCGACGCCCCGGCCGGCGCGCGCGCGCTGGAGCTGCGCGTGGGCCCGCTGGCCGATCCTTCCCTGGCCGATAACCTGGTGGAGCTGTTCAAGGAGATCACCAACCTCGGCCGCATCGAGCCGCTCGACGCCGGCCGCGACGCCGACGGCGTGCGCCGCTTCAAGGTGGTCACCACCAGTTCCGACAACGACCTCATCGACCTCTTCGGCTTCCACGTGGCGCGCGAGCACGTGCAGCTGATGCCGCTGACCCAGGGCTACGGCTTCCACGAGGGTGCGCCTGGCGCGCCCTCCGACGCGGCGGGTGCGGATCCCGGCTACGGCTTCTTCGACGATGCGCCCGCGGCACCGACCGCGCCCGCAGCCGAAGACCCGGGCCCGGCCTCGGCCCCGGAGGCCGCACCCAGGGAGGCGCCGGCGCCCCGCGCCGCCGCGCCGCGGCCCGACGCCAAGGCCGCGGGCTCGCCGGAGTCGAGCACCCTGCGCGTTAGCGTCGACAAGGTCGACCAGCTGATCAACCTGGTGGGCGAGCTCGTCATCACGCAGGCCATGCTGGCGCAGAACAGCAAGGGCCTAGACAGCGCCGTGCACCAGCAGCTCAGCAGCGGCCTGGCCGACCTGGAACGCAACACCCGCGATCTGCAGGAAGCGGTGATGTCGATCCGGATGATTCCGATGTCGCTGGTGTTCAACCGCTTCCCGCGGATGCTGCGCGACCTGGCCGGCCGGCTCGGCAAGAAGGTCGAGCTGGTGCAGGTGGGCGAGGCCACCGAGCTGGACAAGGGCCTGGTCGAGAAGATCACTGACCCGCTCACGCACCTGGTGCGCAACAGCTGCGACCACGGTATCGAGCTGCCGGCCGAGCGGCTGGCCAGGGGCAAGCCCGAGCACGGCACCATCATGCTGATCGCCAGCCACCAGGGCGGCAGCATCGTCATCGAGGTGCGCGACGACGGCAAGGGCCTGAACCGCGGCAAGCTGCTGAAGAAGGCGCGCGAGCGCGGGCTCGACGTCTCGGACGCGATGAGCGACGCCGAGGTGTGCAACCTGATCTTCTCGCCGGGCTTCAGCACGGCCGACGAGGTGACCGACGTATCGGGCCGCGGCGTCGGCATGGACGTGGTCAAGAAGAACATCACCGCGCTGGGTGGCACGGTGGAGATCGACTCCGCCGAGGGCCATGGCATGACGGTGCGCGTGCGCCTGCCGCTGACGCTGGCCATCATGGACGGCATGAGCGTGGGCGTCGGCGACGAGGTCTACATCGTGCCGCTGAACAGCGTCGTCGAGTCGTTCCAGGTCAAGCCCGGCCTTATCAAGACCATCGGCGGCTCGGGCCGGTTGGTCGAGGTGCGCGACGAGTACATGCCGGTGCTCGACCTGGAGGCGCTCTTCGGCGTGCCGCGCCTCGACCTCGGCCGCAGCCCCGAGATCATGGTCGTCGTCGAGGCCGAGGGCGGCCGCGTCGCGCTGCTGGTCGACGAGCTGCTCGGCCAGCAGCAGGTGGTGGTGAAGAACGTCGAGAGCAACTACCGCAAGGTCGACGACGTCTCGGGCGCCACCATCATGGGCGACGGTCGCGTCGCGCTCATCCTGGACATCGGCGCCCTGATCCGTCGGGCCCGCCACTGACCACCGTCCATCGGAGAGCCGCATGCTCGACGCCAACACCTCGATCTTCAGGCGCTTTTCCATCCGCACGCGCATGCGCGGCGCCATCGCCCTGGTGCTGACCCTGTTCGCCGTGGTCGGCTTCGTCGGCCTGGCCGGCGGGGCGCGCCTGAAGGCGCTGAACACCGACTTCATGGGGCACTCGATCCACGAGAGCACCCTGCTGGGCGTGGTGCGCGACGAACTCGCGCGCGTGCTCGTGCTCGAGAAGGCCATGGTCATCGACCACGAGGACGGTGCGGCCGTGCAGGCGCACCGCGCGTCCTGGGCGACCCACCTCGCGGCCGCGCGCAAGGCGCTGGAGGCCATGACGGAGGGCGAGGAGGACGCCGACAACGCGCTCGCCCGCGCCGCCCTGCAGCAGCTGCAGGACTACGAGCAGCGCAGCCAGCCGGTGCTGGACAGCTTCCGCAAGGGCGCCTTCGGCAACGCGCACCTGGCCGACCGCACGCTCGCCAGCGCCCGGGAGTCGTACACGCAGGCCACGGCGAACGTCGACCGGATCGGCCGGCACGTCGCCGAAGAGGTGGTGCAGACCCAGCGCGACTTCGACCGCGCCATGCTCACCATCCTGGTGGCCTTCGGCATCACGCTGGGGGCCGTGGTGGTGGTGGTGGTGCCGCTGACGCTGATGAATTCCAGCTCCATCACCAACCCGATCGGCTATGCCGCGTCGGTGGCCTCGGCCATTGCCGGGGGCGACCTGGCGACGCCCATCCGCGTCGAGGGTCGGGACGAGGCGGCGCAGCTGCTGCAGTCGCTGTCCCGCATGCAGGACAGCCTGCGCCAGATCGTCGGCCGCGTGCAAGGTGCGGCGCAGGGCATCCGCGCGGCCAGCGCCGAGGTGGCCAAGGGCAACGCCGACCTGTCCACGCGCACCGAGCAGACCGCCGGTTCGCTGCAGCAGACCGCCAGCTCCATGCAGCAGCTGACCGGCACCGTGCAGAGCAGCGCCGTCGCCGCCGAGCAGGCGCGCTCGCTGGCCGTCACGGCCGCCGAGGTGGCCGGCCGCGGCGGCGAGGTCGTGGCCCAGGTCGTGAAGACCATGGACGAGATCAACGGCAGCAGCCGCCGCATCGCCGACATCGTGGGCACCATCGACGGCATCGCCTTCCAGACCAACATCCTGGCGCTGAACGCCGCGGTCGAGGCCGCGCGGGCCGGCGAGCAGGGCCGCGGCTTCGCGGTGGTCGCCGGCGAGGTGCGCGCGCTGGCCCAGCGGTCGGCCGGCGCCGCACGCGAGATCAAGGCGCTCATCGACGCCAGCGTGCAGCGCGTGGAAAGCGGGGCCCGCCAGGTCGGCGAGGCCGGCGAGACCATGGGCCGCATCGTCGACAGCGTGCAGCGCGTGACGGCCATCGTCGGCGAGATCAGCACCGGCGCCGCCGAGCAGAGCACCGGCATCGGCGAGGTCAACGGTGCCATGTCGCATCTCGACCGCATGACGCAACAGAACGCCGCGCTGGTGGAGCAGAGCGCGGCTGCGGCCGAGAGCCTGCAGTCCGAGGCCCGCAAGCTCACCGAGACCGTGGCGGCGTTCCGGCTGCCCGCCATGGCCTGAGCCTTACGTCACCCCCCCCTACCGAATCAGGACATCACCATGAGCCTACGACAGTTCCGCATTGGCCAACGGCTGGCCCTGGCCTTCGGCGCGCTGATCGTGCTGATGGTCGTCGGCGCCGCGGTCGCGGCCTTCGAGTTGACGCAGATCCGCGGCCACCAGCAGGAGATCGCGTTGCAGCAGCAGCGCGGCCAGCCGGCGAGGGCCCAGGAGGCAATGACCCGCCTGGACCAGACGCTCTCGTCGGCGATGGGGACCCTGTCGATCAGCACCGCCGTGTGCGTCGTCGCCGCCGCGCTGCTCGGCGTGACGATCACGCGCTCGGTGACGCGCCCGCTGCTCGCCACGCGGGCCGCGGCCGAGCGCATGGCTGGCGGCGACATGTCGGTGCAGGTGCTGGCGGACGGCCGCGACGAGGTGACCGAGGTCCAGCAGGCGCTGTCGCGCATGCAGCAGGCGTTGGGTGCGATGGTGGGCGAAGTGCGCGTCAGCACCGAGAGCATGGCGACGGCCAGCACGGAGATCGCCAGCGGCAACCAGGACCTGTCCACCCGCACCGAGCAGACGGCCGGCAACCTGCAGCAGGCGGCCAGCAGCCTGGAGCAGCTCACCGGCACCGTGGGCCAGACGGCCGACAGCGCGCGCACCGCCAACCAGCTGGCGGCTGCGGCCAGCACGGCCGCGCAGCGCGGCGGCGAGGTGGTGTCGCAGGTGGTGAGCACCATGAACGAGATCCAGACGGCCAGCCGCCGCATCGCCGACATCATCGGCACCATCGACGGCATCGCCTTCCAGACCAACATCCTGGCGCTGAACGCTGCGGTCGAGGCCGCGCGGGCCGGCGAGCAGGGCCGCGGCTTCGCGGTGGTGGCCGGCGAGGTGCGCACGCTGGCGCAGCGCAGCGCCGAGGCGGCACGCGAGATCAAGGGCCTGATCGGCGACAGCCTCGAGAAGGTGGACAACGGCACCCGCCTCGTCAACGAGGCCGGCAGCGCCATGGAGCAGATCGTCTCCGGCGTGAGCCGCGTCACCGACGTGATCGGCGAGATCAGCGCCGCCGCCACCGAGCAGAGCGGGGGCCTGCGCCAGGTCAACGAGGCCGTGGCGCAGCTCGACCAGATGACGCAGCAGAACGCCGCGCTGGTGGAGCAGAGCGCCGCCGCGGCGCAGAGCATGGCCGAGCAGAGCCGACGCCTGACGCAGGCGGTGAGCCGATTCCGTGGCGCCGGTGACGGCGCCGCCTTCGGCCCCGCCGGACCGGCGACGCAGACGCGCGCCGCGCGCCCCGTGCCGGCCGCAAGCCCGGCCGCGACGCCCAAGGAGCTGGCCAGCAAGGCCCTGGGCCGCGCGGCCACGGCCGCCAAGGCCCCGGCCACCGCCGCGCCCGGCGACGACTGGGAAACCTTCTGACCGCGGGCCCGCTCAAGCCGACGGCATCGCGGCCGATACACCGCAAGTAGCCCTTCTCACGCATCGAGGAAACCCATGATTGCCGAAGCCAACCCAGTCGCCCGCCCTGATGCCGTCCGCACGGCCGTCGTCGTCGCTGCCGCCCCGTCGCAGACGGCCCAGGGCGGCGAGTTCCTCACGTTCCGGCTCGGCGCGGAGGAGTACGGCATCGACATCCTGCGCGTGCAGGAGATCCGCTCGTACGAGCCGCCGACGCGCATCGCCAACGCACCGTCGTTCATCAAGGGCGTGGTCAACCTGCGCGGCGTGATCGTGCCCATCATCGACCTGCGCCTGAAGCTCGGCTGCGAGACGGTCGAGTACAACACCTTCACCGTCGTCGTCGTGCTCAACGTCCGGGGGCGTGTCGTGGGTGCCGTGGTCGACTCGGTCTCGGACGTGCTCGAGCTGGGCAAGGACCAGATCAAGCCGGCCCCCGAGCTGAACTCCTCGGTCGACGCCCGCTTCATCACCGGCATCGGCGCCGTCAAGACCGCCGGCGGCGGCGACGACGGCAAGGACGCCGAGCGCATGCTGATCCTGATGGACATCGAGGGCCTCATGAGCAGCGCCGACATGGGCCTGATGAACGACTGAAGCGCCCCGGGCCTACTCGTCCGGCCGGAAGCTGATCAGCAGCGCCGGCGGCACGCGCCCGTCGGCGTCGGCCGGTATGCGCGGCGTGCGGTCGATGGCGCGCAGCACGGCCTCGTCCCAATCGGGATGGCCGCTGCGCTTGACGAGCCGGCGCGCGATGACGGTGCCGCCGGGCGCCAGCGTCACCTCCACCTCGGCCACCGCGCGCGACGGCGCCTTGCCCGTGTAGACGATGTTGGGCAGGATCGCCGCCTTCACCCGGCCCTGGTAGGCCGCCGACGGTGCCGCGGCCTGCGCCGCCGTCCCTGTGCCCGTGGCGGGGCCGGGGCTGGCATTGGCCTGGCCGAGCATGCGGCGCAGGTTCTCCTCGCGCTGCCGCGCCAGGCGCTCCTCGGCGGCCTTGGCTTCGGCCGCGGCCGCGGCTTCGGCGGCGCGGGCCTCGCGCTCGCGGCGCTGTTGCTCGGTGCGCTCGTCGGTGCGGCGCTGCGCGTCGGCCCGGCGCGCAGCCTCGCGCTCCGCGTCGGCCTCGGCGCGGCGGCGTTCGCGTTCGCGCTCTGTCGCGATGTCGGGGGGCGGCGCCGCCACGGCCGGCGGCG